>NZ_JBEYXC010000009.1:0-478585 GCF_040644695.1 Streptomyces sp. NPDC046909 | reverse complement strand
GTTGATAGGCCGGATCTGGAAGCCCAGTAATGGGTGGAGGTGACCGGTACTAATAGGCCGAGGGCTTGTCCTCAGTTGCTCGCGTCCACTGTGTTGGTTCTGAAACCACGAACAGCCCCATGCTGCCACAGCATGGTGCGGCTGACAGTTTCATAGTGTTTCGGTGGTCATAGCGTGAGGGAAACGCCCGGTTACATTCCGAACCCGGAAGCTAAGCCTCACAGCGCCGATGGTACTGCAGGGGGGACCCTGTGGGAGAGTAGGACGCCGCCGAACTCCTTTTATAGCTCCGGCTCTTGGGCATACCGCCCGAGAGCCGGAGCTTTTTTGCGTTGAGGTAAGGTCAGGGGGCATCGTTGGCACGTTTCCCACAGGAGGCCCCCGGGTGGAGGTCCAGGAGACTCGCGTCCAGACGGATCGAGTCCTCACCATCCCCAACATCCTCAGCATGGCGCGACTCGTTGGTGTGCCCGTCTTCCTGTGGTTGATCCTCAGGCCCGAGTTCGGCGGCCCCAAGAGTGACGGCTGGGCGCTTCTGGTGCTGGCCTTCAGCGGGATCAGCGACTACCTGGACGGCAAGCTCGCCCGGCGTTGGAACCAGATCAGCAACCTCGGCCGGCTCCTGGATCCCGCGGCTGACCGGCTCTACATTCTCTCGACTTTGGTCGGACTCACCTGGCGCGAGATTCTGCCGATCTGGTTGACCGCTGTACTTCTGGCGCGTGAACTGGTCCTGTTGGTGATGGTGGGTATCCTCAGGCGCCACGGCTATCCGCCTCCACAGGTGAACTTCCTTGGCAAGGCCGCCACGTTCAACCTGATGTACGCCTTCCCGTTGCTCCTGCTCAGTGACGGAACTGGCTGGCTCCCGTCACTCGCTGCTATTTTCGGATGGGCGTTCGCCGGATGGGGTACAACGCTGTACTGGTGGGCAGGAGTCCTCTACGTGGTACAAGTCCGCCGCTTGGTCCGTGCGGACGCCATGGCCGATTGAACTCGCCGATAGGCGCGGCCCACAGTGGCTCGATGGCCCGCGGTGAGAAAGTGCGGGACAATCAGGGCGGGTGAAGTCGGCTAGACCGTCATCTCTTAGAGGAGGACGCTTCCGACATGAAGGCCGTCGTGATGGCCGGCGGCGAAGGCACACGCCTTCGCCCCATGACCTCAAGCATGCCCAAGCCGCTCCTGCCCGTGGCCAACCGCCCGATCATGGAGCACGTTCTTCGGCTGCTCAAAAGGCATGGGCTCAACGAGACCGTCGTTACTGTCCAGTTCCTGGCCTCTCTGGTCAAGAACTACTTCGGTGACGGGGAAGAGCTCGGAATGGAGCTCTCCTATGCCAATGAGGAGAAGCCACTCGGTACCGCCGGAAGCGTCAAGAACGCCGAAGAGGCGTTGAAGGACGACGCTTTCCTCGTCATCTCCGGTGATGCCCTGACCGACTTCGACCTCACCGAGCTCATCAATTTCCACAAGGAGAAGGGCGCGCTCGTCACCGTATGTCTGACGCGCGTACCCAATCCGCTGGAATTCGGCATCACCATTGTCGACGAAGAGGGCAAGGTCGAGCGTTTCCTCGAGAAGCCGACCTGGGGCCAGGTCTTCTCCGACACGGTGAACACCGGCATCTATGTGATGGAGCCCGAGGTCTTCAACTATGTCGAGCCCGATGTGCCCGTCGACTGGTCCGGCGATGTCTTCCCGCAGTTGATGAAGGAGGGCAAGCCGGTCTACGGCTTTGTGGCCGAGGGCTACTGGGAGGACGTCGGCACGCATGAGAGCTATGTGAAGGCGCAGGCCGACGTCCTGGAGGGCAAGGTCGACGTCGAGATCGACGGCTTCGAGCTCTCGCCCGGTGTGTGGGTGGCGGAAGGTGCCGAGGTGCATCCCGATGCCGTTCTCCGCGGACCGCTCTACATCGGGGACTACGCGAAGGTCGAGGCCGACGCGGAAATCAGGGAGCACACGGTCGTCGGCTCCAACGTGGTCGTGAAGAGCGGGGCCTTTCTGCACAAGGCCGTTGTGCACGACAACGTCTACGTCGGGCAGCAGAGCAATCTGCGGGGCTGTGTCGTCGGGAAGAACACCGACATCATGCGTGCGGCCCGGATCGAGGACGGGGCTGTCATCGGGGACGAGTGCCTCATCGGTGAAGAATCGATCGTTCAGGGCAATGTGCGGGTCTACCCGTTCAAGACCATCGAGGCCGGCGCGTTCGTCAACACCTCGGTCATCTGGGAATCCAGGGGCCAGGCGCATCTCTTCGGCGCCCGTGGGGTGTCCGGCATTCTGAACGTGGAGATCACGCCCGAACTGGCCGTACGTCTCGCCGGTGCCTATGCGACGACGTTGAAGAAGGGCTCCACCGTCACGACGGCCCGCGATCACTCGCGTGGTGCGCGTGCGCTGAAGCGGGCGGTCATCTCCGCGTTGCAGGCCAGCGCCATCGACGTACGGGATCTTGAGAATGTACCGCTGCCTGTTGCGCGGCAGCAGACCGCGCGGGGCAGTGCGGGCGGGATCATGATTCGGACCACGCCGGGGGTGCCGGACTCCGTCGACATCATGTTCTTCGACGGGCGGGGTGCCGATCTGTCGCAGGGAAGTCAGCGGAAGCTGGACCGGGTGTTCGCGCGGCAGGAGTACCGGCGCGCGTTTCCCGGGGAGATCGGGGATCTGCACTTCCCGGCCAGTGTCTTCGACTCGTACACGGGGTCGTTGCTGCGGAACGTCGATACGACGGGGATTGCCGAGTCCGGGTTGAAGGTCGTCGTCGATGCGTCGAACGGCAGCGCCGGGCTGGTGCTGCCGAGTCTGCTCGGGAAGCTCGGGGTGGACTCGCTGACCGTCAATCCGGGGCTCGACGAGTCGCGGCCGACGGAGACCGCGGATGTGCGGCGGTCGGGGCTGGTGCGGCTCGGGGAGATCGTGGCGTCGTCGAGGGCCGCGTTCGGGGTGCGGTTCGACCCCGTCGGTGAGCGGCTGTCGCTGGTCGACGAGAAGGGGCGGATCGTCGAGGACGACCGGGCCCTGCTGGTCATGCTCGACCTGGTGGCGGCGGAGCGGCGCAGTGGGCGGGTGGCGCTGCCGGTGACCACGACGAGGATCGCCGAGCAGGTGGCGGCGTATCACGGGACGCAGGTGGAGTGGACGACCACGTCGCCCGACGATCTGACGCGCGTCGGGCGCGATGACTCGACCATCTTCGGTGGTGATGGCAAGGGTGCCTTCATCGTTCCGGAGTTCAGCAGTGTGTTCGACGGTACGGCTGCCTTCGTACGGCTCATCGGGCTGGTGGCGCGGACGCAGTTGACCCTCAGCCAGATCGATGCGCGGATTCCGCGGGCGCATGTGCTCAAGCGGGATCTGGCGACTCCCTGGGCGGTCAAGGGACTTGTGATGCGGCGGGTCGTGGAGGCGGCCGGGGATCGCTTTGTCGATACGACGGATGGTGTGCGGGTCGTGGAGACCGACGGGCGGTGGGTGATGGTGCTGCCCGATCCCGCCGAGGCCGTCACCCATCTGTGGGCGGAAGGGCCCGACGACGCCTCCGCCCAGGCGCTGCTCGACGAGTGGTCCGCGGTCGTGGACAGCGCCGGCCGCTGAAAGACACAGCACGCGCGCGTGCCGGACAAGTGTCCCCAAGGGGGCCTGTCCGGCGCGTCGGTGGGGCCATTCGGAGGTAGTGGTCGCGACGTGCGACGATGTGCGGCATGCCGCAGCAGCCCCCCGTTCGGAGCACCCCTACGCGCCCCTCGCGCCCGGACGCGTCCATGTCGCTGCTCACCAACGTCATGGACCACAGCCTCGATGACGGGTACGCGGAAGCGGCTGAGCGGAAGAAGGCGGCCGGCGAGGGCGGTCTGCCCAAGACGCTGCGGGCGAAGCTGGGTCTGGCCGCGGGGCTGGTTCTCGCCGCCCTGGTGGTGACCGTCGGGGCGGCGCAGGCGCGGGTGGCGGCTCCTGTCGTGGCCAAGGAGCGCGAGGAGCTCATCGACCGCATCGACCGTGAGACGGACGCGGCGGACAAGCTCGAGGACTCCGTCGACGAGCTGCGGGACGAGGTCGGCACCCGGCAGCGTGAGGCACTCAGGGACAGCGGCGGGAGCGGCCAGGCGGACCTGGTGGGCATTCTGTCGGGGGCCACGGCGGTGCACGGTCCCGGCGTGAAGCTGGTCGTGGACGACGCCAAGGAAGCCAGCACCGGTGGGGACGGGGACCCCCGTGAGACCTCCGGGTTCTCCGACACCGGGCGGGTGAGGGACCGGGACATGCAGCGCGTGGTCAACGGGCTGTGGGAGTCGGGCGCCGAGGCCGTCTCCATCAACGGGCAGCGGCTGACCGCGCTGTCGGCGATCAGGGCCGCGGGTGACGCGATACTGGTCGACAACAGGCCGCTGGTGCCGCCGTACACGGTGCTCGCGGTGGGGGACGGGCAGCGGTTGAGCACCAGGTTCCAGAACAGCGCCGACGGGCTGTATCTGAACGCCCTCCAGGAGAACTACGGCATCCGGACGAGTATCTCCACGGAGGACGACCTCCGGCTGCCCGCAGCACCGAGTGTGATCGTACGTACAGCACAGCCGAGAACTGAGAAGGGCACATCGTGATCGCCGTACTGGGCCTCGTCGTGGGAGTCGTGGCCGGCCTGTTGGTCCGGCCTGAGGTTCCGGCGGTCGTCGAGCCTTATCTGCCGATCGCCGTCGTGGCGGCGCTGGATGCCGTCTTCGGCGGTCTGCGGGCCATGCTCGACGGGATCTTCGACGACAAGGTGTTCGTGGTGTCGTTCCTGTCGAACGTGGTCGTCGCCGCGCTGATCGTGTTCCTGGGCGACAAGTTGGGTGTGGGCGCCCAGTTGTCCACCGGTGTCGTGGTCGTCCTCGGGATCCGGATCTTCTCGAACGCCGCGGCGATCCGCCGGCACGTGTTCCGGGCGTGAGACCGATGAGCAACCAGGACGAGACGCCGGAGAACCGGCTGCGCAAGGAACTGCCCGAAGAGGTGCCGTCGTCGGCCGGCGAGGCGGTCGAGCCGGCCGAGGCGCCGGAGCCGGGGCTGACCGGTCGCCAGCGGCTGGCCCAGGGGCTGTGGCCGCCGCGGGTCACCCGGGCCCAACTCATCGTCGCCGTGCTGCTGTTCGGCCTCGGATTCGGTCTTGCCGTCCAGGTCGCCTCGAACAGCGACGGGGACAGTGCCCTGCGCGGCGCGCGTCAGGAAGATCTTGTGCGCATTCTCGATGAACTGGATGACCGTACTCAGCGTCTTGAGGACGAGAAGGCGGGTCTGGAGAAGCAGCGGGACGAGCTGGAGAACAGCTCGGACCAGGCCGAGGAGGCCCGCAAGCAGACGCTGGAGAAGGAGAGGCAGCTCGGCATCCTGGCGGGCACGGTGGCCGCGCAGGGGCCGGGCATCACGATGACGATCGAGGACACCAAGGGGACGGTCGAGGCGGACATGCTGCTCGACGCGGTCCAGGAGCTGCGCGCGGCCGGTGCCGAGGCGATCCAGGTGAACGGTGTGCGGGTGGTCGCGGGCACCTATCTGACCGACTCGGGCAAGAGCGTGAGCGTCGACGGGAACAAGATCAACGCGCCCTATCGTTTCAAGGTCATCGGCAAGCCGCAGGACCTCGAACCGGCGCTCAACATTCCTGGAGGCGTGGTGCAGACTCTCGAGAAGGAGCAGGCCACGGTCACCGTCGAACGGTCCACCAAGATCGTCGTGGACGCCTTGCGAGCGGCGAAGCAGCCTGACTACGCTCGGTCGTCCTCCCAGTGAACCGCGGGTGCATGGGGGACGTCCGGCCAGGGCATGAGGTTGCGGGGGGTCGGCGCACCGATTGGGTGGTGCGTGGTGGAAACTGTCAGGTGGATACGGACGTTGTGAGGATGTCCGGGTCGGCCGGTGTATGCAATCAGGGTTCGTCCTGCCCCACGGGCGGGTCTGTTTCGGTCAAGGGGAATCGCCCGTGAAGTTGTTTGCGAAGTTGTTCGGCAAGAGCGCGCGAGAGGGCAGCGACAACGCCAACGCGACCGCTCGTCATCGCGCCCAGCCTGACGCGGAGGGCCAGCGCCCGTTGTTCCGGGACCAGGTGGGTGGCGACGTTCCCGGAGGTCAGGGCGCGCCGTCTGTTGACCCTGCGCAGTCCGGCGGCATAGGTTTCGGGCAACCGTCAACCTCGAGTACGGGTGGAGAGTTTTCCATGTCGGCCCTGGTGTGTACGAGGTGCGGTAACCGCAACGCGGAGAACAGCCGCTTCTGCTCCAACTGCGGTGCGCCGCTGCGCGGCACGCCCGAGCGTCCGTCGGAGACGACCTCCACGATCTCGATCTCCGGTCTCGAGGCGTACGACGCCGAGGTCACCGGTCAGACGCAGGTGCCCATGCTCTCCCCGGAGGCACAGGCGGCCGTCGATGCGCTGCCGTTGGGCTCCGCGCTCCTGGTGGTGCGCCGGGGGCCGAACTCGGGCAGCCGCTTCCTGCTGGACGGCGAGCTGACCACGGCCGGACGTCATCCGCAGAGCGACATCTTCCTGGACGACGTGACGGTGTCGCGCCGGCATGTGGAGTTCCGTCGCCAGCCGGACGGCTCGTTCACCGTCGCCGACGTCGGCAGCCTCAACGGCACGTATGTGAACCGTGAGCGGATCGACTCGGTGCCGCTGAACAACGGCGACGAGGTGCAGATCGGCAAGTACCGGCTGGTCTTCTACGCGAGCCAGCGGGGTTACTGACCCGCCCCCGGGCTCCGTCCGGAGGGACACCCCCAGGGAAGGTCCATGCTTCAATCACCGAGCGGCGGTGCCCGGGACGGTGCCGCCGCCGCGGACAGTGGGCTGATGAGCATCGGCACGGTGCTGAACGCGCTGCGCGACGAGTTCCCCGAAGTCACCATCTCCAAGATCCGTTTCCTGGAGTCGGAGGGGCTCATCGAGCCGCAGCGGACCCCCTCGGGGTACCGCAAGTTCAGCCCGGAGGACGTCGAGCGCCTCGGTCACGTCCTGAGGATGCAGCGGGACCATTATCTGCCGCTCAAGGTGATCCGCGAGCACCTGGACGCCATGGAGCGCGGTGAGGCCGTCGTCCTGCCCGTCGTGGGGCGTCAGCGGGACGGCGAAGCGGCCGAGCCCTTCGAGGCGCCGACCGCCGCGCGGATCGGGCGGTCGGAGCTGCTCGCCGCGGCCGAGATCGACGAGCGGGAGCTGGAGGAGTGGGAGTCGTACGGGCTCATCGCTCCGCTTCCGGACGGGGTGTACGACGCCGAGGCGGTCACCGTGGCGGCGCTCGTGGCCGAGCTGGGGCGGTTCGGGATCGAGCCGCGGCATCTGCGGGTGATGAAGGCCGCCGCCGACCGTGAAGCGGGGCTCGTGGACCAGGTCGTGGCCCCGCTGAAACGACACCGCAACCCCCAGACCAGGGCGCACGCGGAAGCCCGTACGAAGGAACTGGCGGGACTCACGGTGAAACTGCACGCGGCACTGGTGCAGACCGCTCTCGGTGTACGGCTGCCCTGAGGGCCTGGCGCACCGGATCGGGCACCCGTTTCCTGCCCGACTACCCAAACGTCCCGGGCACGGCCTAGGGTTGCTGTGTGAACGAGCTCGATGTCGTAGGTGTCCGGGTCGAAATGCCCTCCAACCAACCGATCGTGCTCCTGCGTGAAGTGGGAGGCGACCGCTACCTCCCCATCTGGATCGGGCCGGGGGAGGCGACCGCGATCGCTTTCGCCCAGCAGGGCATGGCCCCCGCGCGACCGCTGACCCACGACCTGTTCAAGGACGTGCTGGAGGCCGTCGGCCAGGAGCTCACCGAAGTGCGCATCACCGATCTGCGTGAGGGCGTCTTCTACGCGGAGCTCGTCTTCGCCAGCGGCGTCGAGGTGAGCGCCCGCCCCTCCGATGCCATAGCGCTGGCACTGCGCACCGGGACGCCGATCTACGGCAGCGACGGTGTGCTCGACGACGCGGGCATCGCCATCCCGGACGAGCAGGAGGACGAGGTGGAGAAGTTCCGCGAGTTCCTCGACCAGATCTCGCCCGAGGACTTCGGCACCAGCAGCCAGTGAGACGTGGCCGGCCCGGCGGATTCGCGGTCCGTGACGGGTCGGTCGTGTCCGGTCACCACTGAAATGCTGGCATTTGCCAGCGGCGCGTGAGAGCGTCCTGCGGCCCGCCCCGAGCGCATTCGGCTAGCCTTTCCCCGCGGTGGGGTACGGGAAACCACTCCTAGGGTGATTATCACTCGGCGTGCCGAGTGTGGCGATCGTTGACGCACCCCGGGTGACTGCCTACCGTCGAGAAGGCAGGTCAAGGACGGAGGTCGGCGTGAGAAGCAGCGGCGACGGTACGACGGCTGGGGGCGCTTCGGGACGCAGTCTCGGAGCCGGCGGTCCGTACCCTCCCCCAGGCTCTCGGCTCCGCTCGAGCTGGGGGGACCCCCATCACAGCAGCGCGGCCGATCACGCTCCGCGGCGACCGGCGGCCGTGCCGAGCAGCGGCGGAGGGGCGACGTCCATGGCGTCCGAGGAGATCGGCTACCGCGGTCCGACGGCCTGTGCGGCCGCCGGCATCACCTACCGGCAACTGGACTACTGGGCGCGCACCGGGCTCGTCGAGCCGAGCGTGCGGCCCGCGTACGGGTCGGGGACGCAGCGGCTCTACAGCTTCCGGGACGTCGTCGTCCTGAAGATCGTCAAGCGGTTCCTCGACACGGGTGTGTCGCTGCAGAACATCCGTACCGCTGTGCAGCATCTGCAGGAGCGCGGGTTCCGGGACCTGGAGCGGATGACGCTCATGAGCGACGGTGCCACGGTCTACGAGTGCACCTCGCCGGACGAGGTCCACGCGCTGCTCCAGGGCGGGCAGGGGATCTTCGGGATCGCCGTGGGCGTGGTGTGGCGGGACGTCGAGAGTGCGCTGTCCCAGCTGCACGGGGAGCGGATCGACACCGGGGAGACGCTGGTGGGTCACAACCCCGCCGATGAGCTCGCGCGACGGCGGAACCGGGCTGTCTGAGCGGTTCGGGGGCCTTGCGCGCCTTGTGGGCACTGGATTGTCAGTGGCGTAGGGCAGCATCGGACATGTGAGAAACGCGCCCACCATCCTGCATCTCGACATGGATGCCTTCTTCGCCTCGGCGGAGCAGGCGTCCAAGCCGAGTCTGCGGGGGAAGGCCGTCGTGGTGGGCGGGCTGGGGCCCCGCGGGGTGGTGGCCACGGCGTCCTACGAGGCTCGGGTCTTCGGGGTGCATTCCGCGATGCCGATGGCTCAGGCCCGGCGGCTCGCGCCCAACGCCGCGTATCTGGTGCCGCGCTTCGGGTTCTACCGGGCCATCAGTGAGCAGGTGATGGGGCTGCTGCGGGGCCTGTCGCCGCTGGTGGAGCCGCTCAGCCTGGATGAGGCGTTCGTGGATCTGGAGGCCGGGGGAGCGGCCTGGGACGGGGAGTCGGCGCGGCTGGCCGGGGTGAAGCTGCGGGGCGACATACGGGCCGTGACGGGGCTCACGGGCTCCGTGGGGCTCGCCGCGTCCAAGATGCTGGCCAAGATCGCGTCCGAGCAGGCCAAGCCGGACGGGCTGGTGCTGATCGAGCCGGGGACCGAGCGGGCGCTGCTCGGGCCGATGTCGGTGCGGATCCTGCCGGGGGTGGGGCCGGCCACGGGGGACCATCTGCGGCGGGCCGGGATCCATACCGTCGAGGAGATCGTGGAGGCCGGGGAGGACGAGCTCGTACGGCTGCTGGGGAAGGCGCACGGGCACGGGCTGTACGCGATGGCCATGGCGTACGACGAACGGCCTGTGGTGGCTGAGCGGGAGACCAAGTCCGTGTCGGTCGAGGACACGTATGACGTGGACATCCATGACCGGGTGCGGGTGGGGTTCGAGGTGCAGCGGCTGGCGGACCGGTGTGTGCGGAGGCTGCGGGGGGCCGGGTTGTCGGGGCGGACCATTGTGTTGAAGGTGCGGCGGTACGACTTCTCTACCTTGACTCGGTCAGAGACTCTGCGGGGGCCCACTGATGATCCGGCTGTGGTGCGGGAGGCCGCGGCTCGGTTGCTGGAGTCCGTGGACACGACCGGGGGTGTGCGGTTGCTGGGGGTGGGGGTGAGTGGGCTTGCCGATTACACGCAGGAGGATCTGTTCGCCCAGGCCGCGGGAGAGCGGGTGGAGCTGGGGGAGGAGGGGGACGAGGAGGCTGTTGTCGAGGAGGAGGTGGTGGTTGCTGAGCGGCGGTGGGTTTCGGGGCACGATGTGGAGCATGCCGAGTTCGGGCATGGGTGGGTGCAGGGGAGTGGGCTGGGGCGGGTGACTGTGCGGTTCGAGACGCCGGATTCCCTGCCGGGGAGAGTGCGGACGTTTTCTGTGGATGATCCTTTGTTGGCGGTGGCTGAGCCTTTGCCTCTTGTGCGGGTGGGGTGTGGGGTGTCCGGCCTTCGGCCGGACTTGGGTTCCCACCCGCACCACCCGTGACGGTTTCGTTGTTGGGTGCGGGTGGCCCTTGTGGGGGTTGAGCGCCGTTGGCGGCTGCGGCCCCGGGAGCGTCTAAGGTTCCGCGTCCTCCGTGCCTGCCAGCTTGCCGAAGTCCCGGTCCGGGAACGGGGGTGGTGGGGCCACGTCCAGGCCGTAGTGGTGGTAGAGCTGGAGTTCCTGGTCGGGGGACAAGTGGCGGCCTACGCCGAAGTCGGGGGCGTCCTTGATCAAGGCCCGGTCGAAGGGGATGCGCAGGGTGCCCTCGATCAGTTCGCTCGGTTCCAGGGGGACGAAGGCGTCTCTGCTGAACAGGCCGGTGCGTATGGCGGCCCACTCCGGCACGCCGGTCGCGTCGTCGAGGTAGATCTCGTCGATCGTGCCGATCTTGGTGCCGTTGCGGTCGAACGCCTTGCGGCCGATCAGATTGCGGGGATCGATGTCGGTCTGCACGGGCCCTCCACTTGGTCGCGACTCGCAACTCATCCGTAAGCACTACAAAAGAGCAGATTGGGGGAGGTGGCCACTCGAGGATCCCACGAGGGCCTCTCGAGGTGGCCGCGTTGACCTCGCTGGTAGGCTGGCGGTGGCTGCTGACCCCGTGCGGGAGAGTCCTCCGGACACCATCCGGAGGCGCCGAAGGAGCAAATCCTCCCCGGAATCTCTCAGGCTCACGTACCGCACGGACGAGGTCACTCTGGAAAGCAGGGCGGGTGTCGACGGCTTCCGCTCTCACCGACGGTGAAAGCCGGGCACCCTCGGGGCGTCCGGTGAAGCTCTCAGGTTGAGATGACAGAGGGGGAGGCCGTCCGGGTACCCGTGCCGTGGTGCCCCTCGAAGGTCGCGTCAGACCAGGAGGCCTCCGCAATGACCGCCCACCGCATTCCGCTCTCCGAGCTCGAGAAGGGCATTCCCTTCGAACAGCGTCACATCGGTCCCGACCATGAGGCTCGGGCCAAGATGCTGGCTCAGGTCGGGTACGGCTCGCTGGACGAGCTCACCGCCGCCGCGGTGCCGGATGTGATCAAGAACGCCGACGCCCTGGATCTGCCGGGTGCTCGTACCGAGGCCGAGGTGCTCGCCGAGCTTCGCTCGCTCGCCGATCGCAACCAGGTCCTCGGTTCCATGATCGGGCTCGGGTACTACGGGACCTTCACGCCGCCCGTCATCCTGCGCAACGTCATGGAGAACCCGGCCTGGTACACCGCCTACACGCCGTACCAGCCCGAGATCTCGCAGGGGCGGCTCGAAGCCCTGCTCAACTTCCAGACCATGGTTGCCGACCTGACCGGGCTGCCCACCTCCGGTGCCTCGCTCCTGGACGAGGGGACCGCCGCTGCCGAGGCCATGGCGCTCTCCCTGCGGATGGGGAAGAACAAGAAGGGGCTCTTCCTCGTCGACGCGGACGCGCTGCCGCAGACCATCGCCGTGATCGAGACCCGTGCCGAGCCGACCGGAGTAGAGGTCGTGGTCGCCGACCTCAGCGCCGGCATTCCGGCCGAGGTCGCCGGACGGGAAATCAACGGTGTGCTCGTGCAGTACCCCGGGGCCTCCGGCGCCGTACGGGACATCAAGCCGATCATCGACCAGGCGCATGAGCTGGGGGCGCTTGTCACCGTCGCCGCCGATCTGCTGGCGCTGACCTTGCTGAAGTCCCCCGGGGAGCTCGGGGCGGACATCGCGGTCGGGACCACGCAGCGGTTCGGTGTACCGATGGGCTTCGGCGGGCCGCACGCCGGATACATGGCGGTGCGCGAGAAGTTCGCGCGGAGCCTGCCCGGACGGCTCGTCGGTGTGTCCGTGGACGCGGACGGGAACAAGGCGTACCGGCTCGCCCTCCAGACCCGTGAGCAGCACATCCGGCGGGAGAAGGCGACCAGCAACATCTGTACCGCGCAGGTGCTGCTCGCCGTGATGGCCGGGATGTACGCCGTCTACCACGGGCCCGAGGGGCTCAAGGACATCGCCCGGCGGACCCACCGGTACGCGAGCATCCTCGCCGCCGGTCTCACCGCTGGTGGGGTCGAGGTCGTGCACGGCGGATACTTCGACACGGTGACCGTGCGGGTGCCGGGCAGGGCCGGGGACGTGGTGGTCGCCGCGCGTGAGAACGGGGTCAATCTGCGGCTCGTCGACGCCGACCTCGTATCCCTCTCCTGCGACGAGACGACCACGCGGGACCAGTTGGTCGCCGTATGGGCGGCGTTCGGGGTCGAGGGGGACGTCGAGGCGCTCGATGGCGGGACCGAGGACGCCCTTCCGGAGGCGTTGCTGCGGGACGACGAGTTCCTGACGCACCCGGTCTTCCGGCAGCACCGGTCCGAGACGGCGATGCTGCGCTATCTGCGCCGGCTGGCCGACCGGGACTACGCGCTCGACCGCGGCATGATCCCGCTGGGCTCCTGCACCATGAAGCTCAACGCGACCACCGAGATGGAGCCGGTCACCTGGCCGGAGTTCGGGCAGCTGCACCCGTTCGCGCCCGCCGAGCAGGCGCAGGGGTATCTGACGCTGATCCGGGAGCTGGAGGAGCGGCTCGCCGAGGTCACCGGGTACGACAAGGTCAGCCTTCAGCCCAACGCCGGGTCGCAGGGGGAGCTTGCGGGGCTGCTCGCCGTACGCGGGTATCACCGGGCCAATGGGGACGAGCAGCGGACCGTGTGTCTGATTCCGTCGTCCGCGCACGGGACCAACGCGGCCAGTGCCGTGATGGCCGGGATGAAGGTCGTCGTCGTGAAGACCGCCGAGGACGGCGAGATCGACGTCGAGGATCTGCGGGCGAAGATCGAGCAGCACCGGGACGAGCTGGCGGTGCTGATGATCACGTATCCGTCGACGCACGGTGTGTTCGAGGAGCATGTCGCCGACATCTGTGCGCAGGTGCATGAGGCCGGTGGGCAGGTGTACGTCGACGGGGCCAACCTCAACGCCCTTGTGGGGCTTGCCAAGCCGGGGCACTTCGGTGGTGACGTCTCGCATCTGAATCTGCACAAGACCTTCTGCATTCCGCATGGCGGTGGCGGTCCCGGGGTCGGGCCCGTGGGTGTGCGGGCGCATCTGGCGCCCTATCTGCCGAACCACCCGTTGCAGCCCGCGGCCGGGCCGGAGACGGGCGTCGGGCCGATTTCCGCCGCGCCCTGGGGGTCGGCGGGCATTCTGCCGATCTCCTGGGCGTATGTGCGGCTCATGGGTGGGGAGGGGCTGAAGAGGGCCACTCAGGTGGCCGTGCTCTCCGCCAACTACATCGCCAAGCGGCTCGAGCCGCACTACCCCGTGCTCTACACCGGGCCCGGTGGGCTGGTCGCGCACGAGTGCATCATCGATCTGCGGCCGTTGACGAAGGCGACCGGGGTGAGTGTCGATGATGTGGCCAAGCGGCTCATCGACTACGGGTTCCACGCGCCCACGATGTCGTTCCCGGTGGCCGGGACGCTGATGATCGAGCCGACCGAGTCCGAGGACATCATCGAGATCGACCGGTTCTGCGAGGCGATGATCGCCATTCGCGCGGAGATCGAGAAGGTCGGGGCGGGGGAGTGGCCCGCCGACGACAACCCGCTGCGGAACGCGCCGCATACGGCTGGGGCGCTCGGCGGGGAGTGGGGGCACGCGTACTCGCGTGGGGAGGCCGTGTTCCCGGGTGGCGTGTCGGTCGCGGACAAGTACTGGCCGCCGGTGCGGCGGATCGACCAGGCCTTCGGGGACCGGAATCTGGTGTGCTCGTGCCCGCCGTTGGACGCCTACCAGGACTGACGGTGGTCGTCTGAGACGCGGATGGTGAGAAGGGCTGTGAGAAGGGCCCCGCTTCGGCGGGGCCCTTCTCGTGTCATCAGGTCGCCAGGGAGACCTCGGTCGACTTGATCAGGGCCACTACCGGGGTGCCGGCCGCCAGGGCCAGGTCCGCGGCGGCGTCCTTGGTGATCGCGGCGGTCAGTTCGATGCCGTCGACCGCCACCTTCACGGCTGCCATGGCGGGGCCGGTGGTGACGGCGGTGACCGTGCCGGGGAGCTGGTTGCGGATCGAGAGGGTGCCGACCTCGCCCGTGGCGAGGGAGATCTCCGTCGACTTCACGAGGGCGCGTACGGTGGTGCCCGCCGCCAGGGCGAGGTCTTCCGCCGCTTCCTTGGTGATCGCGGCGGTGAGGGTCCGGCCGCCCGAGAGACGGACCTTGACCGTGGCCATCACTTCGCCGGGGCTGACGTCGGTGACGGTGCCGGGGAGCTGGTTGCGGATGCTGAGAGTCATGGCATCAACTTAGGGCCGGGCAGGGTTTATGCCGGGTATGCGTGGGTCTGCGTCGCCTTCACCGTCGCCCAGACCTCGGCGCCCGGGTGGAGGTCCAGCTCGGCCGCGGCGACCGTGGTGAGGTCGGCGGCGAGGGGGAGTTCGCCGGTCAGGTCGGCGCGGATCTGGTCGCCGTGGGTCTCCAGGCCGGCCACCTCGCAGCGCCAGAGGTTGCGGGCGCTGGAGCCGGTGGGGCGGTCGCGGTAGAGGGTCACCGCGGAGGGCGGGAAGGCGACGAACGCCTCTCCTGTGAGGTCCTCGGTGGTGGCGATCGCCGGGCCGGTCTTGAGGTGGACCGTGTGGTTCTGTGCCTCTCCCTTGTAGAGGTTCAGGCCTACGAGTTGGGCGATGTAGTCCGTGCGGGGGTGGCGGGCGATGTCGGAGGGGGTGCCTTCCTGGACGATCCTGCCGTGCTCGATGACGACCAGGCGGTCGGCCAGGACCATCGCGTCCAGGGGGTCGTGGGTGACGAGGACGGCGACCGCCTCGAACTCGGCCAGGTGGCGGCGGAGTTGGGAGCGGACCTCCAGGCGGGTGCGGGCGTCCAGGGCCGCGAGGGGTTCGTCGAGGAGGAGCAGGCGGGGGTGGGTGGCCAGGGCGCGGGCCAGTGCGACGCGTTGGGCCTGGCCGCCGGAGAGTCTGCGGGGTTTGGCTGTGGCGTGGTCGGTGAGGTTCATGCGGGCCAGCCACTCGGATGCCTGGCGGCGGGATTCCGCTTTGGTGGCGCCTTGGCAGCGGGGGCCGAAGGCCACGTTGTCCAGCGCCGTGAGGTGGGGGAAGAGGAGGTAGTCCTGGAAGACGACGCCTACAGGGCGGGATTCGGGGGGGATGCGGTTCAGTTCTGTGCCGTCGAGGTGGAGGTGGCCGTCGGTGAGGGGGGTGAGGCCGGCGAGGGCTCGTAGGGCGGTGGTTTTGCCTGCGCCGTTGGGGCCGAGGAGGGCGACTACCTCGCCGGGGGGTGCGGTGAGGGTGATGTCCAGGTGGAACGTGGGGTGGTCTACGACGAGGTGGGCGTGGAGGCCTTCTGTTGGGTGCGGGTGCGGGTGCGTTGTGGGCATCCGGCCTTCGGCCGGATTTGGTTTCCCACCCGCACCACCCGTACCACTTTCGTTGTTGGGTGCGGGTGGCCCCTGCGGGGGCCTGGCGCCGTCGGCGGCTGCGGCTTGCGTGATCGCCCTGGGCATCGCGGCGGGCGCGGTTCTCTTCTTCATCTGTCGTCGTCCAGCCTCGTCGTCATGACGCCGTCATCCAGCGGTCCCGCAAGCCTGCCAATACCGCGATCGACACCGCCAGCAGGACCAGGCTGAGGGCGATCGCCGCCGCCGGGTCGCTCTGGAGGGCCAGGTAGACGGCCAGGGGCATGGTCTGGGTGCGGCCGGGGAAGTTGCCGGCGAAGGTGATCGTGGCGCCGAACTCGCCGAGGGCCCGGGCCCAGGCGAGGACCGCGCCCGCCGCGATGCCGGGGGCGATCAGGGGGAGGGTCACGCGGCGGAACGCCGTGAAGCGGGAGGCGCCCAGGGTGGTGGCCGCTTCCTCGTAGCGCGGGTTGGCCGCTCGCAAGGTGCCCTCGACGCTGATGACCAGGAACGGCATCGCCACGAAGGTTTCCGCGACGATCACTCCTGCCGTGGTGAAGGGGAGGGTGATGCCGAACCAGGCGTCCAGCCAGCGGCCTACGACGCCGTTGCGGCCCAGGGCCATCAGGAGGGCCACGCCGCCCACCACGGGGGGCAGGACCAGGGGAAGGGTGACCAGGGCACGGACCAGGCCGCGGCCGGGGAAGTCCGTGCGGGCCAGGAGCCAGGCCAGGGGGACGCCGATCAGGAGGCTGAGGGCGGTCGCGGCGGTGGCGCAGACCAGGGAGAGGCGCAGGGCCTGCCAGACCTCGGCGCTGGTCAGCTGGTCCGGGAGGGTGCGCCATGGGGCTCGTACGAGAAGGGCGACCAGGGGGAGGAGCAGGAACGCCAGGCCCGCCAGGGCGGGGAGGAGGAGGGGGAGTGGTGCGCCTCGTACGCCCCGTGCGCCCCGTACACCTTGTCGGGTGCGGCGGCGCCGCGGAGCGCCCCCCTCCAGGGTGTCCGCGGCGCCGGTCTTGTCCAGGGGCGTCACGGCTTGAGGAAGCCCGCCTCGGAGAGGACCTTCTGGCCTTCGGCGGACTGGACCAGCTCGATGAACGCCTTCGCCGCGGTGGCGTTGGGGGCGTCCTTCAGCAGGGCGATCGGGTAGTCGTTGATCGCCTCGGAGGATTCCGGGAACTCCACGCCCTCCACCTTGTCGCCGGCGGCCTTCACATCGGTCTTGTAGACGACCGCGGCGTCGGCCTCCTTGAGCTCGACCTTCGTCAGGGCGCTCTTGACGTCCTGCTCGTAGGAGACCGGGGTGAGCTTCAGGCTGCTGGCGTCCAGGGCCTTCTGCGCGGCGGCGCCGCAGGGGACCTCCTTGTCGCACAGGACGACTTTGAGGTCGGAGCCGGTGAGGTCCTTGAGGGAGGCGATCTTGTCCGGGTTGCCCGGGAGGGTGGCGATCTCCAGCTGGTTGCGGACGAAGGTGGCGGGTGTGCCGGTGGCGTCGCCCGCGTCCGTGACGATCTTCATCGTCTTGGGGCTGGCCGCGGCGAACACATCGGCGCCGGCACCGCCCGTGATGCTCGCGGCCAGGGTGTCGCTGCCGCCGAAGTTGAAGGTGACCTTCGTGCCGGGGTGCGCCTTCTCGAACTCCTTGCCCAGGGCCGTGAAGCTCTCCTTCAGGGAGGCGGCGGCGAAGACGTTGACCGTGCCGGACAGCTTCGTCGAGGCCGAGGCCGAGCTGTCCGAGCCCGCCGAGTCGGAGTCCGAGTCGGAGGAGGAGCAGGCGGTCAGGGCCAGCAGGGCGGCGGCTCCCGCACCGGCCAGCTGCAGGGTCCTGCGGGTGCGGCGGGTCCGGTGCGCGGAACGGGTCATCACGGGCTTACTCCTTCAGGTTCTTCGGGCTCGGGCCGCGTGGGCCCGTGCGGCGGCCTCTCGAAGACCGTGCGGCGATGATACTGCCGCATATGCAAGGCGTAAGTCTCCTGTTGCATCGCATGATCCGGTGCGATCCGGGGGTGGGGTGTGCATGTGCGTTTGTACGGGGTGGGTGGGAGAGGGGGCGCTGGCTGGCTGGCTGGGGTCGTGGTCGTGGTCGTGGGTGGCGGGGGTGGTCTAGCGGGCGTCTTAGGGCTCAGGTGCGGTCGATATGTACGTTTGTCGACTTGACCCTTGCCGTGGCCTCGACGCCGACCTCCAGGCCCAGCTCCTCTACGGCCTCCCTGGTCAGCAGGGAGACCAGACGGTGTGGGCCGGCCTGGATCTCCACCTGGGCGGCTACGTCACCGAGCTTGATGGCGGTGACGATGCCGGGGAAGGCGTTGCGGACCGAGGTGTACGACGGTTCCTCGTCAGCGGCGTCGCTCTTGGCCAGCTCGACCGAGAACGCGGCCAGGTCCCGGCCGTCGATGAGTCGGCGGCCGCCCTCGTCGCGGTGGGTCGCCATTCGGCCCGCGTCTGCCCAACGGCGTGCGGTGTCGGGGCTGACGCCCAGGAGTCGGGCCGCCTGGCCGATCGTGTAGGACTGCATGGGGATCACGATAGGGGGCGTGGGACGGGCAGATCGGGGGGTGTCAGGAGAGCCCCGACGTCCTGAGTACCGCCAGTGCCGCCTCGTCGTCGATCTCGTGGGTCAGGCGGCGGAGGACGTCCTTGCCTTCGTGCAGGGTGCCCTGTTCCAGGGAGTGGCGGGCGCCGGTGTCCAGCTCGTGCCAGAGGAGGGGGTTGGCGAGGAGGGTGCGGGGGTCCAGTTCCAGGCGGTTGCCCATGGCGTCGCGGAGGATCAGGCGGGAGGCAACGTCGCCGTACTGGCGTATGGATACGAGGGCGTCGGTTCGGACTCTGTGGGTGGCTGTGAGGGTTTGGCTGGTCAGCCAGCCCTTGCCCGCGGTGACGCGTGGGGGGAGGAGGACGGCGAAGACCGCGGTGGAGAGGGTGAGCCAGAGGAAGGTGCGGGGGGTGGTGAGGGTGCCTGCGTCCCAGTCGATCGTGAGGGTGAGGGTGGCGAAGGTGAGGGCGCAGGTTGTGGCGAGGCGGGCGCTGCTGTGCCAGTGGCGGTCGCCGGCTGGGGGGTTGGGGGCGCTCGGTCGCATGGGGTGAGCGTAGGGCGGGGGGTGGGCGTTGGGTGGTCGCGTTGATGGGGCTCTGACGGCGGGTGGGCTTGCTTTGACGGGATCCTGACGGGGGGCGGGTGCGGATGCCCACAACGCACCCGGGCCATGCGCACCACCCGCGCCGCTTTCGTTGTCGAGTGCAGGAGACCCCCGCGGGGGTCTCCGCCGTCGGCGGCTGCCGGGTTCGGTGCGTCCGACCCGGCGGTGACCGTATGCCTCAGCCCGTGTGGACCCGCGGGCGGCGAGCCCTGTCCGGTTCTGCTTCTCGTAGGACCTCTCGGGTTACCGGGGCCACCTCGCCCTGGCCGAAGAGGAAGAAGCGGAGGAAGTTGGCGAAGGGGTTGCCCTCGGTCCATTCGAAGTAGATGTGGGGGGTGCAGCCCGTGGTGTCGCGGACGTGGAGGAGGAGGGCTGCCAGGGCGTTGGGGATGGAGGAGGACTCCAGGGTCAGGACGCGGTAGCGGTTGTGGAGGACCTCGCCGCGGACCGTGAGGCCGGCCTCGAATTCGGAGGGGTCGAGGACCGTCACCTCCACGAATACGAAGTCCTCCTGCTCCGGCATGTCGTTGTCGGCGCGGATCTGCTCGATCTTGTCGCGGTACTCGGCCTTGTCGCGCTGGTCGGGCTCGTTGGCGATGAAGCGGATCTTGCGGCTGGCCATGTCGCGGATGAATCGTTCCGCCATGTCGTCGAGCGTCACGCTGGTCACGCGGAGCTCGAAGGCGCGGGCCAGGCGGGAGAGCAGGGAGACGAGGACGATGCCCGCGATGAAGCAGGCGCCGATCTTCACGCCGTCGGGGCGCTCGATGACGTTGACGACGGTCGTGTAGAGGAAGACCACCGAGATCACCGCGAACGCGATGGTCCAGTTGCGCTGGCCGGCCTTGCGGGCCGCGATGGGCACCGCGATCGCGGCCGAGCTGATCAGGACCAGCACGCCGGTGGCGTATGCGCCGCCCTGGGCGTCGACGTCGGCGTCGAAGATCCAGGTGACCAGGAAGGCGACCAGGGTGAAGACGATGACCATCGGGCGGACGGCCCTGGCCCAGTGCGGGGCCATGCCGTAGCGGGGGAGGTAGCGCGGCATCAGGTTGAGCAGGCCGGCCATCGCCGACGCGCCGGCGAACCACAGGATGGCGATCGTCGAGACGTCGTAGACCGTGCCGAAGGCGCCGCCCAGGTACTCGTGGGAGAGGTAGGCGAGCGCGCGGCCGTTGGCCTCGCCGCCCGACTCGAACTCCTTCTCCGGGATCAGGAGGGTGGTGATGAAGCTGGTGGCGATCAGGAAGCAGCTCATGATCACGGCGGCGGTGGTGAGCAGCTTCTTCGTGTCGCGGATCCGGCCGGCCGGGTTCTGCTCCGTCTCGC
Source organism: Streptomyces sp. NPDC046909 (assembly GCF_040644695.1). Taxonomy (NCBI): domain Bacteria; kingdom Bacillati; phylum Actinomycetota; class Actinomycetes; order Kitasatosporales; family Streptomycetaceae; genus Streptomyces; species Streptomyces sp. NPDC046909. The sequence goes on along the minus strand of NZ_JBEYXC010000009.1, from coordinate 458,292 downwards.
CGGGGTCGCCCTTGACGTGCGGCATGACGGCGACGCCGGTCTCGAAGCCGGAGAGGCCCAGGGCGAGCTTCGGGAAGACGATCAGGGCCACGCCGATCATCACGAAGACGTTGCCGTGCTCGGCGGTCAGGGCGCTGGACCAGTCGGTGACCACGTGCCCGGCCGTGATGACGTGCCACATGCCGACGACGACGACCACGACGTTCAGCGCGAGGTAGATGCCCACCAGGGCCACCGCGACGCCGATCGCCTCCAGGAAGCCCTTGAGGAACACCGCGCCGAGCAGGGCCACCAGGACCAGGGTGATCAGCATCTGCTTGTCGTGCAGGGTGCTGTTCAGGTGCGGGTTCTCGACCAGGTGGGTCGAGGCGTCCGCGGCCGACAGGGTGATGGTGATCAGGAAGTCGGTGGCGGCGAAGCCCAGCAGGGTCAGGACGAAGAGCTTGCCCTTCCAGAAGGTGAGCAGGCGCTCCAGCATCGCGATCGAGCCCTGGCCGTGCGGGCTCTCCTCGGCCACCCGGCGGTAGACGGGCAGCGCGCCCGCCAGCGTCACGATCACGAGCACGATGGTCGCGATGGGCGACAGCAAGCCCGCCGCGAGGGCCGCGATGCCGGGCTGGTAGCCGAGGGTCGAGAAGTAGTCGACGCCGGTCAGGCACATGACCCGCCACCAGGGCTGGCCCTCGTGCTCCGGCTTGGACTCCTGCTCCTGAGCCGGCTGACCGTGGCCCTTGCCCATGTCGGACAGGCCCTCCAGCATCCAGGCGCGCAGGCGACTGGGCGGCGCTTGTTCGGTCGTGGCCATCGGGGGGCTCCTGGTGTGCGGCTCAGCGTGCGGTTCCGGCCATCACACGGACGGCGGGATCAGCGTAAGCGGAGAGTTACGTCAGGGCCCATGGATGAGGGGGTCGGGAGCGTCAAGCTTGCGTTAAGACTGGCCTGTCAGACGTCGGTCAGGCATCAGGAAAGGGGGTACCAAGCCAGCCCGCGGTGGAGTAGGCCGTATGGGGTACGGGGTGCTTTTCGGTTACCCACGGATACCCAGCGTCATGGGTCGGCTGCCGGCAGCCGCCCGGGCGGACCGATACCGCGGTGCCTCGGGGGTCGGCCGCGAATGCGCACGACCGGTCGGCGTCGACGCCTGCTGTGGCGACCACGCGGTCGGCGGTACGGGCCGTGCATCAGCACGGTGGTGCCGCGCTCGGTGAGCTGCCGTGCGGTCTCCCGGCCGATACCTGAGGTGGCGCCGGTGGTCAGGACGGTGCGGTCGGAGAGGCGGGAAAGCGCTGAGTCGGACATGGTGGGGTGCTGGGCGTGTGGGGACATCTCCGGGCAGCGCGGCGCACTCTGACGCCGTTCTGGAGTGCCTTACGGGGTCTTGACGGGGCGTCACCGGCCGCGGACGCCTTCTGCGGCAGGCAGGGGAACCTAGTCGCCGCGCCGTACCGAACAACCCTGCTCAGCGCGGGACTTTCCGGTCCCTGCGGGTCGCGTCAAGGTGCCGTCAAACCCCACTGAAGGGGCGTCAGGACCGCGTCAACGTCCCCCGTGCGTGGCCGGATCCGGTCGCAGACTGAGCGGCACGGGGACGGGTGACCGTCTGTGGTGTGACAAGGGGGAGACCGTGACCATCACGGCGACCGGAACATCGCGGAGACCTGAGACGGAAGGGACCGAGCAGCCACGGCTGCCGGCGGCCGGCCCACCCGGGGGCGGTCCCGGCCCGCGACCGCGAGGGGGTCGCGGACCGGGACCGCGGCGACGGGCCGTGGCCGCGCGGGCCGCTCTGCGCCGCCGTCACTGGGCCGCCGTGCCCGACCGGCTGCGCCTCCTGCGCGCGGCCACGGCCCTGCTGTCCATCGCGCTGGCGGCCCTGCTGATCGTCGCCGGCTTCGCCGCGATGGGCACCTGGCACACCGTCGCCGACCGTGACGCGCCCCGCACCACCAGCGCCGCCCGTCTCAACCTCGCGCTCAACGACATGGACGCCCAGGCCGCCAACATCCTGCTCTCCAGCGGCGACGCGGGCGCGGGGCGGCTGCCGACGCCGTACGCGAAGGCCGTCGGTTTCTACGGGGACGCGCGCCGGGACATCGGGCACGCGCTGCGTACCCTTGCCGTCGCCGCGCAGGGAAACCGTGGTGACGAGAAGACGGTGGAGGCTCTCACCGACGGGTTCGCCGAGTATCAGGAGCTCATCGGGCGCGCGCTGGAGAACGACGGGCACAAGGGCGGGAAGACGGCCGCCGTGGCCGACTATCGCAGCGCCACCGACCTCCTGCAACGTCAACTTCTGCCCGAGGCACGGCAGTTGGTCGCCTCCAATGACGCCGCCTTCGACCGTCGGTACTCCGCCGCCCGGGACATTCTCTCCGTGCAGCTCGACGTCGTCGTCGGGCTGGGTCTGCTGTTGCTTCTGGTGCTGGGCGCCTTGCAGTGGTACCTGGCCCGGCGCTTCCGGCGCATCCTCAATCCCGGTGTCCTCGCGGCCACCGTCTGTGCCCTGATCGCCGTCCTTCTCGGTACGTCGATGCTGTCCGCCTCCGCCGAACAGCTGCGGGGCGCCCGGCGTGACGCCTTCGACTCCGTCGTCGCCCTCTCCCGCGCCCGTGCCATCGCGTACGACGCCAACGCCGATGAGAGCCGGTATCTGCTGGACCCGGGGCGGCGGGACACCTACGCGCGGTCGTTCCTCGCCAAGTCGCAGGAGTTGTACGGGATTCAGGGTGCCTCGCTGTCGACCTACGACGCTCGGCTCGACGACACCTGGCGGGCGTACGAGAGCGATCACCAACAGCTGGGGTTCACCGGTGAGTTCCGGCGTGAGCTCGACAACATCACCTTCGACGGGGAGTGGAGCGCGGCGGAGCGGACCGTCGAGGCGTATGCCGATTATCAGCGGGACGACCGGACGATCCGGGCGCTTGTCCAGCAGGGCAAGGAGCGTGAGGCCGTGGCGTTCTGCATCAGTTGGGAGCCGGGGAAGTCCAATGCGCACTTCGGGGCGTGGATGACGGCGTTGGATGATGTCACTCAGATCAACCGGGATCACTTCAACGCCTCGGTGCGGGACGGGCGTTCGACGGTGAGCGGGCTGTTGCCCTGGGTGGGTGGGCTGTTGCTCGCCGCGCTGCTGCTCACCGTCGCCGGGCTCCGGCCCAGGCTCGCCGAGTTCCGCTAGGACGCGACCTAGGCGTCGGACAGGCGGGCCTCCTCCAGGTCGAGGGAGCGTTGGAGGCGGCGGCGGGTGGTGTCGCCGATGAGGTGGTCGTCGTAGAGGCGTTGGAGTTCTGTCGCCTCAACGGCTATGAGATCGCGGCGAAGTTGCCGGTAGACGAGGTCGGCGGACTCCGGCGCGGCCCCGGTGCCGTGGGACTCGGCGAGGCGGTCCCGGGCGTCGTCCAGGCGGGCGTTGAGGCCGCGGCGGAGGCGGTCGATGACGACGTCCGGTACGGCCTCCAGTTCGGCGAGTTCCTCCAGGCGCTTCAGGCCCGCTCCTGCCAGGCTGCACCGGGCGCTCGCCTCCTCGCGCTCGGTGTGGTCGGGCTCCAGGGCGATGCCGGAACGGCGGACCACCGGGGCGAGGGTGAAACCCTGCACCACGAGCGTGACGACCACGACCGATGTCGTGAGGACGAGCACGAGCGGGCGTTCCGACAGGTTCGCGCCCGCCTCCGACGCCACCGGGATGGAGAGTGCCGCCGCCAGTGGTACGACACCTCGGGTGCCCGCCCATGTCAGCACCACCGGCACCCGCCAGTTCATCCGGGTGATCCCGCCCTTGCGCTGCACCACCGCCGACAGCGGCACCAGCCACAGCAGCCGTACGGCGATCAGGGTGGCCGCCACCGCCAGCGCGTACAGGGGCCACTCCCGGTCGGCGTCGGACAGGGCCCGTACCTGCGCGGGCAGGGCCAGGCCGATCAGCGAGAACACCACGCTTTCCAGGAGGAACACCACCGTGCCGTAGACGGCGTGCAGTTGGAGGCGGATGCGGGCGTTGGTCAGGCGATCGCCTCGGCCGCCGAGCACGACGCCCGCCACGACCACCGAGGTGACGCCGGACGTGTGGGCGGCCTCCGCGAGGACGTACGCGGCGTACGGCGTGACCAGGGCGATCACGGTCTCCAGGACCGGGTCCTCGGTGCGGCGGCGGATCAGTGCGACCACCGCCGCGAGGGCCGCCCCGATCACCGTGCCGCCGCCCGCGAGCACCGCGAACTCACCGCCCGCCGCGCCCCAGTCGGCCGCCGCCGACGCCACCGCGACGCTCACCGCGACCCGGAACAGGACGAGTGAGGTCGCGTCGTTGAACAGGCTCTCCGCCTGGACGAGGACTTGGACCTTGGGTGGCAGTGCGAGGCGGCGGCCCAGTGCGGTGACCGCGACCGGGTCGGTGCTCGCCAGGACCGCGCCCAGCACGAAGGCCATCTGCCAGGAGAGCGGAGTCAGCGCGGACGCGACCGCGCCGACCGCCGCCGCCGAGGCCAGCACCAGGCCCACCGACAGCACTCCGACCGGTTTCCACACCATCTTCAGCTCGCGCCAGGACAGTTCCTCGGCGCTGGCGTACAAGAGGGGAGGCAGGACGACCAGGCCGATGATCTCGGGGCTGATGTCGATCTGCGGGGTGCCCGGCAGCAGGGCCACGGCCAGGCCGGCGACCACGAGCAGGGAAGGGGCGGGGATGCGCCAGCGGCGCGCGAACGTCGCCACCAGCGTGGCGAGAACCACGAGAGCGAGAACCGTACCTACGCCGCGCATGCCGACCGTCCCCCTGGGACCACGAAGGGAGCCACCGTGGCTCCCCGGCCGACCAGACTTCCCGGCACACCGCCTTCACCCTATCCCGGGCCCGCCTTGTCAAGACAGTGTCAACGTCCACATCAAGGGCGCCAGGGATGCGTCAAGACGCGCCCCCGCGCGGCCGGGGAGCGGTTCGCTGGCACCTGATGAACGACGTACCGCGCGGACGGCTGAAGGTCTACCTCGGGGCGGCCCCAGGGGTGGGCAAGACGTACCGCATGCTCGATGAGGGGCGGCGCAGGGCCGACCGCGGGGCCGATGTGGTGGTGGCGTTCGCCGAGTGTCACGGGCGACGCCGGACCGAGGCGATGCTCGACGGGCTTGAGGTCGTGCCGCGGGCCCGGTGTGCCTACCGGGGCGGGGAGTTCGAGGAGATGGACCTCGACGCCGTGCTCGCGCGCAGACCGAGGGTCGCGATCGTCGACGAGTTCGCGCACAGCAACGTGCCCGGCGGCGGCCGCAATCCCAAGCGGTGGCAGGACGTCGAGGAGCTGCTGGCCGCCGGTGTCGATGTCGTCACCGCCGTCAACGTGCAGCATCTGGCGTCCCTCAAGGACGTGGTCGAGAAGATCACCGGGGTGCCGCAGCACGAGACGGTGCCCGACGAGGTCGTACGACGGGCTCAGCAGGTCGAGCTCGTCGACATCCCGCCCGAGGGGCTGCGCCGCCGGATGGCGCACGGCAACATCTACGCGCCCGAGAAGATCGACGCCGCCCTCGCCAACTACTTCCGCCCCGGCAATCTGACCGCCCTGCGGCAGCTGGCGCTGCTGTGGACGGCCGACCGGGTCGACGAGGCGCTCACCACCTACCGGCACGAGCACGCCATCGGGAAGGTGTGGGAGACCCGGGAACGGGTCGTCGTCGCGCTGACCGGCGGGCCGGAGGGGGACACACTCATCCGGCGGGCCTCACGGATCGCCGACCGGTCCGCGGGCGGTGATCTGCTCGCCGTGCACGTGGCGCGGAGCGACGGGCTGGCCGCGGGGGTCTCCCATGCCTCGCTGGCCCGGCAGCGTCGACTCGTCGAGGATCTCGGCGGCAGCTATCACTCGGTCGTCGGCGACGACATCGCGCATACGCTGGTGGAGTTCGCGCGCGCCGAGAACGCCACGCAGCTCGTGCTCGGGACCAGCCGGCGCGGGCGTCTGGAGCGGTTCCTGACCGGGCCCGGCACCGGGGAGACCGTGACCGTGCTGTCCGGGGACATCGACGTCCACCGGGTCACGCACGAGCGGGCGGGGCGGGGCACTTTGCTGCCGTCGAGACGCCGTACGCTCTCGACCTCCCGTCTGATCGCCGGGCCGGTCGCCGGACTGGTGCTGCCGCTGCTGCTCACCGCCGTGCTGGCGCAGGTGCGCGGGTCGGTCAACCTCACCAGTGAGGCGCTGCTGTTCCTGCTCACCGTGGTCGGGGTGGCCTGCATCGGCGGGGTCGTCTCGGCGGTGGTCGCCTCGGTGACGGCGTCCCTGCTGCTCAACTACTGGTTCATCCCGCCCATCGGGGAGTTCACGCTGAGCGACCCGAACGCGCTGCTGGCCCTCGGGGTCTTCGCCGTGGTCGCCGCGACCGTGGCGGGGGTCGTGGACCGGTCGCTGCGGCTGTCGCGGCGGTCGGCGCGGGCCACCGCCGAGGCGGAGACCATGTCCTCCCTCGCGGGCAGCATCGTGCGCGGCGGGCAGACCATCCCGGAGCTGCTGGAACGCACCCGGGAGACCTTCGGCATGGAGACGGCCGAGCTGCTGGACCAGCCCCCCTCGGACAGCGGGGGCGCCACCGTCGTCCCCGCCGGGTCCGGAGCCCATCTCGTGCTGCGGGGGCGGACGTTGTCCTCCTCCGAGCGGCGTGTACTCGCCGCGTTCGCCGCGCACGTGGGATCCGCCGTGGAGCGCGCCCGGCTTGCCGAGGCGGCGGCGGAGGTCGAGCCGGTGAAGGCCGCCGACCGGATGCGTACGGCGCTGCTGCGGGCGGTCGGGCACGATCTGCGCACCCCGCTCGCGGCCGGATGGGCGGCGGTCACATCGCTGCGCAGCCGGGACGTCGAGTTCTCCGCCGAGGACCGCGACGAACTCCTCGCCACCGCCGACGAGTCCATGGCCAGGCTGAACCGTCTCGTGGAGAACCTCCTCGACCTCAGCCGCCTGGAGGCGGGGGTACTGAAGTTGAACCTCAGGCCCACCACCCTGGAGGAGGTCCTTCCGGCTGCGCTCGTGGACATAGGGGACGTGGAGGTCGGGGACGTCGAGTCGCTGCCCGCTGTGCTGGTCGATCCGCCGCTCCTGGAGCGTGTCATCGCCAACCTGGTCGCCAACGCCGACCGGCACAGCCCGCCCGGGACCAAGGTGCTGGTGACGGCCAGCGCGCTCGCGGGCCGGGCCGAACTCCGTGTCGTGGACCGCGGCCCCGGCCTCCCGCCGGCCGGCCGGGACCGCCTCTTCGAGCCGTTCCAGCGGCTCGGCGACACCGACAACACGACGGGGCTCGGCCTCGGGCTCGCGCTCGCGCGGGGGCTCACCGAGGCGATGAGCGGGACGGTGACACCGGAGGACACACCCGGGGGCGGGCTGACCATGGTCGTGGCGCTGCCGCTCGCGGAAGAGGAGCCCCTGATCCAGCCCTGAGCTCTCAGTCCAGCCCTGAGACCTTGAACACCGTCGCCGCCGTCTCGCGTTCGATGCGTTCCGACATGCGGAGCAGAGCCGTCGCCCCGCAGGTCATCGTGCCGTTGGTCTGGGACTTGCGGGCGTCTTCCGCCAGGCGGTGCCACAGGTCGGGGTTGTTGACGAGGACCTGGGGGTCGAGTTCGACGCGGGCTCCGAACGCGTCCCTGAGCACCAGGCGTTGGGCGATGCCGTCACGGCAGCGGACCGAGACCAGCAGGTCGGTACGGACGCGGCGCGGGCGGAGGAGCCGACGGGAGGCGAGCCAGCCCTCGCCGGCCGAGACACGGGAGGGGCACAGCACCACGAAGAGCAGGGCGGCCAGCGCGGCCCACAGCAGGCTCCGCCACAGGGTGAGCGTGCCGGCGGCCCAGTCGACGAGGAAGAGCAGGCCGAGGATGACGGCCGCGCAGCGGATCGAGTCGAGCAGATCGCGTGTCCAACGGCGGTCGTACGCCGTCTCGTTCGCCGTCGCGTTGCGGTGTTCCATCCGGACGACGGTAGGGACCGCGCACGCCGGAACAGCGGACCTTGACGGGACTCTGACGGGAACGCGGCTCTTCTTGACGCGGACCCCGCGACCACAGGAGTCCACGAGTTCGCACGAGTCCACACGACAAAGTGACGTCAAGGTCTGCCCTTCGGGCGCGAAGAACGCGCAAGGAACCGGCGGCACCGGCCGGATACGGACAGAACCTGGGCACAACCGTTCGTTCCGTCCGAAGGAGCCCGCACCCATGTCCGTCCTGACCACCGAGCCCGGGGCGACCCCCGCCGAGGAGGAACCGCCGGATACCGGCGAGCGGCATCGGCTCACCGCCGTCACCGGCCTCGCCGCCCTGTCCCTGGACGCCATGGCGTCGGTGGCCTACGGCCCCGAGGCGATCGTCCTGGTGCTGGCCGCCGCGGGGGCGCACGGGCTCGGCTTCACGCTGCCGGTGACGCTGGCCATCGCCGCCCTGCTGGGGGTGCTCGTGGCGTCGTACCGGCAGGTGATCGCGGCCTTCCCGGACGGCGGCGGGTCGTACGCCGTGGCGAAGACGCATCTGGGAGCACGTACGAGTCTGGTCGCGGCCGGGTCGCTCGTCCTGGACTACGTCCTCAATGTCGCGGTCGCCGTCACCGCCGGTGTCGCCGCGCTGACCTCCGCCTTTCCGGGGCTCTACGCCGACCGGCTGGTCCTGTGCCTGGTCGTGCTGGTGCTGATCACGGCGGTGAATCTGCGGGGCATCGTGGAGTCGGCGAAGGCGTTCATCGTGCCGACGGTCGTGTTCGTGGGGTCGATCCTCGTGCTGATCGTCGTCGGCCTGTTCCGGTCCGGGCCGGTGAGTACCGAGGCCGCGGCCGGACACGCCTCCGTCCTCGCCGACAACGCCACCACGGTGGGCGCCCTGCTCCTGCTGAAAGCCTTCGCCTCAGGCTGTTCCGCCCTCACCGGCGTCGAGGCCATCGCCAACGCCGTCCCCTCCTTCCGCGTCCCGCGCGTCCGACGCGCCCAGCGCGCGGAGGTCGCCCTCGGTGCCGTGCTCGGCGTGATGCTGATCGGCCTGTCGGTGCTGATATCCCGCTTCCATCTCCAGCCGGTCGAGGGAGTCACCGTCCTCGCCCAGCTCGCGGACGCCTCGCTCGGCCACAACTGGGCGTTCTACGTCATCCAGTTCGCGACGATGATCCTGCTCGCCCTGTCCGCCAACACGTCCTTCGGCGGGCTGCCCGTCCTGCTGAAGCTGCTGGCCCGCGACAACTACCTGCCGCATGTCTTCATGCTCAAGGCCGACCGCCAGGTCCACCGGCACGGAGTGCTCGCCCTGGCCGTCGTCTCGGCCGCGCTGCTGGTCTTCTCCGGCGGCGACACCAACACCCTCGTGCCGCTGTTCGCCATCGGTGTCTTCGTCGGCTTCACCATCGCCCAGGTGGGGATGGTCCGGCACTGGCGGCTGGAGCGCGGGCCCGGGTGGCGGGGCAAGGCCCTCCTGAACGGCTTCGGTGCCGTGCTCACCGGTGTGTCCGCCGTCGTCGTCACCGCGACCAAGTTCGAGGAGGGCGCCTGGCTGATCGTCATCGCCCTGCCGCTGCTGGTGGCCGCCTTCGAGACCGTGCACCGCGCCTACGCGCGCATCGGTGAGCGGCTCGGCCTCGGCCGGATCCCCGAGCATCCGCACCGCGACCGGTCCGTCGTGATCGTCCCCGTGTCGTCGCTGTCCCGGCTCACCTCGGAGGCCCTCACCGCCGCCGCCTCCCTCGGCGACGAGGTCCGTGCCGTCTCCGTCTGCTGTCCCGACCCCGAGGACCGGGTCGCCCTGCACGCCCTGGAGCGGGCCTGGGCCGAGTGGGACCCCGGGGTGCCCCTGGTACGGCTGACCAGCGAGCGGCGGAGTCTGGGCCGCCCCATCGCCGCCTACGTCCGTGAGGTCATGGCGTCCGAGCCGGCCACCCGGGTCACCGTGCTGATCCCGGAGACGGAGCCGGAGCGGCTGTGGCAGCGGCTGCTCCAGAACCAGCGGGGCGCTGTCGTCGCGCATGCCGTACGGCGGGAGACCGACGCGGTGATCTGCCGGCTGCGGTTCCGCTTGTCCTGACCTGGCGAAGACCGGCGTAAGAGTCCCGTCAAAGGCGTGCAGCGCCCCGTAAGGGACCCGTCAACGGCGCTCGAATTCGGCCACGCAGGCTGTTTCCTCGAACCGTCCCTGTTCAACGAACCTCACTCCAGGAGTTCACGATGGCCGATCTGGCCTTCGTCGTCATCACGGTCGCGGCCTTCGCGCTGGTGGCACTCGTCGCCAGGGGGGTGACGAAGCTGTGACCGCCGAGAACATCGTCGGCCTCGTCGTGGCCGTCGCCCTGCTGGGCTATCTCGTCCTCGCCCTGATCTTCCCGGAGAGGTTCTGAGAGCAGACATGGGTCCCGTACTCGCAGGCGTTCTCCAGCTGCTCGCCCTGATCGGCGCGCTCGCTCTCGCCTACATCCCCCTCGGCAACTACATGGCCAAGGTCTACTCCTCCGACAAGCACTGGCGTGTCGAGAAGTGGATCTACAAGGGCATCGGCGCCAACCCCGACGCCGAGATGCGCTGGACCGCGTACCTGCGCGGCGTCCTCGCCTTCTCCGCGGTCGGCGTCCTCTTCCTGTACCTGCTCCAGCGGCTCCAGGGCGTCCTGCCCGGATCGCTCGGCTTCTCCTCGATCGACCCGGACCAGGCGTTCAACACCGCCGTGTCCTTCGTGACCAACACCAACTGGCAGTCGTACTACGGCGAGCAGGCCATGGGCCACGTCGTGCAAACCGCTGGTCTGGCCGTCCAGAACTTCGTCTCCGCGGCCGTCGGGATCGCCGTCGCGGTGGCGCTGGTGCGGGGGTTCGCGCGGTCGCGGACCGGTGAACTCGGCAACTTCTGGTCCGACATGGTGCGGGGTGTCGTCCGCGTCCTGCTGCCGGGTGCTTTCGTCGCCGCGATCGTGCTGGTCGCCTGCGGTGCCATCCAGAACTTCTCCGGCATTCACGAGGTCGGGCAGTTCATGGGGGGTTCGCAGCAGTGGAACGGGGGCGCGGTCGCCTCGCAGGAGGCCATCAAGGAACTCGGCACCAACGGTGGCGGTTACTTCAACGCCAACTCCGCGCACCCGTTCGAGAATCCGACGCCCTTCACCAACCTCTTCGAGATCTTCCTGATCCTCGTCATCCCGTTCGCACTGACCCGGACCTTCGGCGTCATGGTCGGCTCGGTCAAGCAGGGTTACGCGATCCTCGCGACGATGGCCACCATCTGGATCGGCTTCACCGCGCTGATGATGTGGACCGAATTCGCCCACCACGGACCGGCGTTCGACATCGCGGGCGGCGCGTACGAGGGCAAGGAGGTGCGCTTCGGCGTCGGCGCCTCGTCGATCTTCGCGACCTCGACGACGCTCACCTCGACCGGTGCGGTGGACTCCTTCCACTCGTCCTTCACCGGCCTCGGCGGCGGCATCACCATGCTCGGCATGATGCTGGGCGAGATCGCGCCCGGCGGTACCGGCTCCGGCCTCTACGGCATGCTGATCATGGCGGTCATCGCGGTGTTCATCGCCGGTCTGATGGTCGGCCGTACGCCCGAGTACCTGGGCAAGAAGATCGGTGCCCGCGAGATCAAGCTCGCGGCCTGCTACATCCTCATCACCCCGGCGCTGGTGCTCATCTTCACCGCGGCCGCGATGGCCCTGCCCACCCCGGGCAACTCCATGACCAACAGCGGGGCGCACGGCTTCTCCGAGATCCTGTACGCCTACACGTCCGCCTCGAACAACAACGGCTCGGCGTTCGCCGGCCTGAACGCGGACACGCAGTGGTTCAACTCGACGCTCGGCCTGTGCATGCTGTTCGGCCGCTTCCTGCCGATGGTGTTCGTGCTGGCGCTGGCCGGCTCGCTCGCCGAGCAGAAGCCGGTCCCGGCCACGGCAGGCACCCTGCGCACCGAGAAGCCGCTGTTCACCGGCCTGTTGGTGGGCGCGATCCTCATCATCACCGGTCTGACCTACTTCCCCGCCCTGGCGCTGGGACCGCTGGCTGAAGGGCTGGCGTCATGACCACCGACGTAAAGAAGCAGGACTCCATGTCCACCTCCACCCTTGCGCCCCACCAGGACGCGCCCACCGGGCACAAGCCCGCGGAGGGGCGTGTCGGAGCGGGCCTCTTCGACCCCAAGCAGCTGCTCAAGTCGCTGCCGGACGCCTTCCGCAAGCTCGACCCGCGGGTGATGGTCAAGTCCCCCGTGATGTTCGTGGTGTGGATCGGGTCCGTGCTGACCACGGTCTTCTCCTTCAAGGACCCGGGCGACTGGTTCGGCTGGACCATCAGCGCCTGGCTGTGGCTGACCGTGATCTTCGCCAACCTGGCGGAGGCCGTCGCCGAGGGTCGCGGCAAGGCGCAGGCCGACACCCTGCGCAAGGCCAAGACCGACACCGTGGCACGCCGGCTGCTCAAGGACGGCGTCGAGGAGCAGGTGCCCGGCACCGAGCTCAAGATCGGCGATCTGGTCGTCTGCGAGGCCGGCGACATCATCCCCGGCGACGGTGACGTCGTCGAGGGCGTCGCGTCCGTCGACGAGTCGGCCATCACCGGTGAGTCCGCCCCGGTCATCCGGGAGTCGGGCGGCGACCGCAGCGCCGTCACCGGCGGTACGAAGGTGCTCTCCGACCGGATCGTCATCAAGATCACGACGAAGCCCGGCGAGACCTTCATCGACCGGATGATCAACCTGGTCGAGGGCGCGGCCCGGCAGAAGACGCCGAACGAGATCGCCCTCAACATCCTGCTCGCGTCGCTGACGATCGTCTTCCTGCTCGCGGTGGCCACGCTGCCGCCGCTCGCGGACTACGCGGGCACGCACCTGACCATGGTCGTGCTGGTCGCGCTGCTGGTCTGCCTCATCCCGACGACCATCGGCGCCCTGCTCTCCGCGATCGGCATCGCGGGCATGGACCGTCTCGTCCAGCGCAACGTCCTGGCGATGTCCGGCCGTGCCGTCGAGGCCGCCGGTGACGTCTCCACGCTGCTGCTCGACAAGACCGGCACCATCACCCTCGGCAACCGCCAGGCGTCCGAGTTCGTGCCGGTGCGCGGGACGACCGAGGCCGAGGTGGCCGACGCCGCCCAGCTGTCGTCGCTGGCCGACGAGACGCCCGAGGGCCGCTCCGTCGTCGTACTGGCGAAGGAGAAGTACGGACTGCGCGAGCGCCACCAGGGTGAGCTCGTCGGGGCCGAGTGGATCGAGTTCACCGCGCAGACCCGGATGTCCGGTGTCGACGTGGACGGGCGCAAGATCCGCAAGGGCGCGGCCGGTTCGGTCATCGCCTGGGTCCAGGAGCGCGGCGGCTCGGTCGCCGAGGACGCGGACACTGCCGCCAACCGCATCTCCGAGGCGGGCGGTACGCCGCTCCTGGTCGCCGTCGAGGACAGCGAGGGCGCCCGGATCCTGGGTGTCATCCACCTCAAGGACGTCGTCAAGGACGGTATGCGCGAGCGGTTCGAGGAACTGCGCCGCATGGGCATCAAGACCGTCATGATCACGGGTGACAACCCGCTGACCGCCAAGGCGATCGCCGAGGAGGCGGGCGTCGACGACTTCCTCGCGGAGGCGACTCCCGAGGACAAGATGGCGCTCATCAAGCGGGAGCAGGCCGGCGGCAAGCTCGTCGCGATGACCGGTGACGGCACCAACGACGCGCCCGCACTGGCCCAGGCAGACGTCGGCGTGGCCATGAACACCGGTACTTCCGCGGCCAAGGAAGCCGGCAACATGGTCGACCTCGACTCCAACCCGACCAAGCTCATCGAGATCGTCGAGATCGGCAAGCAACTGCTGATCACCCGGGGCGCGTTGACGACGTTCTCCATCGCCAACGACGTCGCGAAGTACTTCGCGATCATCCCGGCGCTGTTCGCGGCCGTCTACCCGGGCCTGGACAAGCTCAACATCATGGGCCTGGCCTCGCCGGACTCCGCGATCCTGTCCGCGGTCATCTTCAACGCGCTGATCATCATCGCGCTGGTGCCGCTGTCCCTGAAGGGCGTGCAGTACCGGCCGGTCAGCGCGGACAAGATGCTGCGGCGGAACCTGACGGTCTACGGGCTCGGCGGTCTGATCGCCCCGTTCATCGGCATCAAGCTCATCGACATGCTCATCTCTCTCATCCCCGGAATCGGCTGATCGCGATGAACAACTCCGTATCGAACACGGTCCGGTTGCTGGGGGCGGGCCTGCGTGCCCTCCTCGTGCTGACCCTGGTGACCGGTGTCATCTACCCGCTGGTCGTCACCGGCATCGCGCAGGGGCTGTTCAACAACCAGGCCAACGGCTCCGAGGTCAAGGCGGACGGCAAGGTCGTCGGCTCCTCGCTGATCGGACAGGCCTACAACCTGCCGCTGAAGAAGGGCGAGGAGACCCCGTCGCCCGATCTGAAGTGGTTCCAGGGCCGCCCGCAGAACGGGCTCGGCAGCAACAGCGTCAACACCCAGTACAAGCTCATCCTGTCCGGCGCGACCAACCGGTCCGGTGACAACGAAGAGCTCATCCAGTGGGTGAAGGACGCCAAGGCCGCCGTCATCAAGGACAACTCCACCGCCGACTACACGGTCAAGGCCTCCGAGGTCCCCGCCGACGCGGTCACCTCCTCGGGCTCCGGCCTGGACCCGGACATCTCCCCGGAGTACGCCGACATCCAGGTCCACCGGATCGCCGAGCAGAACGGCCTCTCCGTCGAACAGGTGCGGAAGCTGGTCGACGACCACACCGAGGGCCGCACCCTGGGTTTCATCGGCGAGCCGCGGGTGAACGTCCTCGAACTCAACATCGCGCTCAAGGAACTCGCGGCCAAGAGCTGATGGCTTCAGGTGAACCGAGCGGGAGCCGGCGGCCGGGCAGATCCGGGCGCCGGCTCCCGCAGCCATGGAGAAAGGCGTACACCCATGACCCGGGTGCTGGTGGTGGAGGACGACCCGCAGCTCGTACGAGCCCTGGTGATCAACATGCAGGCACGCCGGTACGGAGTGGACTCCGCGCCCGACGGGGCCACCGCGCTGCGGCTCGTGGCCGCCCGCCAGCCGGACGTGGTGCTGCTCGACCTCGGACTGCCCGACATGGACGGTGTGGACGTCATCAAGACGCTGCGCGGCTGGACCCGGGTGCCCATCCTCGTGCTGTCCGCGCGCCGCGCCTCCGACGAGAAGGTCGCCGCGCTGGACGCGGGCGCCGACGACTACGTCACCAAGCCGTTCAGCATGGACGAGTTGATGGCCCGGCTGCGGGCCGCCGTGCGCCGTACCGAGGAGAGTCCGCTCGCCGCCGGGACGATGTTCGTGGAGACCGCAGACTTCACCATCGACCTGCGTGCCAAGAAGGTCGTCCGGGGCGCCCACGACGTACGGCTCACGCCGACCGAATGGCACCTGCTGGAGATCCTGGTCACCCACCCGGGCCGGCTCATCACCCAGCGGTTCCTGCTCCAGGAGGTCTGGGGGGTGTCCCGGCGCGACAAGACCAACTACCTGCGGGTCTACATGGCTCAGCTGCGCCGCAAGTTGGAGACGGATCCCGCCCGTCCCCGCTATCTGATCACCGAACCCGGCATGGGTTACCGCTTCGAAGGGTGAACATGGCACGCGGCAGACTCCGGATCTATCTCGGTGCGGCACCGGGCGTCGGCAAGACGTACGCGATGCTGTCCGAGGCGCACCGGCGCGTGGAGCGCGGCACCGACTGCGTGGTCGCGTTCGTGGAGCACCACGGCCGGCCGCGCACCGAGGTGATGCTGCACGGCCTGGAGGAGATGCCCCGCAAGGAGCTGGAGTACCGGGGCACCACCTTCACGGAGATGGACATCGACGCCGTCCTCGCCCGCCGGCCCGAGGTGGTGCTGGTGGACGAACTCGCCCACACCAACATCCCCGGCTCCCGCAACACCAAGCGGTGGCAGGACGTGGAGGAGCTGCTCGCGGCCGGGACCGATGTCATATCGACCGTCAACATCCAGCACCTGGAGTCCCTGGGCGACGTCGTCGAGTCCATCACCGGCGTACGGCAGCAGGAGACCGTCCCCGATGAAGTGGTGCGCCGCGCCGACCAGGTCGAGCTGGTCGACATGTCGCCGCAGGCGCTGCGGCGGCGGATGGCACACGGCAACATCTACAAGTCCGACAAGGTCGACGCGGCCCTGTCCAACTACTTCCGGCCCGGGAATCTGACCGCCCTGCGGGAGTTGGCGCTGCTGTGGGTGGCCGACCGGGTCGACGAGTACCTCAACGCCTACCGCAGCGAGCACGAGGTCTCCACGATCTGGGGCTCACGGGAACGGATCGTGGTCGGTCTCACCGGCGGCCCGGAGGGACGGACCCTGATCCGGCGGGCCGCGCGGCTCGCGGAGAAGGGC
This sequence comes from Streptomyces sp. NPDC046909, assembly GCF_040644695.1. NCBI lineage: Bacteria > Bacillati > Actinomycetota > Actinomycetes > Kitasatosporales > Streptomycetaceae > Streptomyces > Streptomyces sp. NPDC046909. The sequence continues at coordinate 441,923 of NZ_JBEYXC010000009.1, read as the reverse complement.
GCCGGGGGTGAAGTACTGGCCGTCTACATCGCCCGCAGCGACGGGCTCACCGCCGCCTCGCCGAAGGAACTCGCCGTCCAGCGCGGGCTGGTGGAGGATCTCGGCGGCACCTTCCACCATGTCGTCGGCGACGACGTCCCTGTGGCCCTGCTGGACTTCGCGCGCGGGGTGAACGCCACCCAGATCGTGCTCGGCGTCTCCCGCCGCAAGAGCTGGCAGTACGTCTTCGGGCCCGGCGTCGGCGCCACCGTCGCCCGGGACTCCGGGCCCGACCTCGACGTCCATCTGATCACCCACGACGAGGCGGGCAAGGGACGCGGACTGCCCGTCGCCCGCGGCGCCCGTCTCGGACGGTCCAGGGTCATCTGGGGCTGGGCGGTCGGCGTGCTCGGCCCGGTCGTCCTCACGGCGCTGCTGACGAACGCCGTCCCCGGAGTGGGTCTCGCCAACGACATGCTGCTGTACCTGTCGCTGACGGTCGCCGCGGCCCTCCTCGGCGGACTGCTGCCCGCGCTGGCCTCGGCGGTGGTCGGCTCCCTCCTGCTGAACTGGTTCTTCACCCCGCCCGTCCACACGCTCACCATCGCCGACCCCGAGAACATCGTCGCCATCGCGATCTTCATCGGCGTGGCCGTGGCGGTGGCCTCCGTCGTGGACCTGGCCGCCCGGCGCACACAACAGGCGGCGCGGCTGCGGGCCGAGTCGGAGATCCTCTCCTTCCTCGCCGGGAACGTGCTGCGCGGCGAGACCAGCCTGGAGGCGCTGCTGGAACGCGTCCGGGAGACCTTCGGGATGGAGTCGGTGGCGCTCCTTGAGCGGGAGACCGAGGTCGCCCCCTGGACCTGTGCGGGCAGCGTCGGCCCCCGGCCCTGCCAGGACCCGGACGACGCGGACGTCGACGTACCGGTCGGCGACCATCTGGCCCTCGCGCTCACCGGCCGGGTGCTCCCCGCCGAGGACCGCCGGGTGCTCGCCGCCTTCGCCGCCCAGTCCGCCGTCGTACTGGACCGGCAGCGGCTCCAGCACGAGGCCGACCAGGCGCGTGCGCTGGCCGAGGGCAACCGGATCCGGACCGCGCTGCTGGCCGCCGTCAGCCACGACCTCCGGACGCCGCTCGCCGGCATCAAGGCCTCGGTGTCCTCGCTGCGCTCCGACGACGTGGAGTGGTCCGAGGAGGACGAGGCCGACCTCCTGGCCGCGATCGAGGAGGGCGCCGACCGGCTCGACCACCTCGTCGGGAACCTCCTCGACATGTCCCGCCTCCAGACCGGCACGGTCACCCCGCTCATCCGGGAGACCGACCTCGACGAGGTGGTGCCGATGGCCCTCGGCGGGGTGCCCGAGGACAGCGTCGAACTGGACATCCCGGAGACGCTGCCCATGGTCTCGGTGGACCGGGGGCTGCTGGAGCGGGTCGTCGCCAACGTCGTGGAGAACGCCGTCAAGCACAGCCGTGGGGACGAGCCGGTGCTGGTCTCCGCCAGCGCCATCGCCGACCGCGTCGAGGTCCGGGTCGTCGACCGGGGCCCGGGTGTCCCCGACGAGGCCAAGGAACGCATCTTCGCGCCCTTCCAGCGGTACGGCGACGCCCCGCGCGGTGCCGGGGTCGGGCTGGGGCTGGCCGTGGCGCGGGGGTTCGCGGAGGCGATGGGCGGGACGATCAACGCGGAGGACACGCCCGGGGGTGGGCTCACGATGGTGCTGAGTCTGCGGAGGGTGGCGGAGGGACAGGGGCAGGGGCCGGGGGAGCGGGGTGAGGACGGTGAGCCTGAGGTGCCTGCGGCGGTGGTGTCGTAGGGCGCGCCGCTCCTGACGTCTGCTCCTGACGTCTGCTCCTGACGTCTGCTTCTGAGGCCTGTTTCTGGCGCCGGGGCCACCTTGTCCGCGCCCAGGACCGCTCGTACAGTCCGCTCCGTAATGTTCGTGACCGAGACCGAATGTTTCGGTCGGACGGGCCGGAGGTTCACTTATGCGGATGTACGACAACCCCGTGATCGGCGGGTTCCACCCCGACCCGAGTGTGTGCCGGGTCGGGGAGGATTACTACCTGGTTTGTTCCAGTTTCGAGTACTTCCCGGGCGTCCCGCTCTTTCACAGCCGTGACCTCGTCCACTGGCGGCAGATCGGCAACGTCCTGGACCGGCCGGGCCAGTTGGAGCTGCCCGACGACCTCCCCGCGTCGGCCGGCATCTACGCCCCCACCCTGCGCCATCACGACGGCCGCTTCCACCTGATCACCACCAACGTCGGGGCCCGCGGCAACTTCATCGTCACCAGCGAGCGCCCCGAGGGGCCCTGGTCCGACCCCGTGTGGATCGAGCTGGACGGGATCGACCCCGACCTGGCCTGGGACGAGGACGGATCCTGCTGGGTCGCGGTCGCCGGCTGTGCGGTCGCCCGCATCGACCCGGAGAACGGGAAGGTGCTGGAAGGGCCCCTTCCGGTGTGGTCCGGGACGGGCATGCAGGACCCGGAGGCGCCGCACCTGTACCGCATCGGCGAGTGGTGGTATCTGCTGGTCGCCGAGGGCGGCACCGGCCTCGGTCACAGCGTCTCCGTCGCCCGGGCGCGCACCCCGCGCGGGCCGTTCGAACCGGCCCCCGCCAACCCGGTCCTGAGCCACCGCAGCACCGGCTCGCCCATCCAGTGCACCGGCCATGCCGACCTGGTCGAGGCGGCCGACGGCACCTGGTGGATGGTGCTGCTCGGCACCCGCCCGCGCGGCTACTTCCCGTCCTTCCATGTCCTGGGCCGCGAGACCTTCCTGACCCCGGTGGAGTGGGACGCCGACGGCTGGCCCAGGGTCGGTCCGGTGCTCGAACAGCACCCGGCGCCGGCCGCCCGGCGTCCCGTCGAACTCCCGCCCGCGCGCGACGAGTTCGACGCCCCCGGCCTCGCCCCGTACTGGCTCTCCCCGCGCCGCAGGCCGGACGACTCCTGGTCGCTGAGCGAACGGCCGGGATGGCTCACCCTGCGCGCGACGGGAAACAGCCTCGACCGGCTGGGACACACCTTCGTCGGGCGCCGCCAGCAGCACCACGACTGCCGGTTCACGACCCGCCTGGACCCCGGAACGGGCCGCGCCGGACTCTCCGTACGCCTCGACGAGGCCCATCACTACGACATCGAGGTCAGCGGGGGAGAGGCGGCCGTCCTCGCCCGCATCGGACCCGTGCGGCAGTGCCTCGCGCGGCGGGCGGTGGCGGCGGGTCCGGTCACGCTCGGCGTGGAGATCCGCACCGACGCGCTGGTCTCCCCGTCCGGCGAGCAAGGCGTGCGTGCCGGTGGCCCCGACGTGATCGCGCTCGCCGTCGACGGCGTACGGCTGGCCGAGCTCGACGGCCGCTATCTGTCCACGCAGGTCGCGGGGGGCTTCACCGGGCGCGTGGCCGGGATGTACGTCACCGAGGGCACCGCCGCCTTCGACTGGTTCGCGTACGAGCCCGCGCCGGAGCGGTAGTTCCGGAAGGCTCCGGAAACTCTCGGACCGGGCCGGTCGGCGGCAACCGGCCCGGACATCGTGGGAGTTGCCCGCAGATTCACCGCGTACAAGGGGTTGCCACCGTTTGGTAGCTGTCTCTAGGGTGCGGCAACAGCGAAGCTTTCTGGATCAACTCCGAAACTTTCGGTCCAGTGGACGGGCGTGGACGCGCCGTCCCGTACCCAAGGAGCACACCATGGGCGACCCGGCACTGTCCCGCCGCGGCTTCCTGGCGGCGTCCGCCGCGGCCGGTCTGGGCATGACCGCACTGAGTGGTTGCGGCGGCGACTCGGACGAAGGTGAGTCGGCCGACGGGACGACCACGATCGAATGGTGGAACATCTCCACCACTGAGCCGGCCCACACCGTCTGGGCAGGTCTGGCCAAGAAGTTCGAGGCCCAGAACCCCAAGGTGAAGATAAAGATCGTCCAGTTGGAGAACGACGCCTACAAGTCGAAGATGACGGCGCTGATCGCCTCCGGGAAGCTCCCCGACATCTTCCACACCTGGGGCGGCGGCGTCCTCAAGCAGCAGGTCGACGCGGGACTCGTGGAGGACCTCACCGACAAGACCAAGCCGTGGGCCGACGGCCTGCTGAAGGTGTCGAAGGAGGCCTACCTCCTCGACGACAAGGTGTACGGCATCCCGTTCGACATCGGCATGATCGGCTTCTGGTACAACAAGGCGCTCTTCAAGCAGGCCGGCATCACCGAACCCCCCACCACCTGGGGCGCGTTCCTCGAAGCCGTCAGCAAGCTGAAGGCGAAGAACATCACGCCCATCGCCCTCGCGGGCAAGGAGAAGTGGCCCGGCATGTACTACTGGGCCTACCTCGCGATGCGCACCGCCGGCGCGAGCGCCCTCCAGAAGGCCTACGACGACAAGGACTTCACCGGCGCCGAGTTCGTCGAGGCGGGCGCCCACCTCAAGACCCTCGTCGATCTCCAGCCGTTCCAGAAGGGCTTCCTCAACGCCGCCTACTCCACCCCGACCGGCCAGGCGGCCACCGTCGGCAACGGCAAGGCGGCCATGGAGCTCATGGGCCAGTGGGCCCCGAACGTGCAGGCCGACTCCGGCAAGGGCCTCGGCAAGGACCTCGGCTTCTTCCCGTTCCCGGCCGTCGAGGGCGGCAAGGGCACCATCACCGAGGTGTTCGGCGGCGGTGGCGGGCACGCCCTGCGCCGGGGCGCCCCGCAGGCGGCGATCGACTTCCTGAAGTTCTTCGCCTCCGAGGCCACCGACCTGGAACTGGTCAAGAAGACCGGCGCCCTCCCGGTGGTCCCGAACGCCGAGAGCGCCATCACCGACCCCAACATCAAGGCCGTACAGGAGCAGTTGAACGCCGCCACCGGCTTCCAGCTCTACCTCGACCAGGCGTACGCCCCCGCGGTCGGCCAGGAGGTCAACGACAGCGTGGCCGCGCTCATCGCCGGCTCCAAGTCGCCCGAGCAGGTCGCCCAGTCGATCACGAAGGTCGCGAAGGAAGAGCAGTAGCAGCCGATGACCTCCACGTTCCTCGCAGACAAGCGGAGTGGTCCCGGCACCGACGTCCCGCCCCCGGACAACGTCAGGGCCCGGGGGCGGGCCCGGCGGCGCGTCCTCAACTGGCTCACCGCGATGGGCTTCCAGCTGCCCGCCCTGGTCCTGTTCACCGGGCTCGTGCTGCTGCCGATGCTGTTCGCCCTGTACGCCGCCTTCTTCCGCTGGGGCGGCTTCGGGATGCCCGAGGACTACGTCGGTGTCGACAACTTCACCGACCTCTTCGACAACCCGGTCTTCCTGGGTGACCTGTGGCGCTGCCTCCTCCTGGTGCTGCTCACGCTCGCGTTCCAGCTGCCGTTCGCGCTCGCCATGGCCGTCCTGCTCAACCAGCGGCTGCGCGGCCGGGCCGTCTACCGGATGCTGTTCTTCGCGCCCTACGTCCTGTCCGAGGCCATCACGGGCGTGCTCTTCAGCATGGTGTTCACCCCGGACGACGGTCTTGCCGACCACCTCCTCGGCAGCATCGGCCTGGACAGTCTCGGCGGTGAGTGGTTCGCCGACCCCAACTGGGTCATGCCGACCCTCTTCATCGTCATGACCTGGAAGTACTTCGGCTTCCACATGATGCTCTACCTGGCCGGACTCCAGTCCGTGCCGAAGGAGCTGACCGAGGCCGCGCTGATCGACGGGGCGAGCGCCTGGCAGCGCTTCCGCAGTGTCACCCTGCCGCTGCTCATGCCCACCGTCCGCATCAGCATCTTCCTGGCCGTCATCGGCTCCATCCAGCTCTTCGACCTGGTCTGGGTGATCACCCAGGGCGGCCCGGACCACCACTCCGAGACCATGGCCGTGACCATGTTCCAGTACGGCTTCAAGCGCTACCAGGTCGGCTATGCCAGCGCGATCAGCGTGGTCATGTTCGGCATCTGCCTCGTCTTCGCCCTCGGCTACCAGCGGTTCGTGCTCCGCCGCGACCTCGAAGGGGCCACCACCACGATGAGGGGGAACGGCAAGTGACCCGCAAGAGCAAGGCCGCACGCACGCTGCCGCTGCACATCATCCTCGTCGCCGTCGGCGCCGTCATGGTCGTCCCCCTGGTCTACGCCGTCCTGTCCGGCTTCAAGTCCACCGACGAGCTCTCCAGCAACCCCTTCGGGCTGCCCGAGAAATGGCTGACCGGGAACTACACCGAGATCCTCGGCGGCGGCGACTTCTGGCGGCTGCTCGGCAACAGCACACTGATCGCGGTCGCCACGACCGTGATCCTCGTCGCGGTGTCCGCGCTGGCGGCCTTCTCCTTCGCCCGGTTCGCCTTCAGGGGCAGGGAGGTGCTGTTCACCTTCTTCACGATGGGGCTGATGTTCCCCTTCGCGGTGGCCGCCCTCCCGCTGTTCCTGCTGCTGCGCTATCTCGGCCTGCTGGACAACCCGTTGGGTGTGATCCTGCCGCAGGCCGCGTTCGGGCTGCCGATGACCATCATCATCCTGCGCGCCTTCTTCCGGGAGATCCCGGGCGAGTTGGAGGAGGCGGCCACCCTCGACGGGTGCAGCTCCTTCGGCTTCTTCTGGCGGGTGCTGCTGCCCATGGCCCGGCCGGCGCTCGGCACCGTCTCGGTGCTGGCCGTCGTCACCAGCTGGAACAACTTCATGCTGCCGCTGCTGGTGTTCACCGACAACACCTGGTGGACCCTGCCCATCGGCGTCCAGCAGTTCCAGGGCCAGTACTCCGCCGACTACGCGCGCATCTTCGCCTATCTCGTCGTCGCGATGGTTCCCGCCCTCGCCTTCTACTCGGTCGCCGAGCGCCAGCTCGTCGGCGGCCTCACCGCCGGAGCCACCAAGGGCTGACGGCGGTCTCCGAAAAGTACGGCTCACCCACCCCCGCACGTGAGGAGTCGCACCACCATGCACAAGAACCGCCTCAGACTCGTCGGCGCCCTCGCCGCCGCCCTGGTCGCCACCGGCCTCGGCACCCCCGCGCAGGCGCACGACGGGCCACCCACGCTCGCCGAACTGGCCCAGGAACACGGCCGCTATTTCGGCAGCGCCACCGACAACCCCGAACTCGTCGACGAGCCCTACAAGGCCGTCCTCGGCAGCGAGTTCGACCAGATCACCCCCGGCAACGGCATGAAGTGGTACGCCACCGAACCCCAACAGGGCGTCTTCGACTGGACCAACGGCGACGAGATCGTGAACCTCGCCCGCGCCCACCACCAGAAGGTGCGCGGTCACACCCTCGTCTGGCACAGCCAGCTGCCCGACTGGCTGACGAGCAAGGAGTGGACGGCCAAGGAACTGCGGGCCGTCCTGAAGAACCACATCCAGACCGAGGTACGCCACTACCGCGGCAAGGTGTTCGCCTGGGACGTCGTCAACGAGGCCTTCAACGAGGACGGCACCTACCGCGAGACGATCTTCTACAAGACCCTCGGCCCCGGCTACATCGCCGACGCCCTGCGCTGGGCCCGCCAGGCAGACCCCAAGGTCAAGCTCTACCTCAACGACTACAACATCGAGACGGTCGGCGCGAAGAGCGACGCCTACTACAACCTCGCCAAGCAACTGAAGGCGCAGGGCGTCCCGTTGAACGGCATCGGCCTCCAGGCCCACCTCGCCCTCCAGTACGGCTATCCCACCTCGCTGGAGGACAACCTCCGCCGCTTCGCCAAGCTCGGTCTCGACACCGCGCTCACCGAGGTCGACATCAGGATGATCCTGCCCGCGACCGAGGAGAAACTCGCCCAGCAGGCCGAGTGGTACGGCGATCTGACCGACGCCTGTCTCGCGGTGCGCCGGTGCGTGGGCATCACGGTGTGGGACTACACGGACAAGTACAGCTGGATCCCCGCCTTCTTCGAGGGACAGGGCGCCGCGCTGCCGTACGACGAGCAACTCCAGCCCAAGCCCGCGTACTTCGCGATCAGGGACGCGCTGAAGTAGCGGCTTCGCCAGACGCCCGGCGGCTGGGCAAGGAGGGGAGTCCGCCGGGGTGCGACCCGGCCCGGCGGTGTGGCCCACCGCCGGGCCGGTGTCGGTTCAGCGGGCCGCGGGGGCCGTGCTGGCGCGGACCACCAGCTCCGTGCCCAGCTCCACCCGCGGTGAGTCCGGCTGTTCGTCGCGGGCCAGCCGGAGCACCGTACGGACGGCCAGCTTGCCCATGTCGGCGAGGGGTTGGCGGACCGTGGTGAGGGGCGGGGCGGACCACCGTACTTCCGGAAGGTCGTCGAAACCGACCAGGCTCATGTCCTCCGGGACCCGCAGACCCCGCCTGCGCAGTGCCTCGACCGCGCCGAGTGCCATCTGGTCGCTGGCCGCGAAGATCGCCGTAGGGGGTGCGGGCAGGTCCAGCAGGGCGTTGCAGCCGGCGAATCCGGACTCGGGACGGAAGTCGCCCGGGACGACGAGGGTGTCGTCGACCGTGAGTCCCGCACCCTCCAGAGCGGCGCGGTAGCCGTCGAAGCGGGCCCGGGAGCACAGCAGCCGGGGCGGGCCCGCGATCAGGCCGATCCTGCGGTGGCCCAGGGACAGCAGATGCTCGGTGGCCGCCATGCCGCCCGACCAGTTCGCGGCGCCGATGGTGGGGGCGTCCAGCGCGGGGGAGCCCGCCGGGTCGACGACGACCAGCGGGACGCCGAGGATGCGCAACTCCTCGTGCAGCACCGGCTCCAGGTCCGAGGTGACCAGGATGACGCCGTCGGAGGCGCGGGCCCGCAGATTGCGCATCCACTCGCGGGCGTCGCCGGAGCGGCCGTGGATCGCCGAGACCACGGTCCCGACCCCGGCCGCGTGCGCCACCTCCTCGACCCCCCGGATGATCTCCACGGCCCAGGGGCTGTCGAGGTCGTTGAAGACCAGGTCGAGCAGGGCGGCGCCGGTTCCGGAGGCCGTCGGGCGCTTGCGGTAGCCGTACCGGCGCAGCAGCTCCTCGACGCGGGCGCGGGTCTTCGGCGACACGTCGGAGCGGCCGTTGACGACCCGGGAGACGGTCGGCACGGAGACGCCGGCCTGCCGGGCGATCTCGGTGATGGTGATCCGCCCCCCGGTCTCCGCCGGCCCCTCGGTGTCGACCTCGTGTGCTGCCAACTCCCCACCTCCGTCGACGGATCGAAACTTCCAGAAGTCTTCCGGAAAACGGGCGGTCATGGGAAGAGAACCACCATGATGAGCGCGTTCCGCATGGGCGGCTACCCGCAGTGAGCGACCCCGGACACGCGTCGGGGCCGGTGCGCAGTGCGTGACTGCGGCCGGCCCCTCAAGTCACCGGGCGGTCGGTCCCCCCGCCCGGCAGCGCCTCAGGCGGCGGTCATCACCTGTTCACTGCCCAGCGGGCGGTGCGGGGCGATGATCTTGCCGTCGGGCAGGAGCTCACCGGTGTCCTCGAAGAGCAGAACGCCGTTGCACAGCAGGCTCCATCCCTGCTCCGGGTGGTGCGCCATGAGTCGGGCGGACTCCCGGTCGGCGGATTCGGCGGTCGGACACGGTGGCTGGTGCTGGCACATTGGTGGGATCTTTCGCTTTGTCGTGGTTTTCATGGCCGCCCCCGTTGTGATAAGTCGGTCGGAACCAGTGTTGCCCCACGGGCGTCAATCCGCAGGGATTTGGCAGCACCGCTACTCACAGGTTCATGACGCATCACCCGGGCGGACGGTTCATTCCAACTGCACTGTCTCTTCGGATGGTTCGAGATGGTCGGATGGGGCTAGTCCGGATGGGCGCGGACATGAAAAAGGCTCGTACGAGCCGGATTCCGCTCGTACGAGCCAATGTCGTTTCACATCGCCGATTCCGCCGTCTCTCTCAGGCGAGCTGGCCCAGCAGCGGTGCCGGAGAGGCCCGGTGGGTCAGCACCGGCAGCAGCTCGGCGACCCGGTGCGGCCGGTGGGCGGCGATACCGGGCGGCGCGGGGGCGAGCGGGACGAGCAGATCGGTGGCGGCGGGGTGGCCGGTGGCGCCGTCCGCGGTCCAGTCGCCGTGCAGCCAGAGCGTGAGCATGTAGAGCCCAGGAACCGACAGCAGTCGGGGCTGATAGGGCTGTTTCATCGTCTCGGCCTGGCGCAGCGCGCGCTCGGTCGAGGCGATGTAGGGCCCCTCGAAGAAATGCGAGAAGGCCCAGCCGTCCGGCGTCAGCCGGGTCTCGGCGGCGGCCACCGCACGGTCCCCGCAGCGGATCAGGAAACGCCATCCGGCCAGCCGGGTGGCGGACGCGCCCGCGGCGGTGATCTCGTCGAGTACGTGGACGGGCAGGGGGAGTTCGGGTGTCGCGGGTCCCTGGGCGGCGCGCAGGGAGGGAGTTCGGGCCTCGCGGACCGCGGTGGGCGAACCGAGCGCAGTGAGGACGGAGCGAAGTGCGGGTGCGGGAGCCGGGGGAACATGCAGCGGCATGGTGGGTCGCCTCTCATTCGACAGGCACGGTGGCGCGAGGGCGTGGGCGGACGGCGCTGTCAGCTCGCGGGGTCAGAGAGGCGAGGGCCCGGTCAGGGGTACGCGGGGGGTGGGTGAGAGCTGCCGTACGTCACCTAGACGGCAGGATCATTTCGACCGTGGGCGCCAACCTTCTGCCTCGCTCGCGGAGTTTATACGACACGTGTTCAGACGGTGTTTCGTCTAGCCGTATCCGATGTGAAGAGCAAGGGTCCATTCGGTCGGCGTTACGTGGGAATCATCCCGATTCTCGGCGGCCGTACGGACGATGACCTCGATGAATATCGAAGGAGCGGTCGGCCGATTCTCGTCGGCGTTTTTCACGAGGCGGCTGGGGAACTCGAAACTGCACTGTGCCGCATGCCCGGTGAATGTGCCGCCGGTCTTGTGTGACAGCGTAGCGGGCGCCGGGTCGGCGCGGGACGTTATCGAGCGGCTCCGCTGGGCATCATCCCACGTGACCCGATACCGGCGGCCGGATCTTCGGCCCGCCCATCCGAGGAGGGACGCTTCGATGGGGGAGAAGGTCGTGGCAGGTCGGTTCGATCTGTCCGATCGGCAGCTCTACCGCGGCAAGCTCCGCAAGTGCCTGACGGGACTGGAGCGGCTGCTGGCGGAGAAGCGGTTCGATCGCCCGCAGAACCTCATGGGGCTGGAGATCGAATTGAATCTCGCCGGCGCGGACGGCATGCCGAGAATGCTGAATGGCGAGGTTCTCGAACGGATCGCGAGCCGAGATTTCCAAACAGAACTCGCCATGTTCAATCTGGAAGTCAACATAGCCCCACACCGATTGGGAGGCCGGGTATTCGACCGGCTCGCCGAGGAACTCCGCACCTCGCTGGCCTACGCGCATCGAAAAGCGGGCGAGGTCGACGCGGGAATCGTGATGATCGGCATTCTGCCGACCCTGGACCGGGACGACCTGGTCTCCTCCAACCTCTCCGCCGTCGACCGCTACACCCTGCTCAACGACCAGATCGTCGCCGCGCGCGGGGAGGACTTCGTCCTCGACATCGACGGAGTGGAGCGCCTTGTCTGCACCTCGAAGTCCATAGCCCCGGAAGCCGCTTGCACCTCGGTCCAGCTGCACCTCCAGGTCACCCCGGGCCGCTTCGCCGCCGTGTGGAACGCGGCGCAGGCCGTCGCCGCCGCGCAGATCGCCGTCGGCGCCAACTCGCCCTTCCTCTTCGGCCATGAGCTGTGGCGCGAGTCCCGCCCGCCGCTGTTCCAGCAGTCCACGGACACCCGCCCACCCGAACTCCAGGCGCAGGGCGTACGGCCCCGGACCTGGTTCGGGGAGCGGTGGATCTCCTCGGCGTACGACCTGTTCGAGGAGAACCTGCGCTTCTTCCCGCCGCTGCTGCCGATCTGCGACGACGAGGACCCCCTCGCGGTGCTCGACGAGGGCGGTGTCCCCTCCCTCGCCGAACTCGTCCTGCACAACGGCACCGTCTACCGCTGGAACCGCCCGGTCTACGGCATCGCCGACGGCGTCCCGCACCTGCGCGTCGAGAATCGCGTCCTGCCCGCCGGGCCCACGGTCACCGACGTCATCGCCAACGCCGCCTTCTATTACGGCGTCGTCCGCGCCCTCGCCGAGGAAACCCGGCCGGTGTGGACCCGGATGCCGTTCGAGGCGGCCGCCGCCAACTTCGACGCGGCCTGCAAGCACGGTATCGACGCCCGCTTCGACTGGCCCCGGCGCGCGCGGTACGGCGGGATGACCCAGGTCGACGCCGTCACCCTGGTCCGCGACGAACTGCTGCCGCTCGCCGAGGCGGGGCTCGCCGCGTGGGGGGTGGAGGCGGCCGACCGGGACCTGTACCTCGGCGTGATCGACGAGCGGTGCCGCCGCCGGACCAACGGCGCGACCTGGCAGGCGGCCACCTTCCACCGGGCCCTGGAGTCGGGCATCGGCCGCGACGCCGCACTGGCCGCGACGACCCGCCGCTACGCCGAGCTGATGCACCTCGGCGAGCCGGTGCACACCTGGCCGGTGGGGTTGCCGGAGCCGGTGCCGCTGGGGTGAGCCGGAGCGGGAGGAGACAGTGGGAGGAGGGAGCGGGCGAAACCGGCTGCTCCCTCCGGCCCGGTCCGCTCAACGCCGACGGCTCAGCCCAGCCCGCCCAACGTCGACCGCTCGGCCCAGCCCGCTCAGCCCAGCCCGCTCCCCTGGGCCCCCGCCGCCACGATCGCCTTCAGGATCACCTCGTGGATCTCGGCCGGGTCGCTGACCTCCTGGCCCGTGCCGCCGGTGGCCTGCGCTATCTGCTGGGCCTCGGCGCGGTCGGCGTCCGGGCCGACGGCGATCATGATGAGGGGGACCGGCCGGTCGGGGTCGGTGAGCTGCTGGAGACGGTTGATGAGGGCGCCCCGGGAGATGCTGCCGGGGTCCTGGTTGACCCCGTCGGTCAGCACGACCAGGGCGTTGAACTTGCCCTCGGCGTAGGAGGCGGTGGCCTCCTTGTACGCGGCGAGCGTGGTGTCGTACAGGCCCGTCGCCCCGTTCGGGACCGGCGTCAGGCCGCTGAACGCCGCCGAGAGCTTGTCGCGCTGGGTACCGCCGTCGCCGCTGTCGCCGAGCCGGCCGGTCGGTACGAGGACGCGGTAGTCCTTGTCGCCGTCCAGTTTCGTGGAGAACTCCCACAGGCCGATCTCGTCCTCGGGCGTGAACGTGGCGAGCGCCTGGAGCAGGGAGGCCTTGGTGACGTCCATCCGCGACTGGCCGGTGCCCTCGACCAGTTCGGACATGGAGGAGGACGCGTCCACGACCGTCGTGATCCGCGCGCTCTGCACCGTGATCGTCCAGGTGCCCAGCGCCTCCTGGAGCGCCGTCTCCGAGGCCGGCTGGAGGGCGGCCCGCGTGTACGGCTGCGGCTTGCTGCCGCCGGCCTGGGTCACGAGGGTCTGCGGCACCTCGTCGTCGGAGGTGCGGAAGCCGTACTTCTCCAGCAGCCGCTGCTGCTCCGGCTTGCGCAGATAGTTCACGAACCGCAGCGCCGCCCGGCTCTCGTCGGTGCTCAGCCCGGCCTGGTCGACCAGCGCGTACGGATAGTCGAGGCGGGGCGAACCGTCCTTCGGATAGAAGAGGTCGAGCCCGTCGCCGTCGGCCGAGTCGTTGTACGCGAACGCCGCCTGCTCGCTGAGGATCAGCGCCTGATTGCGCTTCGGGTTGCCCTGCTCGGTGCCCGAGGAGTCGCGCGGCAGGGTGTCGAGCACCTGCGTGTCGCTGTCCGAGGTGCGCTGCGACAGGGTCTTCATCATCGCCGCGGCCTGGGTCTCACCACCCTTGATCTTGCCCGCGCCGGCGGCCAGCTGGGTGAGCGCGAGCAGCCCGGTCGCGCTGCGCGAGGGGTCGGCCCCGCCCAGCTTGAGGGAGTCGTCCTGCATCCCGGCGCCGACCAGCTCGATCCAGCTGTACGTCTTCTTAGGCCAGCCCAGCGACTTCGCGGCCGCGGGGACCATGGCCACGCCGACGGGACTGGAGGCGACACTGCCGGCCGGCGTCACCTCCGTCGCCTTGGTCGAGCCCGAGACCCGCTCGATCCACACCTCCGAGTCCGGCACCCACACCTGGACGTCGGTCTTCCCGCCCGCGAGCAGGGTGTCGGCGAGCTTGTACGAGTCCTGCGCGGTCACCTCTACGTCGACGCAACGGCCGTCGGAGGTGAGGCTGTCGTCGCGGGCCCGCTCCGCCGCGGCGCGCAGGGCGGGGGCCATGTCGGGGGAGGCGGCGAGCTTCAGGTCCACCGCGTCGTCCCTGCACGAGGCACCGAAGGAGAGCAGCCCGCTCTGGACGGCGGCCGCCGTACCCCCGGCGACGGTCAGGACGAGCACCGTCGCGATGGCCACCGTGCGGCGGCGGGCGCGTGGGCGGGGGTCGCTGCCGCCCGCCCCATACTGATCGGGCAAGCTGTGACGTCCCATGACGGTGATGTCCCTCCCTGTTGAACCTTCTGCCGGATTCACGGCCGTATGGCATGCAAAGGGGAGGTCAGCCCCGTACGGTGTCCGTCCCCCAACGGCCTGTCACGCACGATCTTCGTAAGTTCTTTCGAGACCCTAGCGGGGCGGCGGTGGGGATGAGGCGGGATTGCTCAACTGGAGGCAGGTGTGCAGGGAGAGGCGGGCCTCGTGGCCGATTCTTTTCCACAGGAGGGACCTTCGCGACGGATCTTCCGTGACGAGACGCTGCTCGTTCTGGGGCTTTCGCTCGGTGCGAGCGGAGTGTCCGCACTGATCAGCTTTGTCGGATCGGTCACCAAACCGGGGGGTCTCAAGGACCAGGCGGCGACCCTCAACGCCTCGGCCGCGCCCGGCCGCCCCTGGCTGGATCTGGCCTGGCAGCTCTTCGGGATCGCCTCGTCCCTCGTGCCCGTCCTGCTCGTCGCGCACTTCCTGCTGCGCGAGGGCGGCAGCCTGCGCACCCTCGGCTTCGACCGCACCAAGCCCTGGTTCGACCTCGCCCGCGGGGCGGCCATCGCGTCGGTGATCGGCAGCGCCGGAATCGCCTTCTACCTGGCCGCACGCGGTCTGGGCTTCAACCTGACGGTGGTGCCGGAGGCGCTGCCCGACGTGTGGTGGAAGTACCCGGTGCTGATCCTGTCCGCGATGCAGAACGCGATCCTCGAAGAGGTCATCGTCGTCGGCTATCTGCTGCGCCGACTGCACCAGCTGGGCTGGACGCCCGGCACCGCGCTGGTGGCCAGTTCCGTACTGCGCGGCTCGTACCACCTCTACCAGGGCATCGGCGGCTTCATCGGCAACATGGTGATGGGCGTGGTGTTCGTCTACCTCTATCGCAGGTGGGGCCGGGTGGGTCCGCTGGTGGTGGCGCATTCACTGCTCGACATCGGGGCGTTCGTCGGCTACGCGCTGCTCGCGGGAAAGGTGGACTGGCTGCCGACGCCTGCCGGCGGCTGAGCCGTGACGAAGCCGCGGCCCGGTGGGGGCTGGGCGCGCAGTTCCCCGCGCCCCTTTCGGGGCGCGGTGGAGCCGCCTAGACGAGCAGGTCGCCCTCGATGGTGGTGACTGCACTGCCCGTGAGAAGCGTGCGGTCACCGCGCAGTCGCGTCCGCACCCGCCCGGAGCGCGGCGAGGCCTGGAGCCCGGTCAGTTCGGTACGGCCCAGGCGCTCGGACCAGAACGGGGCGAGGGCCGTGTGGGCGCTGCCGGTGACCGGGTCCTCGTCGATGCCGTAGTTCGGGAAGAAGCAGCGGGAGACGAAGTCGTAGCCGAGCTCGGGCTTCTGGGCCGGGGCGGTGGCGATGATGCCGCGCTCGGAGAAGGCGCCGAGGGCCTTGTGGTCCGGGGTCAGGGCGTGGACCGTCTTCTCGTCGGCGAGCTCGACGAGCAGGTCGCCCACGTTCGGCCCGGTGTCGAAGGCGGCGAGCGGCTCGGTGCCGAGGGCCGCGGCGACCCCGTCCGGGAGCTCGACCGGGGTGAGGGGCGCGGTCGGGAAGTCGAGGGTGATCGAGCCGTCCTCGTCGGGCGTCGCGATGAGCACCCCGCTGCGCGTGGCGAACCGCACCGGCCCCTCATGGGCGCCCGTGGTGTGCAGCACGTGCGCCGTGGCCAGCGTCGCGTGGCCGCACATGTTGACCTCGGCGGCCGGCGTGAACCACCGCAGCGCCCAGTCGGCCTCCCCGCCCTCGGGAAGGCGGTGGGCGAAGGCCGTTTCCGCGTGGTTGACCTCGACGGCGATGTTCTGGAGGCGCTCGTCGTCCGGGAAGGCGTCCAGGAGCAGCACCCCGGCCGGGTTGCCGGCGAACGGGCGGTCGGTGAAGGCGTCGACGATTCGAATACGCATGGAGACGAAGCTAAAGGGCCACGTGAGCGCGGACCAAGGCCAATTCCGGGTCACTGGACCGATTTGCGGCCCGGGCGTGATCCAGACGCACCCGGGCATGCTCTGGACGCGCCCGGACCGCGGTGCGACTGTCGTCAACGCGCCCCGTGCTCACGACAGTTCAGGAGGTCACCATGACCAAGCCGTCCGTTCTCGCCGCGCTCCTGCACGGACTGCGCGGCGGGTCCATCGAGGTCGTCGATCTCACCGCGCCCCTGTCGTCGGCGACACCGGTGATCCAGCTGCCGGAACCGTTCGGGCAGACGCAGGTGTTCGAGCTGGAGGAGATCAGCCGCTACGACGACCGCGGCCCGGCCTGGTACTGGAACAACTTCCGCACCGGCGAGCACACAGGCACCCACTTCGACGCCCCCAACCACTGGGTCACCGGCAAGGACCTCGCCGACGTGGCCTCCGTACCGGCGAGCCGGCTGATCGCCCCGGCCGCCGTACTGGACTTCTCCGCCCTCGCCGCCAAGGACCCCGACTTCCTCGTCGAGGTCGATCACATCAAGGCCTGGGAGACCGAGCACGGCCCGCTTCCCGAAGGCGGCTGGCTGCTGCTGCGCACCGGCTGGGACGCCCGCTCGGAGTCGCAGGAGGAGTTCCTCAACGCCGACGGCGACGGCCCGCACACCCCGGGCCTGTCCCCGGAGTGCGCCCGCTGGGTCGCCGAGGAGTCACCGGTCATCGGCCTCGGCACCGAGACCGTGGGCACCGACGCCGGGGCGGCCCATTCCTTCGACCCCGTCTTCCCGTGCCACTCGTACCTCATGGGCAACGACAAGTACGGGCTCACCCAGCTGCGGAACCTCGCCGAACTGCCCGCCACCGGTGCCGTCGTCATCGCGGGCCCGCTGCCGATCGTGACGGGCTCCGGCTCACCTGCCCGCGTCCTCGCCCTCGTGGAGCGGCCCGTCGGGGAGCGCTCATGAAGGTCGCCGAAGCCGTCGGCCGGGCCCTGACCGCCGCCGGCGTTGACCATGTGTTCGGCGTGGTCGGTTCCGGCAACTTCCACCTCACCAACGCGATGGTCGCCGCCGGTTCCCGCTATGTCGCCGCCCGCCACGAGGGCGGCGCCGCCACCATGGCCGACGCCTACGCCCGCACGAGCGGTACGGTCGCCGCGCTGAGCGTGCACCAGGGCCCCGGACTGACCAACGCCCTCACCGGCATCGCCGAGGCCGCCAAGAGCGGTACGCCCCTCGTCGTGCTCGCCGCCGAGGCGACCCAGCGCACCTCCAACTTCTACGTCGACCAAGAGGCGTTGGCGCGGGCGGTGGGCGCGGTCACCGAGCGCGTGACGTCGGCGGAGGAGGCGGTCGAGCAGGCCTGCGGCGCGGTCCGACGGGCGGTGCGGGAGCGTCGTACCGTACTGCTCAACCTCCCGCTGGACGTGCAGGCCATGGAGGCGCTCCCGGCCGGGCCGGTCCCGGTCGTCACGCCGCGAGCGCCCGTCGAGCCTTCCTGGTCCGACATCGCCGCGCTGGCCACAGCCCTCTCAGCGGCCCGCCGTCCCGTCTTCGTGGCCGGTCGAGGGGCCCGCTCACCCGGCGCCCGTGACGCCCTCATCGCGCTCGCCGACCAGCACGGCGCGCTCCTCGCCACGTCGGCCGTCGCCCACGGGCTGTTCCACGACCACCCCTGGTCGCTCGGCATCTCCGGCGGCTTCGCGTCCCCCCGCACGGTCGAACTGATCCAGGGTGCCGACCTGATCGTCGGCTGGGGCTGCGCCCTCAACATGTGGACCATGCGGCACGGCCGCCTCATCGGCCCGGACGCCACCGTCGTACAGATCGACGACGATGCGGCCGCGCTCGGCGTCCACCGGGACGTCCACGTCGGCGTCACCGGCGACGTGGAACTCACCGCCCGGCTCGCACTCGATCACACGGGCACGGAGCGGCGGGAGGGCTATCGCAACCGGACTCTCGGCCCCGGTATTCGTCTGCGGAACGTGCCGTACGAGGACGAGAGCACCCGGGACCGTATCGACCCGCGCACGCTCAGCATCGCGCTCGACGACATCCTCCCGGCGGAACGGGTCGTCGGGGTGGACTCGGGCAACTTCATGGGCTACCCGAGTGCCTATCTGTCGGTCCCCGACCACCACGGCTTCTGCTTCACCCAGGCCTTCCAGTCGATCGGCCTCGGCCTCGCGACCACGATCGGCGCGGCGCTGGCCCGCCCCGACCGGCTGCCGGTGGCGGCGCTCGGTGACGGCGGGGCGCTGATGGGGGCGGCCGAGCTGGACACCGTCCGCAGGCTGGGGCTGCCGATGGTGGTGGTCGTCTACAACGACGAGGGCTACGGCGCCGAGGTCCACCACTTCGGACCCGACGGCTTCCCGCTCGACACCGTCACCTTCCCGGCGACCGACATCGCCGCCATCGCCCGCGGCTACGGCTTCGAGGCGGTGACCGTGCGAACGCGCGCCGACCTCAAGGCCGTCGAGGACTGGGTGGCGGGGCCGCGGGCGGAGCCGCTGCTGGTGGACGCCAAGGTGGCGGGGGAGCGGGGTTCTTGGTGGCTGGAGGAGGCGTTCAGGGGCCATTGAGGGGCAGCCGGGCGATTCAGGGGCGGCCGGAGCCGATGGCTGTCAGTCGAGCTGGATCAGCCCCCGCCGCGCGGCCTCCGTCACGGCGGCCGCGCGGTTCTCCACCTTCAACTTCCGGTAGATCCGCACGAGATGCGTCTTCACGGTCGCCTCGCTGAGGAACAGGGCCTGGGCGATCGCCCGGTTGCTCAGGCCTTCCGCCGCCAGCCGCACGACCTCCACCTCGCGTTCGGTGAGATCGACGTCGGGCCGGACCACCTGCCCGACGAGCTCGCCGACCACCTCGGGGGCGAGGGCCAGCACGCCGACGGCGGCCCCGCGCACGGCCCGGAAGAGCTCCTCGGGCGGCCCGGCCTTCAGGACGTACCCCCGCGCGCCCGCCTCCAACGCCCGCACCACGTCGGCCCGCCCGGAGTAGCTCGTCAGCATCAGCACGGGTACGGCGGGGACCTCGGCGCTCATCCGGCGGACCGCGTCGACACCGTCGAGGTCGGCGCCCGCGAACCGCAGGTCCATCAGCACGACGTCCGGCTTCAGTTCCGCGGCCAGCCGTACGGCCTCCTCGCCGCTGCCCGCCTCCGCGACCACGTCGAGATCCGGCTCGCCCTCCAACAGGGCCCGCAGTCCGGCCCGTACGACGGCGTGGTCGTCCGCGATCACCAGGCGTACCGTCATCCGGCGGCCGCCGGGGTCAGCGAGGGAGCCGTCGCCGGGAGGACGGCCCGGACCCGGGTGCCGCGGCCCGGCGCACTGGTGACCCGCAGGTCGCCGCCGCACTCGCGCAGCCGCGCGCGGGCCGCGGGCAGGCCGAAGCCGCGGGCCGGCCGGGCGGCGGCACGGGCCGGGTCGAAGCCCACTCCGTCGTCCTGTACGTCGAGGGCGACGCGGTCCGTCCCGTGGTGGAGGGTGACCAGCACATGCACCGCGCGGGAGTGCTCGCGCACATTCGCGAGGGTGCCCTGAGCGACCCGGAACAGGGCGGCGGCGGCCTGCTCGTCCAGGACGGGACCGGCCTCGGGCTCGCCCGCGGAACGGAACCGCACCTGGGCCGCGGCTCCCTCCTTCTCCGCCTGGGCGCACAGCAGCCGCAGCGAGCCTTCGAGTCCGGCCTCGGCGACGGCGGTCGGGGTGAGGTCCTGGATGATCCGGCGGGTCTCGGAGAGATTGCCGTCCAGACCCTCGGCGACCGCGCGGACCCGGGTGCGAGCCGACTCCGGCCGCCGGTCCCAGTCCCGTTCGGCCGCCTGCAACAGCATGAGACTGCCCGCGAGTTCCTGGGCCAGGGTGTCGTGCAGATCCCGGGCGATCCGGGTGCGCTCGGCCAGCACCCCTGCCCGGCGCTGCTGTTCGGCGAGCACGTCCCGGGTGCTCCGCAACTCGTCGAGGAGGCGCTGGCGTTCGGCGGCGTCCCGCTGCTGGGTCCGGTAGAGGGCGACGGTGCCCCAGACGGCGGCGACCGGGATCAGGGCCATCTCCAGGTCGACCCGGCCGGTGGCGCCGATCAGCCGCCAGCCCAGGACGACGGAGATGGCGGCCACCGCGACCAGCGCCGCCCGGCGCCCGAGGGCACGCAGGGCCGCACAGGCGAGGGGCACCCCGCACCAGGCGTACGCCCAGGTCAGCGGTCCCGGGGCGAGGAACACGAGGGCGCCCCAGAGACCGAGCAGGGTCGTGATCCAGGCGAGGCGGGCAGCGGGGACGAGCCGGCTCCACAGGCCCAGACCGGCCCCGTACACCACGGCCAGCAGCCCGCTGATGCCGACCATGTGCCAGCACAGCGGGGTGTTCAGATCGACGAGCCGCACCGCGGCCACCCCGACGACGAGGAAGAACACGAGGTGCGGGGCGTGTTCCAGGGTGCGTCGGGGGCCGTCGGCGGGCGCGCGGTCGGTCACGGCAGATCCCCTTGGACTCACTGATCCACTTGGACAGGGCGTCCGAGTCTATCGGGGGTTTGTATGACTACTGTGAAGCCCCGGGCATGACCGCTGTGGGGGCCCGTGGCACTACGCCCCGGGGTGCAGCCCGGGCCAGCCCGGCGTCGGGTCGCCCTTCACCTCGCCGAAGTACAGCGCGAAGGTCTGCTTCCAGCGCTCGATCGCGGCCCGGTCGGCCATGAAGCGGGGGAAGCCGTCGATGTGCGCGTTGGGGTACTCCCAGACCGGCTTCAGCCCCGTCGGGGGAGTGACGTCGGTGCGGACGGACCAGCCGTTGAAGGAGCCCTGCTGGGTGGCGAGGGACAGCTGCCAGTTGAGGTACAGCTTGGCGGCGGTCGGGTGCGCGGCCTGCTTGAGGATCGCGGCGCGCTGACCCCACGCCATGAACGGGGCGCTGTCCGGCACGACCCACTTCACGGGCCCGGTGCCGAGCGGGGCGCCCGAGCCGCCGACGCCGATCGCGTGGGTGCCGGCGCGGACCGCGTCGCCGGGGGAGTTGCTGCCGCGCGCGAAGCGGACGTCCTGGGCGGCGAGCTTGGCCACCCACTCCCAGCCGTACGTCTGGGCGTAGAGGGAGTAGAGGTAGAGGACCGCGTCGTCGTCGTGCGGGTAGGAGGAGGCGATCTTCCCCTTCCACTTCGGGTCGACCAGGTCCAGCGGGGTGCTCGGGGCGTCGGAACCGACCGCGGCCGTGGCGTACATGAAGCTGAACCCGATCGCCCCGATGGCGACCCAGGCACCGTGCGGGTCCTTGAACTTGTCGTACACCTGGGAGAACCCGGCGGGCTTGTACCGCAGCAGCCGCCCCTGCTCCTTCCAGCGCGTGAAGTCCTGGAGGGTCTGAAGCTGTACGACGTCGGGGACGAGGGTGTCGGTCGCGAACTGGTTGTCGACGCGGACGTCGTGGTACTTGCTGTAGTCCACCACCAGGGTCAGGTCGATGTCCGGGAAGCGCTTGAGGAACGCCGCCTTGGTGAAGTCCTGCTGGGTCGGGGTGTCCCCGCCCGCGTAGACGACGAGCTTCCCGCCCTCCGCGAGCGCGGCCTGGTACAGCTCGTCGAGGGTCCTGGTCTCCTCGGTACCGGTGCGGCCCGCTGCCTGGGCGGACGTGCTGCTCAGCGCGCCGAACGCGAGTGCGGCACCGGCGCTGGTCGCGAGAACACGGCGTCTGCTGGGGAAGCTGGACATGGCGTGGAGACCTCTCTGTTGGGGGGTGACTCCCGCATCCTGATCGGTTCCGGTGGCCGCCCGCGTCCTCCGTGCGGAGCGAGGGGCGGGCTGAAGAGGTAGGTGCGGTTCAACCGAACGATTGACCTGGCCTTTTCGCCGAAGGCCGGTGAAGGCTTGCCAGTCGAACAGTTCCGATATATCGTTGACGCATCGCGACAGATCAACGATGAATGGAGTGATGGCGATGCGTTCCCATGGATTCGAACGTGGACACGGTGGACCTGGCTCCCGGGGCCGGGGTGGTCGGGGCGGCTTCGACGGTCGGCGGGGTGCCTTCGGCCCCTTCGGGCCGGGCGGTGGCCCCGGTGGCTTCGGCGGACCGGGCTTCGGTCCGGGCCCCTGGGGGCCACGAGGGCGCGGCGGACCGAGGGGGAGGGCGCGGCGCGGCGATGTACGCGCGTCGATTCTCGCCCTGCTCAAGGACCGGCCCATGCACGGGTACGAGATGATCCAGGAGATCGCCGAGCGCAGCGGCGGGGCGTGGAAGCCCAGCCCGGGTTCGGTGTACCCCACCCTTCAGCTGCTGGAGGACGAGGGCCTGATCGTCAGCGAGAGCGAGGGCGGCAAGAAGCTGTTCGCGCTCACCGACGCCGGTCGTACCGCGGCCGAGGAAGGCCCCGACGCGCCCTGGGAGGAAGCCTCCCGAGGCGTCGACTTCGAGGCGCTCGGTGAGATCCGCCAGGCCGGCTTCGGTCTGATGGAGGCCTTCGGGCAGGTCTGGAAGACCGGCAGCAAGGAGCAGCGCGAGAAGGCCCTCGCGGTCATCAACGACGCCCGGAAGAAGCTGTATCTGATCCTCGCCGACGAGGACTGAACAGTAGTGACCGCGCGAAAGAGGCGCCCCGTGGATCCGGTCCACGGGGCGCCTTCACGTGCGCGTGCGTCGGCGTCAGGCCACCAGCCCGGCGAGCTTGCGCAGCGACTCGTTGAGCGCGGCGGTGCCCGAGTCCTTGAGCTTGCCCGCCATGAGGGCGACCGCGGCGCCGGTGAACTCGCCGTCGATGCGGACGGTGGTGGCGTCGCCGTCGGGGGTCAGGGTGTAGCGCGTGGCCACCGTCACCGCCATCGGGCCCTTGCCCTTGATGGCGAAGGTGCGGGCCGGCTCCACCTCTTCGATGGTCCACTCGACCTCGGCCGGGAAGCCCATCAGCTTCATGTTCTCCTGGAAGGTCCCGCCCGCCTCGAGAGCCGCCGGACCGCCCTGGGGGAAGCTGGTGTGCGTGGCGTTCCACTCGCCGTACGCGGACCAGTCGGTGAGTTGGGCCCACACCTTCTCGGTCGGTGCCTCGATCCGTGCCTCCGCGCTGATTTCGGGCATTCGACCACCTCTTTGTCTCGGGCTGTGGTGTCGCGGAACGTAGCCGCAGGGGTCGCAACATTCAATACTGATGAACTGTCAGAAAATGTGGAGACCGCCGCCGGGGCGGCGCTCAGCTCACCAGCCGTATCACCGCCGCGTCGAACAGATCCCATGCGCGCGGGAACGTGCTCTCGTCGTGGCAGTGCCACGCCTCCCAGAACAGGTCGGCGAGCAGCGCGTCCTCCGGGGCGTACACCCGGTAGACGTACTGTCTGCCGTCGATGGCCGGCAGCGCCACCAGCCAGCACCTGCTCTCCATGTCCGTGTGGGACGTACGAGGGGGCACGGCGGTTGCGTACGGGGCGCGTGGCAAGGCGGCTCGCGCCCCTGCGGAGACAACGGCCAGATCTCATCCGTAAGGAGGAGATTTCGGCCGCCGGGGTCCACTCTGTGTGGGACGCGAAAATGGTTCCCTCCGGGGATGACCCGCGTCGGCGTGGCTGATGGGGTGGGGGATGTGCCACCCCGTATCCCCAGGCAGTCCGCGGACGAGCCGGGAAGCAAGCGCGCTGACATCGATGCCAGGCTCGGCGACGAGCTGGCGTCGGTGGTCTCCGGCGCGCGCCGCCGTGCGGTGCGGGACGGGGACCGGCAGATCGACACCGCCCATCTGCTGCACTCGCTCCTGGAGTACGACCCGGAGGCGCGGGCCGTCTTCGAGGACGGCGCGCAGCTCGCCCGGCTGCTCGGCTATCTCGTGCAGCGCAGCATCGGCTACGGGCTGCGCTGGCAGGGCAGCGTCGAGGACTCCGGCGCCGTGTCCGTGGTGACGGTGACAGTGACGGAGGGCTTCTCGCCGCTGGCCGCGGGCGCGCTGGAGTACGCCGGACGGCGGGCGGCCCGCCGGGGCGCCGAGCACGCCTGCGGCACCGACCTCCTCGCGGGCCTCGTCGTCGACCCGGAGGCGCGGGCGGTCGAGGTGCTCGGACGCGCGGGGATCGACGCGGGTGCGGTGCGGGGGCGGGTCGAGAGCCGGGTGCCGAGGGTGTTCTGAGCGCCGGGTGTTCTGAGCGCCCGGTGTCCTGGGCGTCAGGTGTTCTGAGCGCCGGGATTTCTGATGGTCGAGTTTTTCTGAGCCGGGGGCCTTATGGGCCCTGGGTTCCCCACCCCTGCCCGGTCCATCCCCTGAGACAGGTGTCAACGGGGGTGACGCTCATGTCATCGCCTGTCATCATGTGCCGGTGCATACGACTGACAGCAGGGCCGGTACCCAGGGAAAGGGCGTCGGGCTCGGACTCGCGCTCGCGTCGGCGGTCGCCTTCGGAGGATCCGGCGTCGCCGCCAAGCCGCTGATCGAGGCGGGCCTGGATCCGCTCCATGTGGTGTGGCTGCGGGTGACCGGCGCGGCCCTCGTGATGCTGCCCCTCGCCATCCGCCACCGCGCGCTGCTGCGCAGCCGCCCCGCTCTGCTCGCCGGGTTCGGACTGCTCGGCGTGGCCGGTGTCCAGGCGTTCTACTTCGCCTCGATCTCCCGCATACCCGTCGGCGTCGCGCTGCTCGTCGAGTACCTCGCGCCCGCCCTCGTCCTCGGCTGGGTCCGGTTCGTGCAGCGACGCCCTGTCACCCGCGCCGCCGCGCTCGGGGTGGTCCTCGCGGTGGGCGGCCTCGCCTGTGTCGTCGAGGTCTGGGCGGGCCTGAGCTTCGACGCGGGCGGCCTGCTCCTCGCGCTCGGCGCCGCCTGCTGCCAGGTCGGCTACTTCGTCCTGTCCGACCAGGGCAGCGACTCCGGCACCGGCGCCCCCGACCCGCTCGGCGTCATCGCCTACGGCCTCCTCGTCGGCGCCGTCGTCCTCACGGTCGTGGCCCGCCCCTGGACGATGGACTGGTCCGTCCTCGGCGGCAGCGCGGACATGAACGGCACCTCCGTCGCGGCCGCCCTGCTGTTGTCCTGGATCGTCCTCGTCGCCACCGTCGTCGCCTACGTCACCGGCGTGGTCTCGGTCCGCCGGCTCTCCCCGCAGGTCGCCACTGTCGTCGCCTGCCTCGAAGCGGTCGTTGCGACCGTCCTGGCCTGGGTCCTGCTCGGCGAACACCTCTCCGCCCCGCAGATCGCCGGCGGCGCGATCGTCCTCCTCGGCGCCTTCATCGCCCAGTCCTCCACCCCGGTGAAGCCCTCCCCGGACCCGGTGGCGAGCGGCGGCCCGGAAAGGGAGTTGTCGGCCCGTTCGCGGGTCTCCTAGGCTCCGGATCATGCATTCACATCGCGTCATCGCGCCGCCCGCCGCCTGAGGCGGGCCCTGCCGAACCCACGCCCGGCCACCGGCCGGGCGGAACGGCGCTGCCCGCAGACGAAGTCCACGGACCCCACTGAGCCGGGTCCCTCACTTCTGCGTGTCTGCGGAGACGACAAGTGTCGAATGCTGCTTCCGGCCTGCCCATCGGGCGAGGCCTTATCTACCTGATCATCGCCGGTGTCACGTGGGGCACCGCGGGCGCGGTCGCCGCGCTGGCCTACGACGTCAGCGACATCGGCCCCCTCACTCTGTCCTTCTGGCGCTGCGCGTCCGGGCTGGTCCTGCTGGCGGGCGTACGGCTGCTGCGCCCGACGACCCGCGCCCGCACCGCCGTACGAGAACCGCTGCGCCGCAAGGCGCTGCGGGTCGGCGTCACGGGATGCGGGCTCGCCGTGTTCCAGACCGGGTACTTCGCGGCCGTACGGTCCACCGGGCTCGCCGTAGCCACGGTCGTCGCGCTCGGCGCGGGGCCCGTCCTCGTGGCGCTCGGCGCACGGCTCACCCTGGGCGAGCGGCTCGGGCGCGGTGGGGCGGTCACCGTCGTCGGGGCGGTCGCCGGGCTCGGGGTGCTGACGCTCGGCGGTGCGGGTGCCGCCGTACGGCCGTGGGGTGTGCTGTGCGCGCTCGCGTCGGCGGCCGGGGGAGCCGTGATGACCCTGCTCACCCGGCACGCGGGCCGGTCCGGTGGGGCCGACGCCGGGAGTACGTCCGTCGGGGTGTTCGCTGTCACCAGCGCACTGCTGCTGCCGTTCGCGCTGGCCGAGGGACTGGTGCCGCACACCGGTCAACCCGGCCTGCTGCTCTGGCTGTTGGCCTACCTCGCCGCCGTACCCACGGCCCTCGCCTACGGCCTCTACTTCGCCGGCGCGGCCGCCGTACGGTCGGCGACGGTGTCCGTGATCATGCTCCTTGAGCCGGTCAGCGCGGCGGTGCTCGCGGTCGTCCTGCTCGGCGAGCACCTCACGGCGCCGACCCTCGCCGGCACCCTCCTGATGCTCGGCTCCGTCACGGGGCTCGCGGCGGCGGAGGCGCGGGACGCGAGGCGAGCCCTCGTGTGACGGATCAGGCGCGGCGGCGCAGCAGATGCTCGCGCGCCGCCGCGTCCCCCGGCCCGGCCCGCTCCGCCAGTTTCTCCAGGATCCGCTCCCGGACCTCCGCCGTCCGATGGTTCGCGTACTTGAACTTCGCCCGTACGCCGAGGACTTCGAGCCGCACCCCACGCAGACCGGACAGCAGTCTGCCGTACGGCACCTCGCCGACCGCGACCTCGGCCGAGCCGCCCTCCGGCTGGAAGTGGCCCACCAGACGGTTGAGCAGCGCGGCCTTCTCCGCCGGATCGTCCACGACCCGGGCCCGGCACCGGAGTTGGACCGCCGTGTAGAAGCTGGTCGGCGTGCCGTGCTCGGGCGGACCGGCGGGGTCGGCCTGCCAGGGGCCGGGGACGTACGCGTAGTCGTCGACCACGCTCAGCACGACCTCCGGGTTCGCGTGCAACGCGGCCCATATCGGGTTCGGCCGGGCCAGGTGCGTGAGGACCACTCCGCCCTCTCCGCCGTCGCCGCCCTCTCCGCTGTCGCCGCCCTCGGCGTCGTACAAGAAGTGCAGTGGCTGTGCGAAGGGCGGCTCGCCGTCGAGGCCGTTGACGACCAGCGTGCCGAAGTCGTGCGCGGCGAGCCACTGTTGCCACTCGGCGTCCTCGCGGGGCGCGTCCCAGGGGTGGATGAGCATCAGAGGGTCTTGAGGTAGTCCGGGAGTTCGGTCCCCGGAGCCAGGAGGGCGTCGGCGACCGGTGCCTCGTAGCCCTTGCGCAGCGGGACGAGGCCGGCCCAGTGGGGGAGTTCGAGGTCCTCGGGCTCGTCGTTCACGCCGCCCGTGCGCATCTTCGCGGAGACCTCGTTGAGGTCGAGCCGGATCACCGCGGTGGCGGCCAGTTCCTTCTTGTTGGCGCCCCGGTAGTCACGGGACCGGCCGTCCACGATGTGGTCGACGAGGGCGTGGAGGGCGGTCTCCTTCTCCTCCGGGTCCGTCACGTCGTACGCGACGCCGTGCACCACGACCGACCGGTAGTTGATCGAGTGGTGGAACGCCGAGCGGGCCAGGACCAGCGCGTCCACGTGCGTCACCGTGAGACACACCGGCAGACCGGGGTCGGCCTGGCCGGTCATCCGCAGCGGGCGCGAACCCGTCGAGCCGTGGATGTAGAGCCGCTCGCCGACCCGGCCGTACAGCGTGGGCAGCACCACCGGCGCGCCGTCCCGGACGAAGCCGAGGTGGCCGACGTAGGCCTCGTCGAGTATCGCGTGCACGACCTCCTTGTCGTACGAGGCCCGGTCCGCGGAGCGGGTGGGAACCGTGCGGTCGGTCGCCTGGTAGGCGGCGGTTTGTGACGTCGGCTGCTGGGTTCCCTGCATGGCGGTCTCCATCCACGGTCTTCGGCTTGCGGGCGGTGTTGCACTAGTGCATAGTTTGCTTTGTGCTAGGAGGATACAAGATTCAGGGGCGCGGCGCAGCTGAGATCGCGGCCAGCGTCGAGGGTGCGGTGGGTTCCGGTGACCTGGAACCGGGCCAAATTCTGCCGCCCATGCGGGAGTTGGCGGTCGAGTTGGGGGTGAATCCCAATACAGTCGCGGCCGCGTACCGGATCCTGCGGGAGCGCGGGGTCATCGAGACGGCCGGTCGCCGGGGCAGCCGGGTGCGGCCCCGCCCCGCCACGACCGGGCGTGAGCACATCCGGGTCGAGGCGCCGGAAGGCGTGCGGAACGTGGCGAACGGCAACCCCGACCCCGGCCTGCTGCCACCCCTCGCCGAGGCCTTCGCGGCGGCCGCCCGGCGCAACGACGAGACGC
Source organism: Streptomyces sp. NPDC046909 (assembly GCF_040644695.1). Taxonomy (NCBI): domain Bacteria; kingdom Bacillati; phylum Actinomycetota; class Actinomycetes; order Kitasatosporales; family Streptomycetaceae; genus Streptomyces; species Streptomyces sp. NPDC046909. The sequence continues at coordinate 413,521 of NZ_JBEYXC010000009.1, read as the reverse complement.
CGGTCCTCTACGGGGAGCCCGCCGTGGAGCCGGAGCTGGCCCGTCTCGCGCGGGCCGCGCTGGACGCCGACGGGGTCCCGGACGGGCCCGTCGAGGTGGCTTCCGGTTCGCTCGACGTGATCGAACGCGTCCTCGCGGCCCATCTCAAACCCGGGGACACCGTCGCCGTCGAGGATCCGGGGTGGGGGAGCCTCCTCGACCTCGTCCCCGCGGTCGGGCTCCGCACGGTTCCCGTGGGCGTGGACGACGAAGGTCCGCTCCCGGATGACGTACGCCGTGCGCTGGAGGCGGGGGCGCGGGCGCTCATCGTCACCTGCCGGGCGCAGAATCCGACCGGTGCGGCGGTGAGTGCGGGGCGGGCGCGGGTGCTGCGGGGGGTGTTGCGGGGCTATCCGGCGGTGCTGCTCATCGAGGACGACCATGGGCACGGGATCGTCGACCTGCCGCTGCATCCGCTGGCCGGGGTCACCCGCAGCTGGGCGTTCGTACGGTCGGCGGCGAAGGCGTACGGGCCTGATCTGCGGCTCGCCGTTTTCACGGGGGACACCGTGACCGTGGACCGGGTGCGGGGGCGGCAGCGGCTCGGGCCGGGGTGGGTGAGCCGGATCGGGCAGCGGGCGTTGGCGGGGTTGTGGGCGCAGGGGGCGGTCGATACCAAGGCGGTGGCGGGGGCGTACGCGGGACGGCGCGACGCGTTGATCGCCGCGCTGGCCGAGCGGGGGGTCGCGGCTCATGGGCGTAGCGGGCTGAATGTATGGATTCCGGTGCCGGATGAGACGGGGGCGGTGGCTCGGCTGTTGCACGCGGGGTGGGCCGTCGCGCCGGGGGCACGGTTCCGGATGAGCGCCGCTCCTGGCATCCGGGTCACTGTCTCGACGCTGGACGACGAGGAGACCGTGCCCTTGGCGGAGGCGATCGCGGCGGCGGTGGGACGAGCCACCGTGCGGGGGTATGTCTAGCGGGCTGTGAGGTGGTGGGTCCGGTGCGGCTGAGCGGGGGCTCGTCGCGCCCCGCGGCGGAGCCGCACATCGATGCGGCCCCGCGCCCCTGTGGGGGCGCTGCGGCGGACCTGCGTCAGAGCCGCGCCCGCCAGGACTATTGCCGCCCCCACCGGTGTCGACCAGCTCAGACTCTCCCCGAGGAGGGCTGTGCCCGCGGTCGTGGCGATGACCGGGATGAAGTAGTTCACCAACTGGGCTGTCGTCGGGCCGACTTCTGCGACCAGGCCGTACTGGAGCAGGACCGCCAAGCCGGTGCCCAGCGCTCCCAAGGCCGCGATCGCCAGCAAGGGCTTCAGGGCGAGGTGAGTCGGCAGGCCCGTGAACAGCGGGGTGACGACCGTCAGTTGCAGGCTCGCCAGCAGCAACTGCGCCCCGGTCATGGCCAGGTGGGAGTGGCCGGCGCCCGCGAGTGTGCGGCGGACGTAGATCCAGCCGATCGGGTAGCTCAGTGAGGCCAGGAGCGCCATTGCCGTGCCCCGCGCGTCCAGGCCGTGGAAGCCCTGCCAGGCGCCCAGGACTGTCAGGACGCCCAGGAAGCCGAGGCCGAGACCGGCGACGCGGGTGCGGGTCGGGCGGTCCTCCGAGAGGGCGATCAGGGACAGGGCCATGCCCCACAGAGGCGAGGTCGCGTTGCAGATGCCCGCGAGCGTGGACGGGATCGTCAGCTCGGCGTAGGCGAAGAGGGAGAAGGGCAGGGCGTTGAGCAGGAAGGCCGCCACGGTGAGGTGGGCCCAGGTGCGTGGCCCGCGCGGCAGTCGCTCCCGCTTCATCGCCATGGCTGCCGCCAGTACCGCCGTGCCGAACAGGAGTCGTCCCAGGGTGACTTGGAAGGGGGCGTAGCCCTCGGTGCCCACCTTGATGAGCAGGAAGCTGAAGCCCCAGATCAGGGCGAGGGCGGCGAAGCGCAGGCGCCAGTCGAGGGTGCGGCTCGGGGATTCGGTGACGGTGCTGGTGGCGGGGGTCATGTGAGCAACCTTGACGTCGGCCACCTCGTAGCACAATCGAGATTTTCGACTCGGTATCTCGTAGCATCGCTTACATGTTGAACCTGGAGCGCCTGCGCACCCTCGACGCCCTCGCCCGGCACGGCTCGGTGAGCGGTGCCGCTGAGGGACTGCACATCACGACGTCCGCCGTCTCGCAGCAGATGTCCAAGCTGGAGCGGGAGGTCGGACAGCAGCTGCTCGCCAAGAACGGGCGCGGGGTGCGGCTCACCGATGCCGGGCGGCTGCTCGCCGAGCACGCGGCGCGCATTCTGTCGCAGGTCGCGCTCGCGCAGTCCGATCTGGAGGCCCAACGCGGGCAGGTCGTCGGGGAGTTGAGGATCTCGGCGTTCCCGACCGCCGCGCGCGGACTGTTCCCCGCCGCCCTCTCGGCGCTCGTCGCGGAGCATCCCGCGCTGCGGGTCCGCTCGTGCGAACTGGAGCCGGAGCTCGGGATCGCCGGGGTGGTGCGCGGCGACCTCGACCTCGCCGTCGTGCTCGACTGGTACAACAAGCCGATGCCGTTGCCCGACGGGTTGGTCAAGGCGTCCGTGCTGGACGACCCGGCGGACGTGGCCATGCCGGTCGGGCATCGGCTCGCCGGCCGGGACGAGGTGGACCTCGCCGAGTTCGCCGGGGACGAGTGGATCACCTGGGGGCAGGGTGAGTTCTGCCACGAGTGGCTGATGTTCACCCTGCGCTCGAAGGGCATCGAACCCATCGTCGGCCACCGCGCCGCCGAGACACATACCCAACTCGGGCTCGTGGCCGCCGGGTTGGGCGTCTGTATCGCCCCGCTCCTCGGGCGGCACCCGATGCCCGAAGGAGTCGTCACCGTCCCGCTCAAGCAGCGGGTCCGACGGCATGTGTACGTCGTCTGGCGCGCGGACGCCGACCGCCGTCCGTCGATCCGGGCGGCGGTCGAGGCACTCCGCGTAGCCGCGACCCGGCTGGGCTGAACAGCAGCCCCAGCCCCACACCGCGGCGCCGGCCGAACGGCCTTACAGCGACGCCAACTTGCGGAAGTCCCAGGACACGATCTTCTCCGGCGTCAGCCGCATCCACGCGTGCCGTCCGTCGTGCGGCATCTCGTCGAGGCCGAAGTTCCTGCGCGCGAACAGCGTCTCGGGGACGTCGAGTTCGGCGTACAGGTCGCCTACGCGAGGCGCCTCGCCCACGAACTCCACGGCCCCCGACAGCTCGACGCCGCGCAGCTCGTCGTACTCCTCGCCGGTGTCGACCACGATCGCGACCCGCGGATCGCGGCGCAGGTCGGTCCAGCGCCTGCTCTTCACCACCGAGTACAGCCACAACGAGGTGCCGTCCCAGGCGAACCAGAGCGTGCTCACATGCGGGGCGCCCTCCTTCGACACGGTGGCGACCCGGCACGTGCGCTGGCTGGCGAGGAACTCGTCCAGCTCGCCCGGCGTCATCATGATCTTCCGGCCCCGGCGCTGAGTGGCGGTCATACGGCCCCCTCTTCCTTCTCCCACGTCGTGCCAGAGGAGAGATCCTCTGACATCACGTCAGAAAAGGATGCGGCGTCTTCCGTCGGCACGCAATGGTGGTTACGCTCCCGCTCCACCGTCGGCGACCGGCGACCAAGGGGGAACTGTGGCGTCCCGCGAACAGCTCGGCGAGCTCCTCGACCCGCGCTCCACGGTGCTGCTCACCGTCGAGTGCCAGCAGGGCGTCGTCGGCCCCGACAGCGCGCTGCCCGAACTCGCCAAGGAGGCACGGCAGTCGGGCACCCTCGCCAACGTGGCCCGGCTGGTGACGGCGGCCCACGAGAGCGGCGTCCAGGTGATCCACGCGATCGCCGAACGCCGCCCCGACGGCCGCGGCGCCAACCACAACGCCCGGCTGTTCCGCGCCGCCGGACGGCTCCCCGTCCAGCAGCTGTCCGGCACCACCGCGGTGCGTGTCGCCGCCCCGATCGAGGTCTTCGAGGAGGACTTCGTCGTACGACGGCTGCACGGGCTGTCGCCGATCCAGGGCACCGACGTCGATCCGCTGCTGCGCAACCTCGGCTGCCGCACCCTCGTCGTCACCGGGGTCTCCGCCAACGTGGCCATCCCCAACACCGTGTTCGACGCGGTCAACCGGGGCTACACCGCCGTGGTCGTCACCGACGCCATCGCCGGGGTGCCCTCCGACTACACCCCCGCGATGATCCGCAACACCCTCGCCCTGGTCGCCACCCTCGCGACCACGGCCGAGGTGCTGGCCTGTCTCACGCGAGCGAGATCGAATCGCCGCTCACACTGATCTTCTCCTCGGGCAGCGGCTGGGTGGCGGGCCCCTTCTTCACGCTGCCGTCGGTCACAGAGAACTCGCTCTTGTGGCAGGGGCAGGTGATGACCCCGTTCGCGATCCCCGTCACCGCACACCCCTGGTGGGTGCACTTCGACGAGAAGGCCTTGTACTCACCCGCCGTGGGCTGGGTGACCACCACCCCCGCGTCCGCGAAGATCTTGCCGCCGCCCTCGGGGATGTCGGACGTCTTGCCGAGCGCGGTCCCGGAGGCCGAGGAGGCCCCGTCGTCGTCCGACCCGCACGCGTTCAGCGTGAGGGCGACGCCCACCGCCCCCACCGCCGCCACGACGGTGCGTCGACTCGGGGCCGAGGTGGGATGAAGCGTTTCGCTGGACATGGAGCCGTCCCCTTCCGCGGTGACCTCGTGAACTGCCCAGGGGTACGGACCCGGCGTGCCGGTTGTTCAGCCACCCCTCGGTAACCTGGGGCGATGCTCAAGGAAGCCATCGCGACCCGCTACATCACGCCCCTGCGGGAGGGCGGCTCGCTGCCGGGGCTCGTCGAGGCCGACGATCTCGGGACGTACGTCATCAAGTTCACCGGCGCCGGACAGGGCCGCAAGACCCTGGTCGCCGAGGTCGTCGTCGGCGAACTCGCGCGCCGCCTCGGCTTCCGGATGCCCGGCCTGGTGACCCTCGGCCTCGACCCGGTGCTCGGCCTCGGCGAACCCGAGCAGCAGGTCCAGGACCTGCTCCGGGCCAGCGGCGGCACCAACCTCGGCATGGACTTCCTCTCCGGCGCCCTCGGCTTCGACCCGCTCGCCTTCACGGTGAGCCCGCGGGAGGCCGGCCGGATCGTCTGGTTCGACGCGCTGGTCAACAACGTCGACCGGTCCTGGCGCAACCCCAACCTGCTGATGTGGCACGGCGATCTGTGGCTCATCGACCACGGCGCGACCATGATCTGGCACCACAACTGGCCCGGCGCCGAGGCATCGGCCGCGCGCCCGTACGACGCCTCGGACCACGCCCTCGCCCGCTTCACCCCGGACGTCGAGACGGCGGCCGCCGACCTCGCCCCCCTCGTCACCGAGGACCTCCTCGCCGAGGTCACCGCCGAGATCCCGGACGTCTGGCTGGCCGACGAGCCGGGCTTCGACACCCCGGACGAGCTGAGAAGGGCGTATGCGCGGCCCCTGCTGGCCCGCGCCACCGTCATCCACGACCGTATCCAGGGGATCAAGTGAGCGAGCGCCACATCCACATGGCCGGCAGTGTGGTCGAGCGCCACATCATCAAGGGCGGCCAGGGAAGCGACCGGGACGTCTTCGAGTACGCCCTGCTGCGCGTCGTCCCGCGCGTCGAGCGCGGCGAGTGCATCAACGCCGGCGTGCTCGTCTACTGCCGCGCGAAGGGGTACGTCGGCGCCCGCACCCACCTCGACGAGGCGCGGCTGCTCGCCCTGGACCCTCAGGCGGACGTGGCCGGGATCCGGGCGGCCCTGGGTGCCGTCGAAGGGGTGTGCGGCGGCGCGGACACCGCAGGTCAGGCGGCCGGGGACGACGCCGGGCGGCGCTTCCGCTGGCTGGTGGCGCCCCGCTCCACGGTCGTCCAGCCGGGACCCGTGCACACCGGGCTCACCACCGATCCGGCGGCCGAGACCGAGCGGCTCCTGGACCTCCTGGTCAGGTAATGGATCACACCCGGGCGGCATGGCGTTGACACCGGGTGCCAGGGCTTCTAGCGTCACGTCTGCTGAAGGTACTAAGCGGTCGCTCACCCATGGGGCCGCACATTCTTCAAGGGCGAGGAGAACGAGCAATGTCCACCACTGAGCAGCGGGTAGCCATCGTCACCGGCGCCGCGCGCGGCATCGGTGCCGCGACCGCCGTACGACTGGCCGCCGAGGGCCGCGCGGTCGCCGTGATCGACCTCGACGAGGCCGCCTGCAAGGACACCGTGGAGAAGATCACCGCGGCGGGCGGCAAGGCGATCGCCGTCGGCGCGGACGTCTCCGACGAGGCCCAGGTCGAGGCGGCCGTCGCGCGCGTGGTCGCCGAGCTCGGCGCCCCGACGATCCTCGTCAACAACGCGGGCGTGCTCCGCGACAACCTGCTGTTCAAGATGAGCGCCTCGGACTGGGACACCGTTCTCAACGTCCACCTGCGCGGCTCGTTCCTGATGACGAAGTACGTCCAGAAGCACATGGTCGACGCCGGCTTCGGCCGCGTGGTCAACCTGTCCTCCTCCTCGGCGCTCGGCAACCGCGGCCAGGCCAACTACTCCGCCGCCAAGGCCGGTCTCCAGGGCTTCACCAAGACCCTCGCCATCGAGCTCGGCAAGTTCGGCATCACCGCCAACGCCGTCGCCCCCGGCTTCATCGCCACCGACATGACCGCCGCCACCGCCGCGCGCGTGGGCATGGGCTTCGAGGAGTTCAAGGCCGCGGCCGCCACCCAGATCCCCGTCGCGCGCGTGGGCGAGCCCGAGGACATCGCCAACGCCATCGCCTTCTTCACCGACGAGGCCGCCGGCTTCGTCTCCGGCCAGGTGCTGTACGTGGCCGGCGGACCGCTCGACTAAGCGATCAAGGGACCTAGGGACCACCGACATGACTGAACTGCCTGAGCTCTCCGGCAAGGTCGCCCTCGTCACGGGCGCCAGCCGGGGCATCGGCTACGGCGTCGCCGAAGCCCTCGTCGCCCGCGGCGACCGCGTGATCATCACCGGCCGCAACGAGGACGCCCTGAAGGAGGCCGTCGAGCAGCTCGGCGCCGACCGCGTCATCGGCGTCGCCGGCAAGGCCCACGACGAGGAGCACCAGGCCGTCGCCGTCGCGCGCGCCATGGAGGCCTTCGGCCGGGTCGACTACCTGGTCAACAACGCCGGTACCAACCCGGTGTTCGGGCCGATCGCCGACCTCGACCTGAACGTGGCCCGCAAGGTGTTCGAGACCAACGTGATCTCGGCGCTCGGCTTCGCCCAGAAGACCTGGCACGCCTGGCAGAAGGACAACGGCGGCGCGATCGTCAACATCGCCTCCGTCGCGGGCATCGCGCCCTCGCCCTTCATCGCCGCGTACGGCGTCAGCAAGGCCGCCATGATCAACCTGACCGAGCAGCTCGCCCATGAGTTCGCGCCCAAGGTGCGGGTCAACGCGATCGCCCCGGCGGTCGTCAAGACCAAGTTCGCGCAGGCCCTGTACGAGGGCCGGGAGGCCGAGGCCGCCGCCTCCTACCCGCTGGGCCGGCTCGGCGTGCCGTCCGACATCGGCGGCGCCGCCGCGTTCCTGACCTCGGCGCAGTCCGACTGGATCACCGGCCAGACGCTCGTCATCGACGGCGGCATCTTCCTCAACGCCGGCGTCGGCTGACCGGAACCGCACATCCCACGGGCGCCACTGGACACCGGTGGCGCCCGTGTCCATGTACAGAACGCGCACAGACCCCTGACACGGTGGTCACAGCACCCCCGAATGTCCACAGGGCGGAGGGCCCGGTTCAGTTCGGGTAAAGCTGCGGTATGGTCTGCCAACCCTTGGTATGGCAGCTCTAGGAGCGTGCGCGTGTTCAACCGGAACAGAGGCCTTCGGCGGATAGCGTCCATCGCGTCCATATCGACCCTGGTGGCCGGATGTGGAGTGTTCTCCTCGGATTCCTCCGACGACGGGGAGGCGATCGTCGTCGGAACCACCAGCGCCCCGGCCACGCTCGACCCCGCGGCCTCCTGGGACAACTCCTGGGAACTGTTCCGCAACGTCTACCAGACGCTCCTCAACTACTCGCCCGGCGGCACCGCCCCCGAGCCCGACGCCGCCGAGAGCTGCGAGTTCACGGACACGTCGAGCACCGAGTACAGCTGCACCCTGCGCGAGGGCCTGAAGTTCTCCAACGGGCACACCCTGGACGCCGACGCCGTCAAGTACTCGATCGACCGGATCAAGAAGATCAACGTCAACGGCGGTCCCGCGGGCCTGCTGGGCACGCTCTCCCGGGTGCAGGTCAAGGGCGACCGCGAGGTCGTCTTCCACCTCAGCCAGCCCGACGCCACCTTCCCGCTGGTGCTCACCACGCCCGCCATGTCGATCGTGGACCCCGAGGACTACTCCGCGACCGCGATCCGCAAGGACGGCCGGATCAGCGGCTCGGGGCCCTACACCCTCGACGGCTTCGACGAGGGCGAGAAGGCCGAACTCGTCCGCAACGACAACTACAAGGGCATCGCGGACCGCAAGAACAGCGCCGTCACCATCCGCTATTTCCAGCAGTCGGACGACATGGTCGAGGCGCTCAGGAACAAGGAGATCTCGGTCATCTACCGCGGTCTCGCCGCCGCCGACACCATCGACATCGAGGACAACCAGCGCGAGGAGGGGCTCCAGCTCGTCGAGAACGCCACCTCCGAGATCAGCTACCTGGTGTTCAACCCCAGCGACCCCTGGTCCGCGAAGCCCGCGGTCCGCAAGGCCGTCGCCCAGATCGTCGACCGCGGGGCACTCGTCCACAAGGTCTACAAGGACACCGTCCAGCCGCTGTACTCGATGGTCCCGGCCGGACTCACCGGCCACACCACGGGCTTCTTCGACGACTTCGGAAACCCCAGCGTGGCCAAGGCCAAGCGGATCCTCACCGAGGCGGGGATCACCGACAAGGTCCCGCTGACCCTCTGGTACACCAGCGACCGCTACGGCTCCACGACCAAGCCCGCCTTCGAGGAGCTGAAGCGGCAGCTGGAGGACTCCGGCCTCTTCACGATCACCCTCAAGAGCCGCCCCTGGAAGACCTACGTCGAGGGCTACCAGAAGGGCGAGTACCCGGTGTTCGGGCGCGGCTGGTTCCCCGACTTCAACGACGCCGACAACTTCATCGCCCCCTTCGTCGGTGAGCAGAACGCGCTCGGCACCCCGTACGACGCCCCCGAGATCACCGGCAAGCTGCTGCCCGAGTCGCGCGCGGAGAGCGACCGCGGGGCCGTCGCCCAGCAGATCGAGGACGCCCAGCAGATCTTCGTCGACGACGCACGGCTGCTGCCGCTGTGGCAGGGCAAGCAGTACGTGGCCGCGGACGAGGAGGTCGGCGGCCTGGAGAACGTCATCGACCCGGCGACCATGATGACGATGTGGGAGCTGTACCGGAAGACCAGCTGGTAGGCGGGGTTTCCCGGGGAGCGCGGTCCGTTGTCAGTGGTCGCCTGTAGGTTCTGAGACCTGAAGCGACCGCACGACATAAGGACGTTGACGTGACCGACACCGCCATGCTGCCCGAGTCCTGGCGCGGGGTCCTGGGCGACGAGCTCCAGCAGCCCTATTTCAAGGAGCTGACCGAGTTCGTCGAGGAGGAGCGGGCGAAGGGTCCCGTCTACCCCCCGCGCGAGGAGGTCTTCGCCGCGCTCGACGCTACGCCCTACGACCAGGTGAAGGTCCTGATCCTCGGTCAGGACCCGTACCACGGCGAGGGCCAGGGCCACGGCCTGTGCTTCTCGGTGCGCCCCGGCGTCAAGACCCCGCCCTCGCTGCGCAACATCTACAAGGAGATGAAGGAGGAGCTGGGCACCCCGGTCCCGGACAACGGCTATCTGCTGCCGTGGGCCCAGCAGGGCGTCCTGCTGCTCAACGCGGTGCTCACCGTCCGCTCCGGCGAGGCGAACTCGCACAAGGGCAAGGGGTGGGAGAAGTTCACCGACGCGGTCATCCGCGCGGTCGCCGAGCGGCCCGACCCGGCGGTCTTCGTGCTGTGGGGCAACTACGCCCAGAAGAAGCTCCCGCTGATCGACGAGAGCCGGCATGTGGTCGTGAAGGGCGCGCACCCCTCGCCCCTGTCGGCGAAGAAGTTCTTCGGCTCCCGCCCGTTCACGCAGATCAACGAGGCGGTCGCCCAGCAGGGTCACGAGGCGATCGACTGGACGATCCCGAACCTGGGCTGACCTGGTGCGGGGCCGGTCCGCCGGGTCGGCCCCGCCTCGCCGGGAATGCCGGTGGCTGCGGTTAGCGTCGGGTGCGACCAGGACGGCCCGAGGGTGTGGAGGACGCGGTGGCGGAGCGACAGGAGCAGACGGCCCCGGATGCCGTGATGACGCGGATCGGGCAGGTCGTCATGCTGCATCACGCGGGCGACCGCGAGGAGGCCCGGCACCGCTTCCTGGACCTCTGGGCGGAGATCGGCGAGACCGGCGACCCGCTGCACCGCTGCACCCTCGCCCACTACATGGCCGACACCCATGACGACCCCTCCGACGAACTCGCCTGGGACCTGCGGGCGTTGACCGCCGCCGAGGAACTCACCGACGACCGCCTCGCCGAGCACGAGGGCGCCCTCGCGGTCCGGGCCCTGTACCCGTCGCTGCACCTGAACCTGGCGGCGGACTATGTGAAGCTCGGCAGCACCGAGGCCGCCCGCACCCATCTCGGGCGCGCACGCCGGGCCGCGGAGACCCTCGGCGACGACAGTTACGGGGACGGCGTCCGGGCGGCGATCAGCCGTCTGGAGCTGCGGCTGGGGGACAGCGGCGGTGGCTGGATGCCGCCACGCCGACGCCCCTGACCCGTTCCGGCTAACGCCCGTAGGTCTGCTCGCAGATCACCGCCTCCGGGCTGTCCTTGCGCCAGCCCCCGTACTGCTTGCCGAGCTTGCACACGTCCGGGTTCTTCGGCACCGACTTGGCGACGTCGGGGATCTCCACCCGCGGCTGCCGCGGGGCCTTGGGGTGCCGCTCCGGATGGGCCGGACCGGGGTGCGGGTGGACGCGGGGGGCCTGTTGCCCGGGTGCCGGTGCGGCGGCGGAGGCGGCGGGGGCCGCGTCCCGGGACACCGGCGCGCTCGGGGCCGCGCGGCGGGACGGCTCGATGAGCTCCAGGGCCTCCTTCGCCGGTGCCTGCACGATCTGCGGCTCGGCCCGGCCGTCCGGGCGGGGCGCCGACGGCTGGGACGGCAGCCCGGCCGGAGGGCCGGGGAGGACTGGGCGCTGGACCGTCACACAGCCGGAGAGGGCCGAGACAGCCACGGTGACCAGGAGCGTTGCGGTCGTCGTCGTTCGATGCACCTGCGCAACTCTGCTGGGTCGCACCGGGTTTGGGACAGCGGACAAGCGCAGGTTGCCCCACACGGGTGATCTCCGGCCCCGTACGGAGGGCGCGCCCCCGGCGAGGCTGACGTCAGTCGCCGGTAGCGCCGTCGAGCCGCTCGCGGATCAGGTCGGCGTGACCGTTGTGACGGGCGTACTCCTCGATCATGTGGGTGTAGATCCACCGCAGACTGAAGCGCTCACCGGTGCGCCGGTGCTTGCCCGCCGACATGTCGTCCAGGGCGAAGCGCGCCGCGTGGCTCCGGGCGACGGCGATCTCGGCCTGCCAGGTGGCGTGGGCCTCCGCCCAGGTGTCCGCCTCGGTGAGACGGAACTCCCCGTCCGGGTCCTCGTCGCTGTAGTAGATCGGCCCCGCACCCTCGTCGGCCAGCACCTTGCGGAACCAGCCCCGCTCGCACTCCGCCAGATGCCGCACCAGCCCCATCAGGGAGAGCGCGGAGGGCTCCACCGCGGCGGTCCTGAGCTGGGCGTCGGTCAGGCCCTCGCACTTCCATGCCAGGGTCTGCCGGTGATAGTCGAGCCAGCCCTCCAGCATGGTCCGTTCGTCGGCGTCGGTGGCGGGTTCCCTGCGCTGCGTCGTCATGCCCGCATCGTGTCCCAACCCGTCCGCCGCGGCCACGTATTTCGGGGCCGTATGCTTCCGTCAGGTCAGGCGCGGGCAAGCGGTAGGGGAAGTCAGTGAAGGTCGGCTGCATCGGACTCGGCGACATCGCACAGAAGGCCTATCTCCCGGTGCTCGGCAGCCTTCCCGCCGTCGAACTCCATCTCCAGACCCGCAACCCCGCCACCCTCACCCGGATCGCCGACGGCCTCCACCTCCCCGAAGGGCAGCGGCACGCGGATCTCGACTCGCTCCTCGCCGAAGACCTCGACGCGGCGTTCGTGCACGCGGCCACCGTCGCCCACCCGGAGATCGTGACACGGCTCCTGGAGGCGGGCGTACCGACGTACGTCGACAAGCCGCTGGCGTACGAACTCGCCGACTCCGAGCGACTGGTGGCGCTCGCCGAGGAGCGCGGGGTGTCCCTCGCCGTCGGCTTCAACCGGCGTTACGCGCCCGGGTACGCGCAGTGCGCCGACCACCCGCGCGAGCTGATCCTCCTCCAGAAGAACCGCATCGGGCTGCCCGAGGAGCCGCGCTCGATGATCCTCGACGACTTCATCCACGTCGTCGACACCCTGCGCTTCCTCGCCCCGGGCCCTGTCGACGACGTGACCGTGCGCGCCCGCGTCGAGGACGGCCTGCTGCACCATGTCGTGCTCCAGCTCTCCGGCGACGGCTTCACGGCGCTCGGGATCATGAACCGGCTCAGTGGCTCGGCCGAGGAGATCCTGGAGGTGTCCGGGCAGGACACCAAGCGCCAGGTGGTCAACCTCGCCGAGGTCATCGACCACAAGGGGCAGCCGACCACGAGGCGCCGCGGGGACTGGGTGCCGGTGGCCCGGCAGCGCGGCATCGAACAGGCCGTGCTGGCCTTCCTCGACGCCGTGCGCGCGGGAAAGGTGCTCAGCGCCCGGGACGCGCTGGCGACCCATGAGCTGTGCGAGCGGGTGGTACGCGCGGTGCGGCAGCGGGCCGCCTGAGCTGCAACGTCTTGACACCCCACCCGGCGGCCCAGGCGGCGACCACGAACAGCGCCACCTGCACCGGCCAGTCGCCGAAGCGGACGTACGGCGTGACCCCGGTGGCCAGCGGCACCTCGTACACCGCCGTCGTACGGGCGCTCGTGCCCAGCCACGAGCCGATGCGCTGTCCCTCCGGGCCGTAGACCGCGGAGACCCCGGTGAGGGTCGCGTGCACCATCGGGCGGCCGGTCTCGGCGGCGCGCAGGGCGGCGAGCGAGGCGTGCTGTTCGGGGGCCCAGCTCTGCTGGAAGGACGAGGTCGCCGACTGGGCGACCAGTACCTCGGCGCCGTCCTGGGCGAGATGCCGGCTCATGTCGGGGAACGCCGACTCGAAGCAGACCATCGGACCGACCTTCAGCCCGTGCCCGACGTCCATCACGACCTGCTCGCTGCCGCGCCGCCGGTCCTCGCCCGCCGCCTTGCCGACCGAGGTCGCCCAGCCGAGCAGCGAGCGGAACGGGACGTACTCGCCGAAGGGCACGAGCCGCATCTTGTCGTAGCGGTCGCCGGTGAGCCCGTCGGGGCCGACGAGCACCGAACTCTTGTAGATGCCGGGCTTGTCGGAGCGCCGGGCGTCGACGTTGACGAGGATGTCGGCGCCGGTCTCGCGGGACAGCGCGGCGAGGCGCCCGGCGAGGTCGGGGCGGTCGCCGAGGTCGTATCCGACACTGCTCTCGCCCCACACGATCAGGTCGACGTCCTGCCCGACGAGGCGCCGGGTGAGCTGTTCCTCGCGGGCGAAGCGTTTGGCGCCGCTGCCGAGCCCGTCGACGACCCCCGGCTGCACGACGGCGATCCGCACGCCGCCGTCGGCGTCCGGACGCGGCGACCACATCCAGGCCGCGGAGGTGACGGCGGCGGTGGCCACGAGCCCGGCCACCGCGGGGACCCGGGACTGCCGGACGGCGACGAGTACGGCGACCGCCACATTGACGGCCACCACCAGGAAGCTGAGCAGCCACACCCCGCCCACCGAGGCCAGCCGCAGCGCCGGCTCCACCTCCCACTGACTCGACCCGAGCATGCCCCACGGCCCGCCCAGTCCCTGGAAGGACCGGACCAGCTCGACCAGCAGCCAGCCCGACGGCAGCACGAGCAGCGCCCCGGCGATCCGGCCGCGCGAGGGCGTCCCGGCGAGGAAGTGACGGACCAGCAGGCCCCAGGGCGCCCACAGCGCGCCGAGGAGGGCCGCGATGACGAGCGTGAACACATGCAGGCTCGGCAGCAGCCAGTGGTGCATCGCCAGCATGAACCCGAACCCGCCCGCCCAGCCGTCGTAGGCCGCCCGCTTCCCGGTCGGCGCGGAGCGGGCCAGCGCGATCCAGGGGACCAGAGCGACGTAGGCGAACCACCACAGGGACGGGGCGGGGAAGGCGAGCACCGGCAGAGCGGCGGCGAGTGCCGCGAGCGCGGAACGCCGCCATGGGGAGGTGAGCCAGCTGCCGAGCGTCTTCATGCGGCGCCTCCCTGCCCCGTGCGTCCCTCCAGTGTGCGCGGTACGGACGCCCCGGGGACAGAGGGCGTCCGCTCAGTTGATCATGGACGGGGTGCGGGGACCGGGAGGCGCCGCCACTTCTCCTGCACGACGACCTCGCGCAGCCGCCAGCCGTCATAGGTGCGCAGCGCCACGAACGCGTAGCGGCCACCGCAGATGAAGTCGGGGGCGGAGGCGTCGCCGTCCTGTTCGATCCTCATGGGATTGACGTAGTCGGCCTGGACGCGGGCCGTGTCGCCCGTGTCGTGGTCCCACTGGCCGAAGGTGACACGCCGGTTGACGATCAGATGCTGCCGCATCGAGAACACCCGCAGACTCTCCGCGAGCCACGCGGCGACCTCCCCGGCGTCCCCCTCGACCCCGCCGGCCGAACGGTAGTCCGCCCGCCCGTCCGGGGTGAACAGCCTCCGGTACGCCGTCCAGTCGCCGTCGTCCACCGCCACCGCGTAGTCGGTGACCAACTCGTCGACGGCCAGCCGGTCCATCACGGTGGCGAGCTCCACACGCTGCGTCATCGGCTCAGTGTTGGGCATGGGACGGGCGGGGCCAAGAGGCGTGCGGAGACATTCGCACGCGTGGGGGCGGCGCCCGCCCGTCGGAGGTGTGGCAGGGGGCTCTTCATGACCCGTCGGCCACCCACGCGGCCGCCACCGGCAGGAAGCGGTGCTCGGTGGCGTGCGCCGCCATCCGGGCGTTCCGCGCCTCGGCCTCGGGACCGTCCGGCAGATGGAACTCCTCGCCCGCGCTCGCGGAACGCGCCTGCATGGAAGTGGCGGTGGCCAGCCGTCGCCGCACATACCGTTCGAGCGCCTCCGGTACGTCGTCGGCGTCCGCGCCCGTCAGACAGTCGCCGAGCACGTCCGCGTCGACGATCGCCTGGGCCGCGCCCTGGGCCTGGAACGGCACCATCGCGTGGGCGCTGTCGCCCAGCAGAGCCACCCGGCCGAGGTTCCAACGGGCGAGCGGGGCCCGGGTGTAGATGCCCCAGCGATACATCCGCCCCGCACGCTCCAGGACCCGCACCACGCGCGCGTCCCAGCCCTCGAACGCCCGCAGCGGCTCCCCCGGTTCCGCCAGCGCGGTCCAGGACTCCTGGGCCGTCTCCGTCCCGAATACGGCGACGACATTGAGGAGTTCACCGCGGCGCAGCCAGTAGTGGACGAAGTGCCGGCCGGGCCCGAGCCAGATCCCGGTGTCCGGCAGATCCAGGTCGGCGACCGCGGCGGTCGGGAGGAGCGCGCGGTAGGCGGCGGTCTTCGAGAACACGGCCTCGTCCGCGCCGAAGAGCCACTGCCGGGCGGCGGACCGGATACCGTCCGCGGCGACGACGAGATCCCCGGTCAGCCGCTCACCGCTCGCCGTCGTCACCGCGGCGGACTTGTCGTCCTGGTCGATGCCCACTACCTCGGTGTCCAGAAGGACGGACCCACCCGGCACCGCCGCGGCCAACGCCTGTTGCAGATCGGCCCGGTGGAGCTGGAGATAGGGCGCCCCGAACACGTCGTCGACCTCGCGCCCCAGCGTGTAGCCGCAGATCTCGGCACCGTTCGACCAGCTCCGGAAGCTCAACTCGCCGCGCGGAGCGGCCTGTTCGGCGACCGCCTCCAGCCGCCCCAGCCGGCGCAGCACCCGTGTGGCGTTGGGGGCGAGCTGGATCCCGGCGCCGAACTCGGTGAACCGCGGGGTCTGTTCGACCAGCACGACCTCATGGCCGCCGCGCCGCAGACTCAGCGCCGCGGCGAGTCCTCCGATGCCCGCGCCTATGACGATCGCTCGCATGGCACGACGGTAGCGAACGGGACTCCGTCGCCGTGCGAGGTATTCGGCCGACGTCAGGGCACTTCGAGCCGGTGGGGGAGGGGATCTTCCAGGGGTGAAGACATCTCCATCATGACAGGTCGGAGGCGGTTTTCGTAGGACGGACGGCACAGCTCTGAAACCTTGTTCGAGCAGGGCTCCGACTCTCAGAATCGCCGTCATGGATGAGGCGGACAAGGTCGATCAGGACGCGGTGTTCAGGGCACGGACGACACTGCTCGCATCGGCGTCGAGCGTCGAGCAGCGGGTCGAGGCGTACCGCGTGCTGGCGGTGGTGAACCCGTTGGTGTATCTGCCGAGACTGACCGAGGCGCTGATCTCGTACGCGTGCGCGTACGAGATCCGGGATCTGCCCGACGTGGCGCTGGCCCGGGACATCGAGGCAGTGGCCACCGCACGGCGTATCGACGAGAGCGTTCCTACGCGGACCGAGCTGCTCGTGCGGGCCCTGTCCGGCTATCTGGGGGAGCTGTACCGCGCCGGTCGCCGGGCGGAGGCGCTTGCGGTCTGCGAGGAGATGGCCGCGGCCGGCCGGTGGGGATACGAGCACGGGTACGAGAAGTATCCGGCGTACGGGTGCTGGGCCTTGGCGGTGGCGTTGGCCGAGGAGGGACGGCACGGCGAGGCGGCGGAGATCCGCGAGCTGATGGTCGGGTGGGAGCGGGAATCCGGCAGAAGGATCTCGTTCTGGAAGGGAGTCGGGTGGATGGCCGAACTGGCGGCCGCCGGACGGCACGAAGCGGCTCTGGAGGCCTTCGCGGAACTGGTGGACACCACACGCGCCGAAGCCGACGCGGAAACCGCTCCGCTGGCGGCCCTGGTCTACGTACTGGTCCACCATGCGGACATGCTGTCCGCGGCAGGCCGGCCGGGGGAGGCACGAGCGGCCCGGCAGGAGGCCCTCGGCGTCCTCACCGAACTGGAACACACCGGGGAGCGCCGGAACCGGGGCACCGGCTGGCACTGGTGGGTCAGACTGCTCACTCTGTCGGGCCGGCCGGCGGAACCCGCCCCGACCCGGGACGCGTCGGCGCCCGCGTTCGGGGAGGAGCCGGGAAATTGGTCGCCCGACGTCAGGAAGGCGTACTTCGACGGAGTGAGGCCCTTGGAGAAACAGGTCGCCACGGCGCGGCAGGACCCGTCCGTTCCGCTCCCCGAACTGATTGCCCTGCACCGCAGACTGACCGTCCGCACCGCCTGGTGTCTGGAGCATCGGGACCGCGAGCTGAGGCCTCTGCGCCCCGCCGTCGACGAGGGCGTGGCGCTGGCCCGCCGGCTCGGCGAACGCGAGGTGCTGGGCCGGGCCTTGACGGACCGTTCGATGTTCCTGGTCGCCGCCAAGCAGTACGGCGAGGCCCACGAGGACTTCCGTGAGGTCTGCGAGCTCCTCGACCGGTGACCCGTGAGGTCAGCGGGCCGCGCGCAGCCGCTCGAACGCGGTCGGCGTGGGGCGCGTGGGCAGGAACTCCTTGATGCGCAGGGCGCATTCCCGCGGGGTGGCGAGGCTCGTGTCGTACTCGACGTCGTACACCCCGTGGGAGTGCACCTGCTCCATCTGCCGCGCCGCGAGCCCGGGCGGCCGGTCACCCCGCTCACGCTCCCGGCGGGCCAGCTCCTCGGGGGGACAGTGCACACCGACGAGCACCACGTCCCGGGGTGCGAAGAGCGAGAGACAGTCGTCGAGCCGCCACCGCGCGCTCAGCACATGATCGACGACGACGTTGTTCCCCGCGGCCGCCATCCCCGCGACCGCGCGGTGAAACCCCTGCCAGGTGCGGTGCAGCACCGTGCCCACCTCCTCCTCGGGTACGGGCGCGCTCGACCGCATCGCGTGGAACGCGTCCACGGGCATGTGGAAGTACGGTTCGTCGAGGATCCGCAGCAACTCGGCGGCGATGCTCGACTTGCCCGAGCTGGACGTGCCGTTGAGGAAGATGACGAGGCCTTGGCGCGGGGGGACGCTGTCGAGGTGCTCCATGGAATGGATCTTAGGTGGGGCGGTGATGGGGGATGATCGGCCGGTGACGTACGCCGCTTCCTTCCGCCACCAGTCCTGGGGCGAGGGCAGCTACGAGCTGGGCATAGAGGTCGGTTCGACGGAGGACTCCGGGCTTGAGGCCGTCCTCGTCGCGGTGTGGACCGCGGCGGGTGCGGAGGGCTGCTATGGGCATGGCGACCGGGAGCCGGAGGAGCAGGAGTCCGTGCCGTGCACGGTGGCCTCGCTGGAGGAGTTCGGGCGACTCTACGGGCGGGTCCGGCTGCCGTCGGGAGAGCTTGTCGCGTGCGAGGTGATGGTGGTCCGCTGCGGTGACGACGACGGTGGCGGCGACTGGCTGGACTTCGGGGTGCCCCTGAGCGCTCTGGACGCGGTCGGGGTCCGGTACTCGGACGGTCGGCCGCTCTACCGGTCCGCGGTCATGGACGACTGGCTGGCCGCCATCGCCGTGGACGCGTTCCGCACCGCGTCCTTCAGCCTCGGAGCGGTCGGATGGAACATCTCCGGGCTGGCCGACGCCGGGGAGTTGGGCGGGGTGATGCCCGAGAAGCGGGGGATGGGCTATCTGCTGCCGCGCGACGGGGTCCTGCACTACGGCGCCGCCAACGACTGAGCGGTGAGCGGGGGTTCAGGCCGCCTCGATCACGTTCCCCCGGATCGCGGCCGCCCACTCGACCACCAGCAGCTCGTACTCCTCGCGCTCCTGGGCGGACAGCGAACCACCGGCTCGCAGCCACAGCGCGCGGATCTGCTCGTTTAACTCGGCAGCAGACCGCACGGAACCAGAGGCCATGGAATCGGGGAACATGCGGACCAGCCTAAGGGCAGGAACTGACACTCCGCTACCGAATGGCTACGCGCAACGTATGTGATGGGTCACGGAGTTCGCTGTGCGATCTTGTTGGTTCCGCTGTGCGTCAGCCCGCCGACTCCGCCGCGTGCGGGCTCAGCCCGCCGAACGTCACCAGCAGGATGATGACGATCCCGAGCGCGATGCGGTACCAGACGAACGGCATGAAGCTCTTGGTGGAGATGAACTTCATGAACCACGCAATGACGACATATCCGACGACGAACGCGATGACCGTCGCGAAGATGGTCGGAGCCCAGTCGACATGACCGCCCTCCAGCGCGTCCTTCGTCTCGAACAGCCCCGACGCGAGCACGGCGGGAATGGCGAGGAGGAAGGAGTAGCGGGCCGCGGCCTCGCGCTTGTAGCCCATGAAGAGGCCGCCGCTGATCGTGGCACCGGACCGTGAGACGCCCGGGATGAGGGCGCAGGCCTGGCAGAGGCCGAAGATCAGGCCGTCCTTCACGCCCAGGTCTTCCAGGGACTTGCGCTGCTTGGCCGCGCGGTGCTTGCCGCCCGCCTCGTCGCGGGCGGCCATGCGGTCGGCGATGCCGATGATGATGCCGACCACGATCAGCATGGTCGCCGTGATCCGCAGATCGCGGAACGGCCCCTCGATCTGGTCCTTGAGCGTCACACCGAGCACACCGATCGGGATCGAGCCGACGATCACCAGCCAGCCCATCTGGGCGTCGTGGTCGCCGCGCATCTCCTTGTTGAACAGCGACCTGGTCCACGCCGAGATGATCCGCCCGATGTCCTTGCGGAAGTAGATCAGTACCGCCGCCTCGGTGCCGATCTGCGTGATCGCGGTGAAGGCCGCCCCCGGGTCCTTCCAGCCGGAGAAGGCCGCCGTCAGGCGCAGATGCGCGCTGGAGGAGACGGGGAGGAACTCGGTCAGCCCCTGGACGAGTCCGAGGATGAAGGATTCAAACCAAGACATGAAGGTGGAAAGTCCAAGCGCTGATCGGAGGAGGGCGACGGGCACACCGAGCCGTGAGGGCGCGGTGATCACGGGTGTGGAGGGCAGCCTAGCGGCCCCAAGTGACGGGCCTGGCACAGGGTGCTCGCCCGGCGCCGGTGAGCAGGGGGTACGAGCTGTTGACCGGCCAGGGTGCGGCCGCTTAGGTTGCTGCGGAGAGAAAGCGCTTGCTGCACGGTCGGCAGATGTCGGCGCTTTCCGTCGTTCGTCCGAGGAGTGCTGATCGCGTCCATGTCACCCACCACTCCCTACGACGGCCGTCGCATCAGGGCCGCGGTCATCGGCACCGGTGCCATCGCCCGGGGCTCCCATCTGACCGCGCTCAGCGCGCTCGCCGCGGAGGGCGAGGTCGAGGTGGTCGCCGCCGTTGACATCGATGCCAAGGCCGTCGAGGAGTTCTGCGCGGCCGGCGGTGTCCCGCACGCCTACACCGACCTGGACCGCATGCTGCGCGAGCAGTGCCCCGACCTCGTCAGCATCTGCACCCCGCCGACCCTGCACCGCGACCAGACCGTCGCCGCGCTGCGCGCCGGGGCCTGGGTCTGGTGCGAGAAGCCGCCGGTGCCGACGCTGGCCGACTACGACGCGGTGGAGGCGGAGGAAGGTGTGGAGAGCGGGCCGTACTCCTCCATCGTTTTCCAGCACCGATTCGGTTCAGGCACCCGCCATGTGCGCCGGCTGCTCGACGAGAGGGCCCTGGGCCGCCCGCTCGTCGCGCACTGCCAGACCACCTGGTACCGCGACACCGCGTACTACGCCGTCCCCTGGCGTGGCCGCTGGGCGACCGAGAGCGGGGGCCCCGCGATGGGCCACGGCATCCACCAGATGGACCTCCTCCTCGACCTCCTCGGCCCGTGGAGCGAGGTCCGCGCCATGGCCGGGCGGCTGGTGCACGACGTGGAGACCGAGGACGTCTCCACCGCCCTGGTCCGCTTCGAGAACGGCGCGCTGGCGACCGTCGTGAACAGCGTCCTGAGCCCCGACGAGGTCAGCCGCATCCGCATCGACTGCGAGCGCGCGACCGTCGAACTCACCCATCTGTACGGTCACAGCAACGACAACTGGGCCATCACCCCGGCACCCGGCATCCCCGCCGAAGAGCTCGCCGCCTGGCGGGACTTCGGCGCCGACGTGCCCAGCTCGCACCTGGAGCAGCTGCGCGAGCTCGTCGCCAGCATGCGCGCGGGGGAGCGGCCGAGGAGCAGCGGCGCCGACGGACGTGGCAGCCTGGAGCTGATCGCCGCGCTCTACAAGTCGGCGTTCACCGATGTCACGGTCAAGGCGGGCGAGATCGGCCCCGGCGATCCGTTCTACACGGCCATGCACGGGAACACGCCCGGCTGGGCCCCCGTCGTCAGCGAGGAGGTGCCCGTATGACCGGGCTGCGCATCGTCCACGCGCACGGCGACCGCATCACCGTGACCGACCCGGCCACCGGCGTCGAGCTCCTCGCCTACGTCTACCGCCCGGAGGCGGCCTGGGAGGCCCCGAAGCCGTACATCCACCCGCTGCGGACGCTCGCAGGCGACATCGTCACCGACTACCGGCCCAACGACCACCGCTGGCACAAGGGCCTGTCCCTGACCGCCTCGCACCTGTCGGGCGCCAACCTGTGGGGCGGCAACTCGTACGTGCACGGCGAGGGCTACCTCGAACTCCCCGAGCGGGTCGGCTCGATGGCCCACGCCGGCTTCGACGAGGTCTCCGCGGACGGCGACCGGGTCGTCATCGCCGAGCGGCTCACCTGGCACCCGTACAGCGGCGAGCTGTGGGCCGACGAGCGGCGCCGGATCGAGATCCACGACGTCGACCAGAACTCCCGTTCCTGGGCGCTGACCTGGACCAGCGCGATCACCAACCGCCGTGACGTACCGCTGGTCTTCGGCAGCCCCACCACCGCCGGGCGCGAACTCGCCGGATACACCGGCCTGTTCTGGCGCGGCCCGCGCGCCTTCCGCGACGGCCGCATCCTCGCGCCGGACGCCGAGGGCCCCGGCCTCCTCGGCGAACAGGCCCCCTGGCTGGCCCTCTCCGGCGAGCACGACGGCACCGACGGCCACGCCACCCTCGTCTTCGAGCACGCCCCCGAGAACGACCACCTCGGCACCGAAGGCGCCCATCCGGCCCACTGGTTCGTCCGCAACGAGCCGTGGGCCGGCGTGGCCCCTTCGTGGGCCTTCTACGACGAGTTCGAACTCGCCCCCGGCGACACCCTCACCCGCCGCTACCGCGTCGTCGTGGCCGACGGCGCCTGGGAGCGGGAGGAGATCGCCAAGTACCTGGAGGCACACCCCTGGTGACCGCTTACGAAGGCCTGCCCGGCGGGGTCGCCGTCTCGCACCTGCGCGTGTACGACTGGCCCGCCGCCGACGGTGTCTCCGGCGGAACTCCCCATCTGCACCTGACCTGTTCGGAGGCGTACGTCGTCACCGGCGGCCGGGGTTCGGTGCAGACCCTCACGACGTCCGGGTACGAGGTCACGCCCCTCGTACCCGGCACGGTCGCCCGGTTCACGCCGGGCACCATCCACCGGCTGGTCAACGAGGACGATCTGCGCATCACCGTCCTCATGCAGAACAGCGGCCTTCCGGAAGCGGGCGACGCGGTGCTCACGCTGCCGCCGGAGCACCTGACCGACCCGGAGACGTACGCCGCCGCGACCGCCATCCCGGCGGACGCCCCGGAGGCGGAACGGGAGCGGATCGCGCGGGCCCGCCGCGACCTGGCCCTGGAGGGCTACCGGGCGCTGCGGGAGGCCCCCGAGGGGCTCGCCGCCTTCCATCGCGCGGCCGCCGCCCTCGTACGGCCCCGGCTCGCCGAGTGGCGCGAGCGGTGGCTCAGGGGCGCCGCCGCGGCCGCCGCGGCCACGGGGAAGCAGCTCGACCGTCTCGAACGGGGCGACCTCTCCCACCTCGCCGACGCCGTCGTACGGTCGGAACAGCCCTCGGAGCACGGCAGGTTCGGGATGTGCGGGCGGCTGGACGTCTACCAGGGCGACTGAGCCGCGCCGCGGTCGAGGGGACACCGTTCGCGGGGGCGTCTAGCCTGGAGTCATGGCCACGGTGAAGGTGGGCGCGCTGGAGATCGCCTACGACCGCGTCGGCCAGGGACCGCTGGTGGTCCTCGTGCACGGCGCGGGCGTGTACGCCCGTATGTGGCAGCCCCAACTCACCGGACTGGCGGACGAGTTCACGGTCGTGGCCTGGGACGAGCCCGGTTCCGGACGCTCCTCGGGCATCCCTCCCGGCTTCGGCCTCGCGGACTACGCCGACGCCCTCGCCGCGCTGATCGAGGAGCTGGGACTCGGCCCGGCCCATGTCGCCGGGCTCTCCTGGGGCGGAACGGTCGTCCTTGAGCTCTACCGCCGGCATCCCTCGGTCGTCAGGACGCTGCTGCTGGTCGACACCTACGCCGGCTGGAAGGGCTCACTGCCGCCGGAAGAGGTGGCGGCCCGCGTCGAAGGGACGAAGCGGATGCTCGCCGTGCCCCGGGAGCGGTTCGATCCGACGGTGCCGGGCCTGTTCGCCGGGGAACCGCCCGCCGAGTACGTGCCGCTGCTCGACGCGATGGGGCGTGACGTACGGCCCGAGACGCTGGGCGCGCAGCTCGCCATGATGGCCGAGACGGACCTGAACGACGTGCTGCCCGGCATCGAGGTGCCGACCTTGCTGCTGTGGGGCGAGCTGGACGCGCGCTCACCGCTGAGCGTCGCCCATGCCTTCCGCGAGGCGATTCCGGGGGCCGAGCTGGTGGTGATCCCGGGTGCGGGGCACGTGAGCAACCTGGAGCGGCCGGCGGAGTTCAACCGGGCCGTGCGGGCGTTCTGCCGCGCGCACAGCTGAGTTCCGCGACCCGCACGCCTGAATTCCGCGGTGCGCGTCACGCCACCGCCGGGCCCGCGACCGTCCAGCCGGGGACCTGCGGATGGGCCGTGAGGTCCTCGTGGCGGACCGCGTCGCCGCACGTCGCGCAGGTGACGACCGGGACCAGCTCGTTGCCGCAGACGTGCTCGATCACCATGGGCGTGTCGCCGTCGCGCAGATGGCGGTCGCCCCAGTCCTTGAGGGTGATCAGCACCGGCTCCAGTTCGAGCCCCGCCTGCGTGGGCCGGTACTCGAAGCGCTGCGGCCGCTCGCTGTAGGCGCGCTTGGTGAGGATCCCGGCGTCGACCAGCCTGCGCAGACGCGTGGCGAGGATGTCGCGCGGGGCGCCGATGTTGCGCACCAGCTGGTCGAAGCGGCCGTTGCCGAGGAGGACCTCGCGCAGGACGAGGAGGGAGTACTTCTCGCCGACGAGCGCGAGGGTGTCGGCGACGGAACAGGGGCGCGGGTCTTTGGGAGCGGCCATGACGGCAATTCTAGGGGAGGGTTTGATTTTCCAACTCACGGAGCTATGGTGAGTTTGGATTTCCTACTCACTGGTAGCCATGGAGGCCCGCAGCATGCGTGACGCAGTGATCGTCGAAGCCGTACGCACCCCCATAGGCAAGGGCAAGCCCAACGGCGCCCTCGCGCACGTCCACCCCGTCGAGCTCCTCGCGCACACCCTGCGCACCCTCGTCGAGCGCTCCGGTGTCGACCCCGCGCTCATCGACGACGTCATCGGCGGCACCGTCGACCAGGTCGGCGAGCAGGCCATGAACACCACCCGCTACGCCGCCCTGTCGGCGGGCTTCCCGGAGACGGTCCCCGCGACCACCGTGGACCGCCAGTGCGGCTCCTCCCAGCAGGCCGTGCACTTCGCCGCCCAGGGCGTCATCTCCGGCGCGTACGACCTCGTCGTCGCCTGCGGTGTCGAGTCGATGAGCCGCGTGCCCATGTGGTCCAACGTGCCGCCCGGCAAGGACCCCTTCGGCCCCGGAGTCGCCGAGCGCTACCCGGAGGGGCTCGTCCCGCAGGGCATCAGCGCCGAGCTCATCTCCGCGAAGTGGTCGATCACGCGCGACCAGATGGACGCCTTCGCGGTGTCCTCGCATCGCAAGGCGGCCGAGGCGTGGGACAAGGGGCTGTTCGACGCGGAGGTCGCTCCGCTGGACGGGGTGGGGCGGGACGAGTGTGTACGGCCGTCCAGTACGGCCGAGGTTCTCGGTGGGCTCAAGCCGGCGTACTACGACCCCGGGTTCGCCGAGCGGTTCCCGCAGATCGAGTGGAACGTGACGGCGGGCAACGCGAGTCCGATCAATGACGGGGCGTCGGCTGTGTTGATCACGTCCAGTGAGACGGCCGCTCGTCTTGGGCTGCGGCCGTTGGCGCGGCTGCACAGTTTCGCGGTCACTGGGTCCGATCCGTTGCTGATGCTGACCGGTGTCATTCCGGCCACGGAGAAGGTGTTGCGGCGGGCGTCACTGAGCCTTGAGGACATCGACCTGTTCGAGGTCAACGAGGCGTTCTCCAGTGTGGTGCTGGCCTGGCAGCAGGAGACCGGCGCCGACCTGGACAAGGTCAATGTGCACGGTGGGGCCATCGCTATCGGGCATCCGCTGGGGGCGAGTGGGACGCGGCTGACGACGACGCTGGTGCATGCGATGCGGGAGCGTGGGGCGCGTTATGCGTTGCAGACCATGTGTGAGGCGGGTGGGCTCGCCAACGCGATGGTGCTCGAAAGGGTCTGATGGCGGCTGCGGGCCGTGGGGGCTGGTCGCGCCCACGCGGCGGAGCCGCAAATTGATACAGCCCCGCGCCCCTAACGGGGCGCTCCAGAGCCCGGCGACTTCAGCGCCCCCGGAGATGGTGGCGCTTGCGCCATGCCACCGCCGCTCCCACCAGCGCCGGTATCGCGATCACCGCCATCGCGATCAGGAACGCCGGGGACGTCGGTGTCGACGCCCGTGCACCCGCCACCACGTACGCCGCCGTGTTCGGGATCGAGCCGAGGGCCGTTGCCACGAGGAACGGGACGTAGCCCATGCGGGAGACCGCGGCGCAGTAGTTGGCGGCGGCGAAGGGGACGCCGGGGAACAGGCGGATCGCCAGCATCGAGCGGAAGCCGTGGCGGCTGAGCTGGCTGTCCGCGCCCTGGAGGAGGCGGCCGCGCAGCAGGGGGCGGAGGGCGTCCTGGCCCAGTACCCGGCCCAGGGCGAAGGCGATGCCGGCGCCCAGGACCGTGCCCGCCAGGGCGGCGCCGATGCCCAGCTGGGAGCCGAAGAGCGCGCCGGCCGCGAGGTTCAGCAGGGGGCGCGGTACGAACGCCACCGCGCAGAGGCCGTACGCCCCCGCGAAGACCACCGCCGCGGCCGCGCCGCCGAGCTGGGGTGGCCAGCCGTCCGCCAGCAGCCGCTGGGGCTCGAAGAGCAGTACCGTCGACGCGGCCGCCACGAGCAGCGCGACGAGCAGGGACAGCCGTGACCAGGGCGAGAGCAGCACTCTCGTCCAGCGGGCGGTGGCGCCGGCCGGGACCGGTGCGGTGAGGGCGAGCTCCGTGGCGGCGGCCGGGGGAGCGGCCGTGGCGGTGCCCCCAGAGCGGGTGGTGGCATCGAGCATCCGGTGACACTAACCGACCGATGTGTGTGATCGCCGTATGGTTCGTCTCATGAGCGTCACAGGTGTGGGATCTCTCTCGGTGCCGCGCAGCACTCTCGCGGACACCGTCCTGGAGCGACTCACGGCCACGTACGGCGCCGCGGCCGACCCGGCGCGGGCCGTGCCCATGCGCGCGTACATGAAGGACGTGGCCCCCTTCCTCGGCCTCACCACCCCCGTGCGCCGGGCCCTGTCCCGGAGCGTCCTGGAGGGCACTCCCCGCCCCGACGAGACGGACTGCACGGCGATCGCGCTGCGCTGCTGGGAGCTGCCCGAGCGCGAGTACCAGTACTTCGCCGTCGACCATCTGCGCCGCCACGCGCGCGTGCTCTCCTCCGGCTTCCTGCCGGTGGCCAGGCACCTCGTCTCCACCGTCCCCTGGTGGGACACCGTCGACCTGCTCGCCGCCCATGTCGTGGGTGCGCTGGTGGCCGCCGATCCGGCCCTGGCCGCCGACATGGACGCCTGGATCGTCGACGACGACCTGTGGATCGCCCGCACCGCGCTCCTCCACCAGCTGCGCTACAAGGAACGCACCGACTCCGAACGCCTCTTCACCTACTGTCTGCGCCAGTCCGGGCACCCCGATTTCTTCATCCGCAAAGCGATCGGGTGGGCGCTGCGTGAGTACGCCAAGACCGACCCCGAGGCCGTACGGGCGTTCCTCGCGCGCGAGAAGGGACGCTTCGCGCCGCTGTCGGTGCGGGAAGCGCTCAAGAACATCGGCGCCTGAAGTCCGTACCCCTGAAAACCATTCGACGCCGGGCGAGGCGTCGGCAATGATCGACCACATGTTCCGGCACGCCTTCCACCTCGCAGCATCCGCAGTCGCGGATGCACCGAAGGCTGCCGTTCCCGTTTTCCTGACGGCCGTCGACGGCGCCCGAAGCTGACCCTCTCCGGATTGTCCGGCGGACCCCGCAGGGGGAGGGTCGGCGAGTCCTCAGGGGTCCCCGCTCTCCACACTTAGAGGCTTCGAGGTATCGCCATGCCCAAGACGGCTTACGTGCGCACCAAACCGCATCTGAACATCGGCACCATGGGTCACGTCGACCACGGCAAGACCACCCTGACCGCCGCCATCACCAAGGTCCTCGCCGACCGCGGCGCCGGCACCTTCGTCCCGTTCGACCGCATCGACCGGGCCCCGGAGGAGGCGGCGCGCGGCATCACCATCAACATCGCGCACGTCGAGTACGAGACCGACACCCGGCACTACGCGCACGTGGACATGCCGGGCCACGCCGACTACGTCAAGAACATGGTCACCGGCGCCGCGCAACTCGACGGGGCGATCCTCGTCGTCTCCGCGCTCGACGGGATCATGCCGCAGACCGCCGAACACGTGCTGCTCGCCCGGCAGGTGGGCGTCGACCACATCGTCGTCGCCCTCAACAAGGCCGACGCGGGCGACGAGGAGCTCATCGACCTCGTCGAGCTGGAGGTCCGTGACCTGCTCACCTCGCAGGGGTACGGCGGGGACGCGGTGCCCGTCGTACGGGTCTCCGGGCTCAAGGCGCTGGAGGGCGACCCTCGGTGGACGGCGTCCATCGAGGCGCTGCTCGACGCGGTGGACACGTATGTGCCCATGCCGGAGCGGTACTTGGACGCGCCGTTCCTGCTGCCGGTCGAGAACGTGCTCACCATCACCGGGCGGGGGACGGTCGTCACCGGCGCGGTCGAGCGGGGAACCGTGAAAGTGGGTGACCGGGTCGAAGTGCTCGGGGCCGAGGTCGAGACCGTCGTCACCGGTCTGGAGACCTTCGGCAAGCCCATGGACGAGGCGCAGGCCGGGGACAACGTGGCGTTGCTGCTGCGGGGGGTGCCGCGGGACGCGGTGCGGCGGGGGCATGTTGTCGCGGCGCCGGGGTCCGTCGAGCCGCGACGGCGGTTCTCGGCGCAGGTGTATGTGCTGTCGTCCCGTGAGGGGGGTCGTACGACGCCTGTCTCCACGGGGTACAGGCCGCAGTTCTACATCCGTACGGCGGATGTGGTCGGGGACGTCGACCTCGGTGAGGTGGCGGTGGCTCGGCCCGGGGAGACGGTGACCATGACCGTCGAGCTGGGGCGGGAGGTGCCGCTTGAGCCCGGGCTCGGGTTCGCCATCCGTGAGGGTGGGCGGACCGTCGGGGCGGGGACCGTGACCGCCGTCGTGTGAGGGGGGGTTCGGTGAGTGGGGGACTGCGCTGCCGTTGTGGCTGGTCGCGCAGTTCCCCGCGCTCCTTTGGGGCGTGCAGCGCAGGCACAATGGGCAGGTGACCGAGTCCCTTCCCGTCGCCCGTGCCGTTGATCATGGCTTCGCCAAGCTCATGCCCGATGTCGATCGGCCGCGGGCCTGGCTGCTCACCGTCGACGGGGCTCCTCAGTCGTACGTCGACCTGGACGAGCCGGCGCATCTGGAGTTCGAGTACGCGCGGCGGCTCGGTCATGTCCTGGACACCGTCGCGGCGGAGGGGCGACCGCTCGACGTACTGCACCTCGGGGGCGGCGCGCTGACGCTGCCCCGGTACGTCGCCGCCACCCGGCCCCGCTCCCGGCAGGACGTCGTGGAGTTCGACCGGGGGCTGCTGGAGATGGTCGTGGAGCATCTGCCGCTACCCGACGGGGCGTCGATCACCGTGCACGCCGCCGACGCGCGGGCCTGGCTGGAGGCGGCGCCCGCCGACTCCGCGGACGTGCTCGTCGCCGACGTCTTCGGCGGCTCGCGGGTTCCCGCCCACCTGACGTCCGTCGGGTATGTGAGGGAGGTCGAGCGGGTGCTCCGGGCCGGGGGTGCCTACCTGGCCAACCTCGCCGACTCCGCGCCCTTCGCCTTCCTCCGCTCCCAACTCGCCACCCTCGGCACCGTGTTCCCGGAGCTCGCGCTGATCGCCGAGCCGGGGGTGCTGCGGGGGCGGCGGTTCGGGAACGCCGTGGTGGTCGCCGCCCGGCAGCCCTTCGACACCGGTGCGCTGGCCCGGCTCACCGCCTCCGACGCCTTCCCCGCGCGCGTCGAGCACGGGGCGGCCCTGCGAGCGTTCATCCGAGGCGCGCGGCCCGTGCGGGACGAGGACGCCGTACCGTCACCCGAGCCCCCCGACGGGGCGTTCGGCATCGGCTGACTCGGCTTCGGCGGCGGACTGGGTCACCGGCTTGGTGCGTCGTTTGAGGTTGCGTACGTCCGGGACGCACAGGACGGCAGCCGTCACGAGCACGACCATGGTCGCGCAGCCCCACAGCGCGTTGGAGCGGCCGAACGCCGACTCCGCCGGTCCGGCGAGCGCGGTGGCCAGGGGGACCATCGCGACCGAGCCGAACCAGTCGTACGCGGCGACCCGGGAGAGCTTGTCCTCGGGGATCTCCTGGTGGAGGGCGGTCATCCAGCTGACGCCGAAGACCTCCAGGGTCACGCCGGTCAGGAACATCAGCGTGCACAGGACCGTGACCGAGGTCGGGATCGCGAGGGCGGCTGAGGGGAGGGCCAGGGGGAAGACGCAGAGGGTGCCCCAGAGGAGGAGGCGGCGAGGTTTCCAGCGGGTCATCAGGAGGGCGCCGGCGACCGTGCCCGCGCCGAAGAAGCCCAGGGCGAGGCCCCAGGGGCCCGCTCCGCCGAGGTGGTCGCGGGCCACGAGGGGGCCGTACACCGCGTCGGCGGCGGCCACGACGGCGTTCGCGATCGAGAACTGTACGACGATGCCCCACAGCCAGGGGCGGCTGCTGAACTCCTGCCAGCCCTCCCGCAGGTCGGCGAGCATGCCGCCGCCCGGTGCGCGCGGCGGGATGTGGCTCACGTCGAGGAAGGAGCGCATCGCTCCCGCCACCGCGAACGCCGCCGCGTCCGCCGCGAGCACCCAGCCCGGGCCGATCGCGGCGACCATCGCCCCGCCCAGCGCCGCCCCGCCCAGGGCCGCGCCCTGCATCGCCATCCGGAACACCGCGAAGGCCCGGCCCGCCTGCTCACCGGAGACCGAGGACAGCAGCATGCCCTCGGCGGCCGGGCTGAAGAACGCCTGCCCGGTGCCGCCCAGCGCGGTCAGCAGCATCATCTGCCACAGCTGCGGATCCCCGGCGAGGACGAGCACCGCGAAGGCGCCCTGCGACACACAGTTAAGGGAGTTCGCCGCGACCATCACCCGGTGCCGGGGCAGCCGGTCCGCGACCGCGCCGCCGATCAGCAGGAACACCACCAGCGGCAGCGTCCGCGCGGCGGCCACCAGGCCCACGTCACCGCCGTCGCCGCCCGACTCCAGGACGGCGAACGCGGCGGCGATCAGCGCGCCCTGGCTGCCCAGGTTGGTGACGAAGGCGGCGGAGGTCAGCAGGCTGTAGTTGCGGCCCGCCCAGTCGGGTCTGCGGCGGCGTATCGGGGCGTCGGCGGAGGTCACCGGCCGACTATCCCCGTACCGGCCCCGACTTGCCAAACCAATTCAGGACAGCCTCGAAGCGCCGGGTATCCGGCCTGTCAGCCAGTTCCTCACCCTGTGGGCTCGCCGTACAGGCGGACCGTGCTGAGGATCTTCTGGATCGTCGCGTCCGGCACCTCGTCCGAGGTGCCCTTCACCCCGTGGAAGGTCCAGGCGACGAAGTCACCCGCGGAGTTCTTGAACGCGAACGTCGTCGCCTTGCCGTCGGAGTCGCACTTGTCCTTCTTCGCCACACCCGACGAGTAGGTCGTGGCCACACTGCCCTCGACGCCCGAGGCCGTGGTGTACGACGTCGGCGTACCGATCTTCAGCAGCTTCTTGGAGGCGTCCTTCTGGTCGGTGTAGCCGCCGAACACCCACCAGGCGGAGTCGTTGCGGGCGACGTCGCCGGTGTTCTTGGCGCCGTTCTGGCCCTTGGTGCCGGCCGTGCCGAGCGCCTTGTCGCTGGTGCTGCCGTCCTTGTCGGAGTCGGACGTGCACCACTTCTCCTGCACGTAGGCCGGAGCGGACATGCCGATGAGGACCGAGCCGTCGCCCTTCTTGTCGTCCTCGTAGCCGATGAACGTGCCCGGAGTGTCGACCTGCCAGTCCGCCGGGACGTCGAAGGCGGTGCCCCACTTCGGGTTGACCACGACCTTCCAGCCGTCGATCGTCGCCTTCGCCCCCTCACCGCCCCGCGGGTTGTCGCCACCGCTCGGGCTCACCGACGCGGACGCGGAGGACGTGGCACTCTGCGTCGGGTCGCCGCCGCCGTCCGCCTTGTCGTCCTTGTCGCCGCCCAGGACCAGGAAGCCGGTCACCCCGGCCGCGACGACCACGGCCAGCGCCGCCACGATCGCGACGACCTTCGTACGGTCGCCCCCGCCACCCCCGCCACCGCCCTGCGGAGCCTGCGGGGGCTGGGGTATGTCCCACTGCGGCTGCTGCGCGTAGGGGGTGGGCTGCTGCTGCCCGGGTTGCGGGTAACCCGGTTGCTGCCCATACGGGTTGGGCTGTTGATAGCCCGGCTGCTGGTACGGATTCGGCTGCTGGTAGCCCGGCTGCTGATACGGGTTCTGCTGGTCCTGCGGGTTCTGCTCGCCCCCGGGCGGCTGCTGTCCTTGCCACATGGCCGGTAACGATAGAGGGGCCGGGAGGCCGGTGCAGGCGCATCCAGGATGCGACCGGCCTCCCCCGGGATCAGCCCGTCGGCTCGCCGTGCAGCCGTACCGTGCCCAGGATCTTCATGATCGTCGAGTCCGGGAGCTCGTCCTCGACGCCCGTGGCGCCGTACAGGCTGAACGCCACATAGTCACCGGCCGAGTTCTTGAACCCGAACGTGACCGCCTTGCCGTCGGTCGCGCACTTGCCCTTCTGGGGCGTGTTCTTCGAACGGGCCCAGGCGATGCTGCCCTTGACGCCGGAGGTCGTCGTGAACGCCTTGGCCTTCTCGTCGAGCGTGATGCTCTTCTTGTCGGGCTGCGTGTAGCCGCCGTACACCCACCACGCGACCTGGTTGATCGCGACCTCGTCGGTGTCCTTGGCGCCGTTCGCGCCCTTGGTGCCCGCGGTGGCGAGGGCGGTGTCCTCCTTGTCACCGTCCTTGTCGTCGTCGGAGGTGCACCACTGCTCCTTGAGGTACGCCGGCGCCGACATGGTGATGATGGGCTTGTCACCGGCCTTGGCGTTGTCCTCCTCGAAGCCGATGATCATCCCCGGTGACTCGACCTTCCAGTCCGCCGGGACATCGAAGGCCGTGCCCCACTTGGGGTTGACGACGACCTTCCAGCCGTCGATCGTCGCCTTCTCCGCCTCGCCGCCCCGCGGGTTGTCGTCCGAGCCGGAGGCCGACGCGGAGGGGTCCGTGGCGGTGGACTTGGACGGGTCCGCCGACTGGCTGCTCCTGCCGCCCGAGCCGCCGTCCGCCTCGTCGTCCTTGTCGCCGCCCAGGACCAGGAAGCCGGTCACCCCGGCCGCGACGACCACGGCCAGCGCGGCCACGATCGCCGTGATCCTCGTACGGTTGCCGCCACCTCCGCCCGGCGGCGTCTGCGGCTGCTGGGGCACGGTCGGGGCGCCCCACTGCGGCTGCTGCCCGTAGGGGTTGGGCGTCTGCTGATAGCCGGGCTGCTGATACGGATTCGGCTGCTGGTACCCCGGCTGCTGATACGGATTGTGCTGGTCCTGCGGGTTCTGCTCGCCCCCGGGCGGCTGCTGTCCTGGCCACATGGGCAGCCACCTTAGTGGCGGCTGTGCACCGAAGTGGTCACCGACCCTTGTCAGGGCGGGAACAGCCGCACCGTACGCAGGATCTTCACGTACGACGCTCGTCACACCGCCCTGGCCACCCGAGGCTACTCGTGGGTAACATGCTCCTCATGAGCGCAGACCAGATGTCGATCGGCGAGATGCTGTCCGCCACGGTGCCCATGGCCCGGACCCTGAACCTCGAGTTCCTGGAGACCTCGCAGGAGCGGGCCGTGGTCTCCCTGCCGGACCAGGGCGAGTACCACAACCACGTGGGCGGCCCGCACGCCGGCGCCATGTTCACGCTCGGCGAGAGCGCCAGCGGGGCGATCGTCCTCGCCGCTTTCGGGGAGCAGCTCTCGCGTGCCGTCCCGCTCGCCGTCCGCGCCGAGATCGCGTACAAGAAGCTCGCGATGGGCGCCGTCACCGCCACCGCGACGCTCGGGCGCCCCGCCGCCGAGGTCGTCGCCGAACTGGACGCGGGGCAGCGGCCCGAGTTCCCGGTGGCGATCGAGATCCGCCGTGCGGATGGTGCGGTGACCGGCGAGATGACCGTCGTCTGGACGCTGCGTCCCAACGGCTGAGCGCGGCTTCGCACGAAGGGGCCCCGGCCGGGCGCTGCCGGGGCCCCTTCGTATGCCCTGAGCCATATGCGGCCGGGCCGCGAAGTGTGTGCCTCAGGTCGCGAAGTGCGTGCGGTCAGGCCGCGAACCGTCGGCGGTCGGCCGCGCCGGTCTCCGCCGTCACGACGAACTCCTTGAGCCAGGCCAGGAATTCGGGGCCCAGGTCGGGGCGGTCGCAGGCCAGCCGGACCACCGTGCGCAGATAGTCGGCCTTGTCGCCGGTGTCGTAGCGCAGTCCGTCGAAGACGACCCCGTGCACGGTGCCGCCCGCGGCGAGTTCCTGGAGGGCGTCGGTGAGCTGGATCTCGCCGCCGCGGCCGGGCGGGGTGCGCTCCAGGGTGCCGAAGACCGCCGGGTCGAGGACGTACCGGCCGATGACCGCGTAGCTGCTGGGCGCGTTCTCGGGGGACGGCTTCTCGACGAGGCCGGTCACCCGGACGACCCCCTTGTCGTCGGTCGCCTCCACGGCCGCGCAGCCGTAGAGGTGGATCTGCTCGCGGGGCACCTCCATCAGGGCGACCACGCTGCCGCCGTATTCGTCGCGGACGTCGAGCATCTCGCTGAGCAGCGTCTCGCGCGGGTCGATGAGGTCGTCGCCGAGCAGGACGGCGAAGGGCTCGGCGCCGACGTGCCTGCGGGCGCAGAGCACCGCGTGGCCGAGGCCGAGGGGCTCGCCCTGCCGGATGTGGTGGATGTTGGCGAGGCGGGCCGGGTCGCGTACGGCGTCGAGGCGGACGGTGTCGCCCTTGGCGGCGAGGGCCTGCTCGAGTTCGAAGGCGTGGTCGAAGTGGTCCTCGATGGCCCGCTTGTGGCGGCCGGTGATCATGAGGACGTCGTCCAGACCGGCCGCGGCGGCCTCCTCGACGACGTACTGGATGGCCGGCTTGTCGACGACCGGCAGCATCTCCTTCGGCGTCGCCTTGGTCGCGGGCAGGAACCGGGTGCCGAGCCCGGCGGCCGGGACGACCGCCTTGCGTACGGGGCGGCCGGGCGTGGGGTGGGCGGGAGTGTGGGGGACGGTCATGCGGGCCATGCTTGCGGACGGGAATGAGAGCTTCCCGGGAGACGCATGGGAGTGCGCTGTGCGTCGGGCGTGAGGCCGCGAAAGTTGGAGATTTCGTGGACCAACTGTCTTTGTGTGCGCACAACTTGGGCGGCTGTCGCGCTCCGATTTCGAATGCGGGTGCGGATACCGTCGGTAACTTATCTGAATGCGAAGCGTTTTGAACATTGGTCACTCGAACTTCTTGTTTCCTGTGAATCGCGTGTGCGAAAGTGACCGCCCGACGTGCCATGACCATGCCGTCCCGTGGCTTGGAAGGAAATGGTTCCGTGCAATCCCCATACCCCCCAAGACCCCCCTATCCGCCGCGGCCCGGAGCGAGTCCGGGGGAGTCCGACCGTAATCTCGTCGCCCAATTGGGCGGGGCCGAGGGCGGCGACCGCGCCGTAGCCCTGCTGCTCGCCCGGCATTGGCGTGCGACCCATGAATACGCGGTCATCTGTCTTGCCTCCTCGTCCAGTTCGGCGGAGCTCGTGGCTGCCGCCGCTTTCCACCGGGTGCTCGACCGGGCGGGCGGCGGCGCGGTCCGGCCTCAACTCCTCGCCGCCGTACGGGACACGGTGAAGGAGTGGTCCGCGCAGGAGAGTGTTTCGGAGGCGCTGCCCGAACTGGGCAAGCCGACCGGAGGCCGCGGACTGCGCGCCGCGCGCGGGGTCACCCCCGAAAGGCGACAGCTCGCCGAGCGCGCATTCCAGGCCCTTCCGGGAGCCTCGCAATGCCTCTTGTGGCATGTCGAGGTCGAGGCCGAGCCCATATCCGTACCGGCCGGTCTGCTGGGGGTCGACAACGCCCGGGCGGCGGACGCGCTGGAACAGGCCCGCGACCAATTCCGGGAGGGCTGCGTCCGGGCCCACCGGGAACTCGCGCCGTCCAAGGACTGCCGCTTCTACAACCGGCTCCTCGACGTCCCCATTCGCCGCGGCGGCGCCCTGCTGCCCGATGTCCAGCACCATCTGATGGAGTGCCGCTACTGCCGGCACGCCGCCGAACAGCTCAGCCATTTCGAGGGCGGTCTGGAGACCCTGCTCGCCGAGACCGTGCTCGGCTGGGGCGCCCGCCGCTATCTCGACTCCCGGCCCGGCCGCGGCGGCGACCGCCCGGCATCGGCCGGACGCCCGCGACCCGGCGGCCGCCACCGGCCCGCACCGCCCGGCCGCCGCCTCGTACCCGGGCGGCGTGGGAAGGCCGCCCTCGTCGTCGGCCTGACCTCCCTCGCCCTGCTCGCCACCGTCCTCGCGGCCAAGGGCTGGTCCGATGACAACGGTGTCCCCGACCCGCACGCCACCTGGGGAGCGCCCAGCGGCAACGACATCGTGCCCGGCCCCGACGAGAAGCCCTCGGCCGCCGCCTCCCCGTCGGCCGCCTTCGCGAGCGATCCCGTGGAGCTCGGCCACGGCAGACTCCGCAGCCGTGACACCGGGCTCTGCCTCGACCTCCGCGGAGACCGGGCCGCGGTGGGTGTCGCCGCCGTGCTCGCGGCCTGCTCCTCCGCCGTGTCCCAGCAGTGGACCTACCAGGACGACGGCCTGCTCCGCAGCCTCGCCGACCCCGCGCTCTGCCTCGACGCCGACACCGGCAAGGGCTCGGTCCTCCTCGACGGATGCCTGGTGCACGCCGGTGAGGTCCAGTACGACCTCACCGTGCGCGGCGAACTCCTGCTCCGCTGGCACAAGGGACTGGTCGTCGCCCCCGGCAAGGGCGCCGACGTCGTCGTCACCGAGCGGGACGGCTCCGCCGGTCAGCGGTGGCTGCTCGAAGGGGCGCGTGGGGCGGCGGCGGAACCTCGGGAGAAGACCCAGGCGCCGGAGGACGAAGAGAAGGAGGGGAAGGAGCAGCCGCGAGAGCCAGGCCTCTCCTCGGAGTCACCCCCTGCCGCATCCCCGCGTCCGGATGAACCGGACGAACCGGGCGGCCATGCGCCGGAGCAGCACCAGCCGCGTATGGCCCAGGTCGGCCACCACGAGGAGCCCGAGGATCCGGGCATCCTCGACCCGCTGCCGGCGCCGGTGTCGCTGCCCGTCGTGGAGACCGTCCCCGTCGTGAAAACCGTCCCGGTCGTGGAAACCGTCTTGGAAACCGTCGACACGGGGCTCGACTCCGTCCTTCGCTGACCCAGGGGCCGCCTCTCCGGAGGCGGCCCCTCTTCTTCGGTTCTTGTCGGCATCCCGGTGTTTCCTGTTCGGCTCATTGACACGAGTCACCAACGGTCATAGTTTTCCCGCCGCGCCCGTGGTGTCCGACGAAGCGTCAGGTCCGACCTGACGCATAGTGCGTTCAGATACCGAACGCGACCGGGACGCCGGAGCGCTCCCCCAGAGGGGGCACCCCCAGCGGTTCACAAAGAAGTGCCCGCACACCGAAGGAGTGACGGCTCATGACCGACACCGTCTCCCGGCGATCGGCCCTGCGTCTGCTGGGCGGAGCGATCGCCGTCGCCACGGCGGCGACCAGCGGACTGACCCCGCCCGCGCACGCCCTGGACAGACCCGACCGGGGCGCGGGACCCCGGGTGGAAGGCCTCATCGCCAAGCTCACCCTCGACGAGAAGATCTCCCTCCTGCACGGCGCCACCGACCCCGCC
Organism: Streptomyces sp. NPDC046909; assembly: GCF_040644695.1. NCBI lineage: Bacteria > Bacillati > Actinomycetota > Actinomycetes > Kitasatosporales > Streptomycetaceae > Streptomyces > Streptomyces sp. NPDC046909. The sequence goes on along the minus strand of NZ_JBEYXC010000009.1, from coordinate 376,021 downwards.
TCCCTCGGCCAGGCGGGCTACGTCCCCGGGGTCGAACGCCTCGGCATCCCCCCGCTCCGCCTCGCCGACGGCCCCGCCGGCGTCCGCGTGACCCAGCACGCCACCGCGCTCCCCGCCCCCGTTCTGCTGGCCTCCGCCTTCGACCCGGACCTGGCCCGCCGCTACGGCCGGGTCATCGGACACGAGGGCCGCGCCCTCGGCCAGGACGTCCTGCTCTCCCCGATGGTCAACCTCATCCGCACCCCCTACGCGGGCCGCAACTTCGAGACGTTCAGCGAGGACCCGCTGCTCTCCGCCGACCTGGTCGCCGCCGAGATCGAGGGCATCCAGGGCGAGGGGCTCGTCGCCACCGTCAAGCACTACGCGATGAACAACCAGGAGAAGGACCGCATGTCCATCGACGTGCGGGTCGACGAGCAGACCCTGCACGAGAGCGAACTGCGCGGCTTCGAGGCCGCCGTCGGTGTCGGCGCGGGCGCGGTGATGGGCGCCTACAACAAGGTCAACGGCACCTACGCCTGCGAGAACAAGGCCCTCCTCACCGACGTCCTGCGCGACCGCTGGGGCTTCGACGGCTGGGTGATGACCGACTGGTACGCCGCCCACAGCACCAAGAAGGCCCTCGCCGCCGGCCTCGACATGGAGATGCCCAACGGCAGCTACTTCGGCGCGGCGCTGAAGAAGGCGGTCGAGAACCGCAGCGTGCCCGAGCACCAGGTCGACCGCTCCGTACGCCGGATCCTCTCCGTCATGGACCGCTTCGGCCTCCTCGACGGCAGCGCGCCCCCGCGCCCCGCGCGCGACGCGAAGGCGGGCGCGGCCGTCGCCCTGGAGGTCGCCAAGGCGGGCGCGACCCTGCTCCGCAACACCCACCGCACCCTGCCCCTGACCGACGGCTCCGTCGCGGTGATCGGCCCGACCGGCTCCCTGCCCTTCGTCAGCGGCGGCGGCAGCGCCCATGTCGTCCCCGACCACGCCGGCAGCCCCCTCGACGCCATCAAGGCACGCGCGCGTGAGGTGACGTACGCGCTCGGCGAGGACCTCTACGGCAAGGCGATCCCCGCGTCGGCGCTGAGCCCGGCCCTCGACACCGAGGGCCACAAGGTCGCCGCGGGCGCGGAGTGGACGTACGACGGGACGCTCACCCTCTCCGACGCCGACGAGTGGACCTTCGTCATCCACTACACCGGCACGCCCCCGTCCCGCCCGAAGGTGCTGCTCGACGGCGAGGACCTCTTCCCGGTGCAGCCCGGCTGGGGCGAGTACTTCGCGGGCGGACTGGTCTCGGCCGCGCCCGACGGCCTTCTCGTGCGCCGCAAGACCGTGCAACTCGCCGCAGGCGCGCACACGGTGAAGATCACCGCGAAGGGCGGCGACACCGGCCAGACGTTCCGGCTGCGCCGTGTCACCGGCGCGACCCGGGCCGCGGACGTCGCCGCGGCCGTGAAGGCGGCGAAGGCCGCCCGCCATGTCGTCCTGTTCGCCTACGAGGACGCCACCGAGGGCCAGGACCGCACCACGATCGCCCTCCCCGGCCATCAGGAGCGGCTCATCGAGGCGGTCGCGGCGGCGAACCCGCGCACGACCGTCGTCCTCAACACCTCGTCCTCGACGTCGATGCCCTGGCTGGAGCGCACCGGGGCCGTGCTCCAGATGTACTACCCGGGCCAGGAGGGCGCGGCCGCCACCGCCGCCGTCCTGTTCGGCGACACCGACCCCGGCGGCCGGCTCACCCAGTCCTTCCCCGTGGACGACGACCACCACCCGGTCGCCGGCGACCCGCGCCGCTACCCGGGCGTCGACGGCACCGAGGAGTACTCGGAGGGCATCCACGTCGGCTACCGCTGGTACGACGCCGAAGGCGTGCGGCCCCTGTTCCCCTTCGGCCACGGACTGTCGTACACCTCCTTCGTCTACGACGAACCGGCCGCGCACTGGAACCGCCGCGGCCTCGCCGTGAGCTTCGGCGTCCGCAACACCGGGCGGCGCGAGGGCATCGCGGTGCCCCAGGTGTACGTGGGGAAGTCCCCCGACCTCCGACTCGACCAGGCGGTACGGGTGTTGGGCGGCTACCGGCGGCTCGCCCTGCGACCGGGGGAGCGCAAGCGGATCACCGTGACCATCGCCGCGCGCACCCTCTCCTCCTGGAACCCCAAGACCCACGACTGGGTGCTCGGCACCGGCCGCCGGACCGTGTGGATCGGCGCGTCCTCCGGTGACCTGCGACTCCGGACCACCGCGGAGGTGACCAAGTGATACGCCGGATCGCCGTCGCCCTGACGGCACTCGCGGCCGCGTTCACCGTGCCCGCGCCCGCACAGGCCCTCGGCGGGGCCGACCCCGTGGTCCGCACGGCAGCGGGCCTGGTGCGGGGCGAAGTCACCGCCGAGGGACGGCAGTTCCTCGGCATCCCGTACGCCGAACCGCCCGTCGGGAAGCTTCGCTGGAAGGAGCCGAGAGCGGTCCGGCCGTGGCAAGGGGTGCGTACGGCACAGGACTTCGTCGACAAGTGCGTACAGACGTCGAGTTGGGACCCGGGATACGAGCAGCCCTCGCACACCGAGGACTGTCTCGACCTCAACGTGTACGTCCCCCAGGGCTCGGCCCGGCGCGCGGTCCTGGTCTGGTTCCACGGCGGCGGGCTCACCGCCGGAGCCGGCCAGGACATCGTGCCCGACACCTTCGCCCGGCAGACCGGCACGGTCGTCGTGACCGTCAACTACCGCCTGGGAGCCATGGGTTTCCTCGCCACCGCCGGACTCGACGGCGAGACCGCCGACGGCGTCTCCGGCAACTTCGGCATGCTCGACCAGCAGGCCGCGCTGCGCTGGGTGCGCGCCAACATCGGCCGCTTCGGCGGCGACCCGGGCCGCGTCACCATCGCCGGCGAGTCCGCGGGCGGCCGCTCCGTCTGCACCCAGCTCGCTTCACCCACCGCGAAGGGCCTGTTCCGGGCGGGCGTCATCGAGAGCGGGGCGTACGACGACTGCGGCGCCCGCACGCATGAGGCGGCCGTGAGCCAGGGCGCCGAGTTCGCGCGCAAGCTCGGGTGCGAGACGGTCGCGTGTCTGCGCGGCAGGTCGGCGGCCGAAATCCTCGCCGCCCAGGGGGAGTTCGACTGGGGCCCGGTGACCGGCGGCACCTTCCTGCCCCGGCAGCCGGCGGAGGCCCTCGCCGCGGGCGCCTCGGCCGGGGTGCCCGTGATGAACGGGGCCAACCAGGACGAGGGCCGCCTCTTCGCCTTCGCCCGCTTCGACCTCGGCGGGAACCCGCTCACGGCCGAGCAGTACCCGACGGTCATGCGCGAGGAGTTCGGCGAGCGGGCACTCCAGCGGTACCCGGTCTCCGCCTACCCGACCCCGACGATCGGCTACGCCACCGCCCTGGGCGACGCGCTCTTCGCGTGCAGCGCGCTGCGCCTCGACGACGTGCTCTCCGGACGCGGCCCCGTCTACACGTACGAGTTCGCCGACCGCACCTCCCCGCCCTTCGCCTCACTCCGCAACCTGAGGACCGACTTCGACTTCGGCGCGACCCATGTCAACGAGGTCCAGTACCTCTTCAAGCACTTCGGCCTGGAGTCCCCGCTGAACGCCGAGCAGAAGGTGCTGGCCCGGCAGATGGTCCAGTACTGGGGCTCCTTCGTCCGCGGCGGAGTACCGCGGGCGACCGGCCAGCCCGCGATGCCCGGCGGCCCGGGAACCGTGCTCTCGCTCAAGACGTCTTCAAGAGGCGGTAACGCGCTGAGCACGGCTGTGCGCACAGAACACCAGTGCGACCTCTGGGGCACCGAGGGGGCGCGCTGACCCGGTAGGCTCCCCGGGTGTGCGCCCCGACCGGCGCGCACACCCGGGGACGACAGGGAGGTACCGGCGGTGCACGTCCAGGAATGGCTCGAGACCGTACCCGCGGTCAGCATCTACCTGCTCGTGGGCTTGGTCATCGGCCTGGAGAGCCTGGGCATTCCGCTGCCGGGCGAGATCATCCTGGTCTCCTCCGCGCTGCTCGCCTCCCAGCACGGGGACATCAACCCCGTCATCCTCGGCGCCTGCGCCAGCGCCGGCGCGGTCATCGGCGACTCCATCGGCTACGCGATCGGCCGCAAGGGCGGACGCCCGCTGCTCGCCTGGCTGGGCGCCAAGTTCCCCAAGCACTTCAGCGAGGGCCATATCGCCACGGCCGAGCGGTCCTTCGAGAAGTGGGGCATGTGGGCCGTCTTCTTCGGCCGCTTCGTCGCCCTGCTGCGGATCTTCGCGGGGCCGCTCGCGGGTGTGCTGCGGATGCCGTACTGGAAGTTCCTCATCGCCAATGTGCTCGGCGGGATCATCTGGGCGGGCGGTACGACGGCGGTCATCTATTACGTCGGTGTCGTCGCCGAGTCCTGGTTGAAGCGGTTCTCGTGGCTGGGGCTGGTGGCGGCGGTGCTGTTCGGCCTGGCGTCGATGCTGGTGGTCAAGCGCAAGGCGAAGAAGGCGCAAGCCGCACAGCAGGAGGCGGAACCGGTTCTCGCCGGAGAGTGAGCCCCGCCCGCAGCCGCCGTACAACCTATCCGTGCACCTCGCCGTGCGCCTTCGCCAGGTCCGCATACAGGGTGCCGTTCAGTGTGACGCCCTGACGCTCCTCCTCCGTCAGCTCACGCCTCACCTTCGCCGGTACGCCCGCCACCAGCGAGCCCGGCGGCACCCGCATCCCCTGCGGGACCAGCGCCTGGGCCGCCACCAGTGAACCCGCCCCGATCACCGCGCCGTTGAGCACCGTCGCTCCCATGCCGATCAGGCAGTCGTCCTCGACGGTCGCCCCGTGCACCACGGCGTTGTGACCTACGGACACCCGCTCGCCGATCGTCACGGGGAACCCGGGGTCGGCGTGGAGGGTGCAGTTGTCCTGGATGTTGCTCTGCGCGCCGACGGAGATCCGCTCGACGTCGCCCCGGGCCACGGCCCCGTACCAGAGGCTCGCCCCCGCCTCCAGGGTGACGTTGCCGATGACCGATGCCGTGGGGGCCACGAAGGCCTCCGCGTCGATCTTCGGTTCCCGGCCGCCGATGCCCGTGATCAAGGGCTGGTGCGTCATCGCCTTCTCCTCGTCGTCGCCAACAACCGCACCGTACGCCACGCCGGTGGGGTGAAGATCACAGGCCTCGGCGCCCTTCGGCTCACCTCAGCCTGAGTACCGTGACCTCGTGCCGAAGAAGAACACGTTCTCATCCTGGCGGCGACGCCTCGTCCAGCGCGCCGTCCACGCGGGCTGGGCCTGGGTGCAGCGGACGGGTTCCGTCACCGCCGAGCACCCGGGGCGTTTCCGGTTCGGCGCGTTGGGCGAGCACAGCAGGCTCGCGTTCCCGCTGGGCACGGTGTTCGGGGAGCCGTGGATCCATGTGGGCTCCCACTGCATCGTCGGCGAGCAGGTCACGCTGACGGCGGGTCTGATGCCCGACCTGGATCTGGGGCCGGAGCCGATCCTGCGGATCGGGGACGGGGTCGTCCTGGGCCGTGGCAGCCATGTCATCGCCGACACGACGGTCACCATCGGCAGCGACTGCTACTTCGGGCCGTACGTCTACGTCACGTCCACGAACCACTCGTACGACGATCCGCACGAGCCCATCGGCAAGCAGTGGCCGCGGATGGAGCCGGTGGAGATCGGGCCCGGCTGCTGGATCGGGACCGGTGCGGTGATCCTGCCGGGGGCGAGGATCGGGCGGAACGTGGTCGTGGCGGCCGGGGCGGTGGTGCGCGGTGCGGTGCCCGACCATGCCGTGGTGGCGGGGGCGCCCGCCCGTGTCGTACGGCGGTGGACGCCCGACGACGGATGGCAGCCGCCGCTGCGGACGCCGGCGCCGGTGCCGATACCGGAGGGGGTCACGCCCGAGCAGCTGAACGCGCTGGCCGGGCTGGACGAGGAGACGGCGGCGAGGCTCGCCGAGATGGACTGAGCCGGTCGGATCGGCCGGTCGGATCAGTGGGCCGGGTCAGCCGGTCGCCAGGAGCAGCGTGCCGACCAGGGCCAGGCCCGCGCCGGCCGCCTGGATCGTGCGGAGGCGTTCGCTGAGGAAGCCGCGGGCGGCCAGGGCGGTCACGACCGGGTAGAGCGAGGCGAGTACGGCGGCGACGGTGACCGGGCCGAGGCGGGCGGCGACCGCGTAGGTGCCGTTGGCCGCGACGTCCGCGAGGCCGACGAAGGCCAGCGCGGGGAGCGAGGCCCAGGGGAAGCCGTCGGCCGGGAGGGCGGGGGCGCCCTTGCGGACGGAGGCGTACAGGGCGGCGCCGCCCACGGCCACGTTCGTGAGGCGCTGGACGAAGAGGGCGAGGAAGAGGCCGGTCAGGGTGGTCGACGCCTCCGCGATCAGGGCGAACACCGTGCCGAAGCCGAAGGCCGCCACCAGGGTGAGCAGGATGGTCCGCCGCTGCACCGGCGCGCCCCTGAGCTGCGGACCGCCCGCGAGGACGACGCCGACGACCGCGACCCCGATCCCCGCGAACTGCGCCGGCCCGGGACGCTCGCCGAGGAAGAGCCCCACGCCGACCGGGACGGCCACACCGAGGGTGCCGAGCGGGGAGACGACGCCCATCGGGCCGAGCGCGAGCGCCTTGTAGAAGCAGATCAGGGCGACAGGACCGACCAGACCGGCGGCGACCGCGAACCACAGCCGCGGTCCGGCCTCGCTCCAGGCGCCGGTGACGGTCACGATCACGCCGAGCACGGCCGCCGCGATCGACTGCGAGACCACCACGACGGTGAGCGCGGGGGTGCGCCGGGTCAGCAGTCCGCCGCCGAAGTCGGCCAGGCCCCACAGCAGGCTTGTGGCCAGGGCGAAGAGTGCTGTCACGGGGTGCCTCGCAGTACAGTTCGGTGGACGATCGGGTGCACCCCACCGTAGTTCATTCACCTGTACTCTCGCATACAAAATATTGGACGTGACGTGTCGGACCTCGACCTGCTGACCCAGTCCCTGGCGCGCAACGTCAAGCGCTGGCGCACCGAGCGGGGCTTCACCCTGGACACACTCGCCGCCCGGGCCGGAGTCAGCCGCGGCATGCTCATCCAGATCGAGCAGGCCCGCACCAACCCGAGCCTCGGCACCGTCGTGAAGATCGGTGACGCGCTGGGCATCAGCATCACCACCCTCCTCGACTACGAGCAGGGCCCCAAGGTCCGGGTCGTCCCGCCCGACCAGGTCGTACGGCTCTGGCACACCGACGCGGGCAGCTTCAGCCGGCTCCTCGCGGGCGCCGAGGCCCCGGGGCCGCTGGAGATGTGGGACTGGCGGCTGATGCCGGGCGAGAGCAGCAGCTCCGATCCGCACCCCGTCGGCACGGTCGAGATCGCCCATGTCTCGGCAGGGGAACTGACCCTCACGGTCGAGGGCACCGACTACCGAGTCCCGGCGGGCTCCAGCGTCACCTTCGAGGCCGGCGCCGCGCACACCTACGCTAACGAGGGCGACGTACCGATGGAGATGGTGCTGGCCGTCTCGGTGCCCAGCGTGCAATGACCTCCTGTTAGCGTGCCGACATGGACGCACCCATCGGACACTTCGACAACGCCCGGCCCGCCACCGACTGCCTCGACGAACTGACCGCCCCCGTCGCGGAGGCCGTACGCCGCTGGAGCGGCAGCGTCCCCGCCGACCAGATCGTCTACGTCGAGACCGACCCGCAGTGGGCCGACACGGCCGTCTTCGTTCAGCACTACGGGCAGGAACTGCTGGAGCAGTCGGCCAACTGCGTCGTCGTCGCGGGCAAGCGCGGCGGTGAGTCCCAACTGGCCGCGTGTGTCGTGCTGTCCACCACCCGGGTCGATGTCAACGGTGTGGTCCGCCGCCAACTCGGCGCCCGCAAGGCCTCGTTCGCCTCGATGGACACGGCGACGGGGGAGAGCGGCATGGAGTACGGCGGGATCACCCCGATCGGACTCCCCGCCGACTGGCCCGTCCTGGTGGACTCCGCCGTCGTCGATCTGCCGTACGTCCTGGTGGGCAGCGGGCGCAGGCGCGGCAAGCTGCTGGTGCCGGGCAAGGCGTTCGCGGAGCTGCCGGGCGCGGTGGTGCTTGAGGGGCTGGGAGTGGCCTGAGGGCTCGGCTCAGGCCACCGCGTGGTGGGCGAGGGTGAGATGCGGGTCGTCCTCGCCCGGCAGCGGCGCCGGGTCGGCGTGCACCAGGGCGGCGGTGAGGCGGGGGACGGCGTGGAGGAGGGCGTGTTCCGCGTCCACGGCGACCGTATGGGCCTGACGTACCGTCATGTCGCCGTCCACGACCACCGCGACCTCGGCGCGCAGCCGGTGCCCGATCCAGCGCAGCCGCAACTCGCCCACCGCGCACACCCCTTCGACGTCGAGCAGGGCGTGCTCGGCCCGGTCCACGAGTTCCGGGTCGACCGCGTCCATGACGCGCCGGAACACCTCGCGCGCCGCGTCCCGCAGCACGAGGGCGATGGCGGCCGTGATCGCCAACCCCACGATCGGGTCGGCGAGTTGCCACCCCAGCGCGGACCCTGCCGCGCCCACCAGCACGGCCAGTGACGTGAATCCGTCGGTACGGGCGTGCAGTCCGTCGGCGACGAGTGCGGCCGAGCCGATGTCCCGCCCGACCCGGATCCGGTAGCGGGCCACCCACTCGTTCCCCGCGAACCCGACGAGCGCCGCGACCGCGACCGCCGGGACGTGCTGGACGGGCCGCGGGTCCAGGAGCCGCTCGACGGCGGTCCACCCGGCGAAGGCCGCTGACGCGGCGATGGTCAGCACGATCGCGATACCGGCGAGGTCCTCCGCCCGCCCGAACCCGTACGTGAAGCGCCGCGTCGCGGCCCGCTGGCCCAGCACGAACGCGATGCCCAGCGGTACGGCGGTCAGCGCGTCCGCGGCGTTGTGCACGGTGTCCCCGAGCAGCGCGACCGACCCGGACACCGCGACCACGACCGCCTGTGCCACCGCCGTCACCCCGAGCACCGCGAGCGACACCCACAGGGCGCGCATGCCACGGGCCGAGGACTCCAGGGCGGGGTCGAGCTTGTCGGCGGTCTCGTGGGAGTGGGGGGTGAGGAGGTGGGTCAGACGGTGGCGGAGGCTGTGGCGGAGACCGGAGGGGGTGTGATGGTGGTGCCCGTGGTCGTGGTGATGGTGGTCGCTCACGTGGTTCCCCTTTCGGTGTGTGTCGTGGACGTTCCCCGCCCATGGTGCCATTATGTGCGTATGAGCGCACGCATGCACCTGTCACCTGCGCATCATGCGCACCCGCTTACTCCCGGCGATGAACAGTTGGCCCTCGCCGCGGAGCTCCTCGCCCTGCTCGGCGACCGCACCCGCCTCACGCTGCTGCACGCGCTGACGGGCGGGGAGGCAGATGTCACGACCCTCACGGAGGCGTGCGGGGCGGCCCGGCCCGCCGTCAGTCAGCATCTGGCGCGGCTGCGGCTGGCGGGGCTGGTGAACACGCGCAAGGAGGGCCGCCGGGTGATCTACTCACTCGGCGACGGGCATCTGCGGCGGCTCGTGGACGAGGCGTTGAGCGTGGCGGACCACCGGCTCAGCGACCGGCCGGTGCACGACTGAGCTCAGTACCCGGAGCCCAGGTACTGCTCCGCGAACGTCGACGCCGCCGACGGAGAGGCGAAGAGGCGGCGGAGGCGGGCCAGGGTGGTGCCCGCGCGGTAGGGGTCGCCGGAGGAGGTGCCGTGGTAGATGTCGGAGAGCCACTGGGAGAACTCCTGGTAGTCCCAGACACGGCCCAGGCAGGCCGCCGAGTACCCGGTCAGGCCGGTGCTGTCGCCCTTGGTGAGGTGGGCGATCAGGGCGTCGCCCAGGAGGTACGCGTCGTGCAGGGCGAGGTTCATGCCCTTGGCCGCGATGGGGGCGGTGAGGTGGGCCGCGTCGCCGGCGAGGAAGAGGCGGCCGATGACCATCGGCTCGACGACGTAGCTGTGCATGTCGAGGACGCGCTTCTCGATCAGGCGGCCCTCGGTGAGGGGCGGGGCGCCCGACGCGCCGAGGCGGAGCTGGAGCTCCGACCAGACGCGGTCCTGTGGCCAGTTGTCCGGGTCGTCGCCCGGCGGGCACTCCAGGTAGTAGCGGGTCACCTCGGGGCTGCGGGCCATGTGCCCGGCGAAACCGTTCGGGTGCATGCCGAAGACCACGCAGTCGTTGGACGGCGGCGCCTCGGCGAGGAGGGCCAGCCAGCCGATGCCGTAGTCGTAGCGGGAGACACGGGCGCGGTCCGGCGTCAGAACGGCGCGGGTCGCACCGCGGGCGCCGTCGCAGCCCGCCACGAAGTCGCAGTGGATCAGGACGCGTTCGGATGTGTCCGGGTCCGTGTACGACACCGACGGCTGGTCCGAGTCGAGGTCGTGGAGCTGTACGTCCCGGACGCCGAAGCGGATGTCGCCGCCGCGTACGTCCGCGTACTCGCGTACCAGGTCCGTCACGAGCAACTGCTGCGGGTAGATCCAGTGGTGATGGCCCGTCAGCTCGCCGTACTCGAGGCGGTAGCGCTGCCCGCCGAACCGGAACTCGCACTCGGTGTGCCGCTGCGCCCGCTCCAGCAGGTTCACCGCGAGACCCCGGCGCTCCAGACCGCGTACCGCCCACTCCTCCAACACCCCGGCCCGGGGCCGCTGTTCGATGAACGCGCGGGTCTCGCTCTCCAGGACCACGCAGTCCACGTCGGCGGCCCGCAGGATGTTCCCGATGGTGAGCCCGGCGGGACCGGCGCCGATGACGACGACCGGACTCCGTTGCGGCGCACCGGAGTTGGAGTGGGGGGAGGCGAAAGTCACCCGTGCATTATGTCCGCGCCCCGCACGCACCGGAAACCCGTGTGGCCGCTGGAGCTGTCCGGGGTGTTGGCGCTGCGGGCGGCCACCCGGTACCGGTTGCAGTAGGACTTGTGGCACATGTACGAGCCGCCGCGGATGACCCGGGCGGCGCGCTCGCCGCTCCACCAGTCGGCGCACCACTCCCACACGTTGCCGGACACGTTGTGGAGCCCGAAGTCGTTCGGCTCGAAGGCGTCCACCGGAGCCGTACCCCGATAACCGTCCGCGGCCGTGTTCTTGGTCGGGAACGTGCCCCGCCAGATGTTGCAGCGGTACTCCCCGCCGGGGTCGAGTTCGTCGCCCCAGGGATAGCGCCGCTGCTCAAGACCGCCCCGCGCCGCGTACTCCCACTCGGCCTCCGAGGGCAGCCGCTTGCCCGCCCAGGCCGCGTACGCCGCCGCGTCGTGCCACGACACATGGACGACCGGATGGTCGGCCCGCTCCTCTACCGTGCTGCCGGGCCCCTCCGGCCGGTTCCAGACCGCCCCCGCGACCCCGCACCACCACGGCGTGTGTTCCGGCCGCGGGGCGCCCCGGCGCAGCGCGGCGGGGAGGAAGCCCGCGAAGACGTACGACCATCCCAGGCGCTCGGCGTCGGTGACGTACCCCGTGTCGGCGACGAACTCCGCGAACCGTTCATTGGTCACCGCGCACGCGTCGATCCGGAACGGCTCGACCCGCACTGTCCGCACCGGCCCCTCCCCGTCGGCCGGAAAGCCCTCCGTGTCCTCCGCGCCCATCAGGAACTCGCCGCCGGGCAGCGCCACCATGCCGTCGTCCGCCGCCCGGCGGGGCGTCGGCGGAGGGAGGATCCGGTGCCGCTCGGGGGCCTGGCCGCCGCCCGACGGCATGCAGCAGGGGGAGGGGGAGTCGTGCATTCCGCGAGGTTAGGCGAGGTTCCTGTGCGGGCGGTCAGCAGAGCCGGAGGGCAACCGAGCCGGAGGTTCAGCCGAGCCGGGGGATCTCGATCGCGGGGCAGAAGTCCATGACCATGTCGAGACCGGCCGCGCGGGTGCGGTCGTACGCCGCCTCGTCGATGACGCCCAGCTGGAACCAGACCGCCTTCGCGCCCTTGGCGACCGCCTCGTCGGCGACCGGACCGGCCAGGTCGCTGTTGACGAAGACGTCCACGACGTCCACGTCGAAGGGGATGTCCGCGAGGGAGGCGTAGCCCTGCTCGCCGTGCACCGTCTCCGCCTTCGGGTGCACGGGCACGATGCGCTTGCCATACCGCCGCAGGACGTCCGCGACGCCGTACGCCGCGCGCCGCTGGTTCGACGACAGGCCCACGATCGCCCAGGTGTCGCCGCTCTCGGTGAGGATCTTGCGGATCGTCGCTGGGTCGCCGTACACGCTCGGCCTCCTCGGGTCCGTGCAAAGGGTGTCGTGCTCGGCAACAGCGGGCGAGGGGCTGGGATTCCCGGTGTCGGCACCTCGACATCCAGGCCACGTCGCTCGACGACCTCAGTGGGAGGTCGGCTGGAATCCCCTGACGGGCTGTTCGAGGTGGGCGCGTGCCGTCGTGATAGCTTGCCGGGGCCAGTCGAACCCATGGACGTGGGTCAGGGAATCCGGTGGGAATCCGGAGCTGACGCGCAGCGGTGAGGGTGACGGGCGGGGCATCGGCCACTGGATCGCCGTACGGCGTCCGGGAAGGCGCTCCGATCCGGTGGAACCCGAGTCCGAAGACCTGCTGGCGGCCCCCGCGGCCGACCCGCGGCGGGGGAGCACCGTACGACCGGGCTCCGCGTTCGAGCCCTCGACGACTGAGGACCGACTCCCGTGCCCCACGCGCGTTCCGCCGCCCTGCTCATGGCGGGAACCCTGCTGCTGACCGCCTGCTCCGACACCGCCCCGACCGATGCCAAGGCCGCCGTCACCCTGGACAACTGCGGCCGCACCGTCCGCGTCGACTCCCCACCGAAGCGGGCCGTCTCGCTCAACCAGGGCACCACCGAGATCATGCTCTCCCTCGGCCTCGCCGACCGCATGGCGGGTACGGCGACCTGGACCGACCCCGTGATGAAGGGGCTGGAGAAGGCGAACGCGAAGGTACCGCGGATCGCCGACAACGCCCCCTCCTACGAGCGGGTCCTGGAGGCCGAACCCGACTTCGTCGCCGCCTCGTTCGTCTCCACCCTGGGCAAGGGTGGTGTGGCCACCCGGGAGCAGTTCGAGAAGCTCGGTGTGCCTACATATGTCTCTCCGTCCGACTGTGCCGGCAAGGACAACTCCGGGGACGGCGACGGGTCGCGGAGCGAGGCGCTCGGTATCGACGCCGTCTACGGCGAAGTCCGGGACCTGGCCGAGGTGTTCGGGGTGGAGGAGCGGGGCGAGAAGCTGGTCGCCTCGCTCAAACGGCGCATGGCGAAGGCCACTTCGGGTCTCGACGCCTCCGACGTCACCCTCCTGTACTGGTTCGCCAACTCCGACTCGCCCTACATGGCGGGCTGTTGCGGAGCGCCCGGCATCATCACCCGGGCCCTCGGCGCGCAGAACGTCTTCGACGACACGCACGAGGAGTGGCCGCAGATCAACTGGGAGACCGTCGCCGACCGCGACCCCGACGTCCTCGTCATCGGCGACCTGACCCGCAAGTCCCAGACCGCCGAGTCCGCCGCCAAGAAGATCGCCTTCCTGGAGTCCGACCCGGTCACCAGGAACATGGACGCCGTCAGGCACAAGCGGTACGTGCTGCTCAGCGGGCAGGCCATGAACCCGACCATCCGCACGGTCGAGGGAGTCGAACAAGTCGCGGCGGGGATCCGCGCGTTCGGGCTCGCGAAGTGACCACCAGGCCGGTGGTGCTGGGCGCGACCGGGGTCCTCCTGCTGGTCGCGTCCCTCGCCTTGGCCATCACCATCGGCCCCGCCGACATCGGGGTCGAGGACGTGTGGTCCACCGTCGTCGCCCATCTCGGCGTCGGCACCTCCGAGTTGACGCCGATCAGGGACGGCATCGTGTGGCAGCTCCGGCTGCCGCGCACCCTCCTCGCGGCGGTGTGCGGCGCCGGACTCGCCGTGTGCGGTGCGGTGATGCAGTCGCTGCTGCGCAACCCGCTCGCCGACCCGTTCGTCCTCGGCGTGTCCTCGGGCGCCTCGACCGGCGCCGTCGCGGTCGTCGTCCTCGGTGTCGGGGCGGGTGCGGTGTCCGTGCCGGCCGGAGCCTTCGTGGGCGCCCTGGTCTCCTTCGCGCTGGTGCTGCTCCTCAGCCACACCCTCGGCGGCAGCACCGACCGGGTCGTCCTCGCGGGCGTCGCCGCCATGCAGCTCTTCTCCGCGCTGACCTCCTTCGTCGTGCTCACCGCCGCCGACGCCGAGACCACCCGCGGCGTCCTCTTCTGGCTCCTCGGCTCCCTGAGCGGGGCGGGCTGGACGGATGTATGGGTGTGCGCGGCCGTCCTCGCCGTCGCGCTGGTCGTGTGCCTGTCGTACGCCCGTACCCTCGACGCCTTCGCCTTCGGGCAGGACGCGGCGGCCGCCCTCGGGGTGTCCGTCGCGCGCACCCGGCTGGTCCTCCTCTGTGTCACGGCACTGCTCACCGCCGTACTGGTCAGCTCCGCCGGTGCGATCGGCTTCGTCGGCCTGGTCCTGCCGCACGCCGTCCGCGCCCTGGCCGGTCCGGGGCATGCCCGGCTGCTGCCGCTGTCCGCGCTGGCCGGGGCGGTGTTCCTGGTGTGGGTGGACACGCTGGCCCGCACGGCCCTCGACCCGCAGGAGGTGCCGGTGGGCGTGGTGACCTCGCTGATCGGGGTGCCGGCGTTCGTGGCGGTGCTGTACCGGACGAGGAGGGTCCGATGAGCCTGCGCGCCGACCGCGTCGGCCGTACGACCGACGGGCACCTCATCCTCGACGGGGTCTCCCTCGCCCCCGAACCCGGCTCCGTCGTGGGCCTGTTGGGACCCAACGGCTCCGGGAAGTCGACTCTGCTGCGGCTGCTCGCCGGGCTGCTCCCGCCGACGGCGGGCGTCGTCACACTCGACGGCGCGCCCCTGTCCGGCCTGCCCCGGCGCGAGGTCGCCCGGCGGCTCGCAGTGGTCGAGCAACAGGCCGACACCCAGGTCGAGTTGACGGTCCTGGACGTCGTACGGCTGGGCCGTGTCCCGCACCGCCGCGCCTGGACGCCCGCGACCGGCGGGGACGAGAAGGCCGTACGCGCCGCCCTGGAACGCACCGGCCTCACCGACCGCGTCCACCAGCCCTGGCACACCCTCTCCGGAGGCGAGCGCCAACGCGTGCAGATCGCCCGCGCCCTCGCCCAGGAGCCCCGCGAACTCCTCCTCGACGAACCCACCAACCACCTCGACATCCATCACCAGTTGGACCTGCTGGACCTCGTCGCCGGCCTCCCCGTCACCACCGTCGTCGCCCTGCACGACCTCAACCTCGCCGCGATGTACTGCGACCAGGTCGTCGTCCTGCACACCGGCCGCGTCCACGCCCGCGGAACCCCCGGGGACGTCCTGACGGAGGAGCTCATCGCCGAGGTGTACGGCGTACGGGCGGCCGTCAGCAGGGAGGGGGCGGACGGGCGGCCGCATGTGCGCTTCCGGGGGACGTTGCTCCGGAATCCGGTACAAGTGCCGCACGGAACCACGCCCCCGTGACCGGAATCGCCACCACCTGACTGCGCCGGACCCCGGCCCGCCTTACGCTCACCTCGTGCTGCGCATCATCGACTCCCGAACCGGCGAACCCGTCGACGCCACCCCCGCCCGCCGGGGCCTGACCCGTGTCGAGGCGCAGGTGGCGGGGTACGACGCCACCGCCCTGCGGGTCCTGCTCGTCACCGACGTCCTCGTCCGCGCCCTGGAACTCGGCGGCACCCCGGTCTGGTCGGTGCTGACGGCGGAACGCGACCACTCGGAGCTGCGCGCGGGCGCCGCCGCCCTCGGCATCCGGCCCTTCGAGGACAGCCGGGACGTCGGGACGGGGATGGGAGAGGCACAGGTCATCCATGTCGTGCGGGAGGGAGGGGCGATGACGGCAGGGCCCTGCGTGGCGGTCGAGCCGGTCACGGGCAGCGCGGAGGGCGCCGACCCCGCCGTGCTCCGGCTGGCGCTGACGTCTCGCCGCCGCGGCCTCCCCGTGCACCTCGACGAGGCCGCCCTGAACGACGCCCACGACACCCTCGTACGCTGGCGCCGCGCCGTCGCCGTATGGGCGCGCGAGCCGTCCCGGCCGGTCCCCGAGGAGGTGCGCGGAGAGCTGCGGGCCGCCTGGGAGGACGACCTGGACGTCCCCGGCGTCCTGCGGGTCCTGCGCCGGGTCGAGACCTCCGACCTGCCGGCGGGCGCCCGCTTCGAGACGTACGCCTACGCGGACCGGCTCCTCGGCCTGGAGCTGGCCCGCGACCTCGGAGCGTTCGCGTGATCGCGCGCGCCGGGGCGGGCCCGCTGCGCCGCCTGGTCGTGCTGCGGCACGCCAAGTCCGCCTGGCCGGAGGGCGTACCCGACCACAGGCGCCCGCTCGCCCCGCGCGGCCGCCGCGACGCGCCCGCGGCGGGCCGTGCGCTCGCCGAGGCCGACTGCCTGCCCGACCTCGCGCTGTGCTCCACCGCCCTCCGCGCCCGCCAGACCTGGGACCTCGCCTCCGCCGAGTGGGGCACCCCGCCGCCCGTCCACTACGAGGGCCACCTGTACGGCGCCGACGTCCCCGAACTGCTGGAGATCCTGCACGAGGTGCCCGCCGAGGTCGAGACGCTGCTGCTGGTCGGCCACAACCCGGGCCTGGAGGAACTCGTCCTCGACCTGGCCGGTGACGGTCTCGACGACACCCTTGAGCAGGTCCGCGGGAAGTTCCCGACCTCGGCCATCGCCGTACTGGCCTGGCGCGGCACGGCGTGGGAGGCACTGACTTCGGGGACGGCGCTGCTCACGGCCGTCATCGTGCCGCGGGGGAAGAAGCAGTGACCGCCTAGGCTGGCCGGATGCAGGACGAGTACCGCACCGTCGCCCACGCCGGCGTGCACGAGACCGAGGTCAACCGCTCCCGTTTCCTCTGCGCGCTGGCACCCGCGGCCACCGAACAGGAGGCCCAGGACTTCATCGCCGGCATCCGCAAGGAGCACGCCGACGCCACCCACAACTGCTTCGCGTACGTCATCGGCGCCGACGCCGCGATCCAGAAGGCGAGCGACGACGGCGAACCGGGCGGCACCGCGGGCGTCCCCATGCTCCAGATGCTGCTGCGCCGCGACATGCGGTACGTCGTCGCCGTCGTCACCCGCTACTACGGCGGGGTCAAACTCGGCGCCGGCGGTCTCATCCGCGCCTACGGCGGAGCGGTCGGCGAAGCTCTGGACGCCCTCGGCACCCTCACCCGCCGCCGGTTCCGGCTCGCCACGGTGACCGTCGACCACCAGCGCGCGGGCAAGGTGGAGAACGACCTCCGCTCGACCGGCCGCGAGGTGCGCGATGTCCGCTACGGCGAGGCCGTCACGATCGAGATCGGCCTCCCGGACACCGACGTACCGGCGTTCGAGGCCTGGCTCGCGGACGTGACCGCCGGGTCGGCGGGGTTCGAGCTGGGGGGAGAGGCCTACGGCGACGCGTGACCGCGTTTTCGTAGTGCCTCCGTGGGGGTTCCGCCCCCGCTGGTCGGCAGCGTGACCGAGAACTCCGTGCACCCCGGGCGGCTCTCCACGTCGATACGGCCCCCGTGCGCCTCGGTGATCGCCGCGGCGATGGCGAGGCCCAGGCCCGCGCCGCCGCCCGTTCCGCCGACCGCGCGGGAGCGGGACGCGTCGGCGCGGGTGAAGCGTTCGAAGACTGAGGTCAGGAGGTCGGGCGGGATGCCGGGGCCGTCGTCGCGGACCCGGATGACGCAGTGGGCGTCCGTGGTCTCCACGATCACGGAGATCTTCGTGCCCTTCGGCGTGTGCGCGCGGGCGTTGGCGAGCAGGTTCGCCACCACCTGGTGGAGCCGGGACGCGTCGCCGACGACCGAGGAGGGCACGCCGAGCCGGAGCGCGAGCCGCCAGTCGTGGTCGCCGCCCGAGGCCTGCGCGTCCCACACGGCCTCCGCGACCAGGGTCGCCACATTCACCTCGGCCGACTCCAGCGGCCGCCCCTCGTCGAGCCGGGCGAGCAGCAGCAGATCCTCCACAAGCCCGGTCATCCGCGCCGACTGGGCGGAGACCCGGCGCCAGGCCAGCTCCGGTGCGATCGTGCGGGACCCGCGGTCCATGAGCTCGGCGTATCCGGCGATCGAGGCGAGCGGGGTGCGCAGTTCATGGCTGGCGTCGGCGAGGAAGCGACGCATCCGGTCCTCGGTCTGCTGACGTTCCCCGAGCGAGGACTCGACGTGGTCGATGAGGTGATTGAGCGCGATACCGACCTGCCCCACCTCGGTGCCCGGATCGGTGTCGGCAGGCGGGACACGGGTGAGCCCGGTGACCTCGCCCCGGTTCAACGGCGTGCGCGAGACATCGGCGGCGGTGGCGGCGACCCGCCCGAGCGGGCGCAGCCGACGCCGTACGACGATGGCGGAGACGCAGGCCGCAGCGGTGAGCCCCACCCCGGCGATCACGACCTCGGCCACGACGAGCCCGTTCATCATGCGCTGGACGTTGCCCATGGGCAGCCCGGCCAGTACGGGGATCCCGTCGCCGCCGATCGCGGTCAGCCGGTAGGTGCCCAGGCCGGGGATCGTGCGGGTGTGCAGCGATCCGTCCGCGCTGATCCCGTCGAGGGCGGCGCGCTGGGCGGCGCTCAGTACGGTCTGCCGCCCGTTCTGGCTCACCACCTCGGCGGCCAGCACCTCACCGTCGTCGTCGAAGCGCGCGGCGAGGGTTCCGGCGGGCTGTCCGCGCTCGCTGAGGAAACCGAGATCGCTCGCGTCCCCGGTCCGGCGCTGCAACCCGCCCTGGCTGCGCTCGGCGGCGTCGGTGACCCGCTGGTCCAAGTCGCCCAGCAGATAGACCCGTTGGACGTACACCGTGGTGAGCGCCATCGCCGCGCACACGACGACCAGCGTCACGGAGAAGAACAGCACCAGGCGCGCCCGCAGCGTGCGCCCCTTCCCGGCCCTCCTCAGCCGCGGCGTGCGCCGCTTCTCGTTCTTCGCGAGGGTGCCGGTCATCCCTGGATGATGCCCCGGGCGGCTGTGGGTCCGCTGTGCGGGCAAGGGTGGCGAATCGCCGCGACTCGGACATTCCCTGCGGTGGGTGAGTTCGATGGGTGGGTGACAAGTCGAGGTCTGTGATGGTTCAGGTGCCGACAGGCGTTAGCGTGGTGGCTGCTGACCGCGAGCCGCGCAGGTCGGTGTTGGTGCTGAAGGCGGAGTAAGCGGAGTAAGGGGACACGTGCAGGTCGGAGCGGTTTCTTGAGATTGCTGCACACTTCCGACTGGCATCTCGGCCGGGCGTTCCACCGGGTCAACATGCTCGGCGCGCAGGCCGAGTTCATCGGGCACGTCGTGACGACCGTGCGGGAGCGCGCTGTGGACGCCGTGGTCGTGGCGGGGGACGTGTACGACCGCGCGGTGCCGCCGCTCGCCGCGGTCGAGCTGTTCGACGACGCCCTGCACCGCCTCGCCGACCTCGGTGTGCCGACGGTGATGATCTCCGGCAACCACGACTCCGCCCGGCGCTTGGGCGTGGGCGCCGGGCTCATCGACCGCGCCGGCATCCATCTGCGGACCGAACCCGCGGCGTGCGGGACGCCGGTGGTGCTCCCGGACTCCCACGGCGACGTGGCCTTCTACGGGCTTCCCTACCTCGAACCCGCCCTGGTGAAGGACGAGTTCGGGGTGGAGAAGGCCGGCCACGAGGCCGTGCTCGCCGCCGCCATGGACCGCGTCCGCGCCGACCTCGCCACCCGCGCGCCCGGCACCCGGTCCGTCGTCCTCGCGCACGCCTTCGTCACCGGCGGCGAGGCCAGCGACAGCGAGCGGGACATCACGGTCGGCGGCGTGGCCGCGGTGCCCGCCGGAGTCTTCGACGGCGTCGACTACGCCGCGCTCGGCCACCTCCACGGCTGCCAGACCATCACCGAGCGCGTCCGCTACTCCGGCTCGCCGCTGCCGTACTCCTTCTCCGAGGCCGACCACCGCAAGAGCATGTGGTTGATCGACCTCGACGCCGAGGGCGCGGTGACCGCCGAGCGCGTCGACTGCCCCGTGCCGCGCGCCCTGGCCCGCATCCGGGGCACGCTGGAGGACCTGCTCGCCGACCCGGAGCTCACCCGGCACGAGGACGCGTGGATCGAGGCGACCCTCACCGACGCCGTCCGCCCCGCCGACCCCATGGCCCGCCTCACCGAGCGCTTCCCGCACACCCTCAGCCTCGCCTTCGACCCCGAACGCGCGCCGGACGACCCCGACGTGTCCTACGCCCAGCGGCTCGCCGACCGCACCGACCAGGAGATCGCCGAGGACTTCGTGACCCATGTGCGGGGGGCGGGGCCGGACGCAGACGAACAGGGCGTGCTGCGGGACGCGTTCGACGCGGTGCGGGCGGACGAGGCGGCGCGGGAGGTGGCGCGGTGAGGCTGCACCGACTGGACATCACCGCCTTCGGGCCCTTCGGCGGCTCCCAGACCGTCGACTTCGACGAGCTGTCCGCCGCCGGGCTGTTCCTGCTGCACGGACCCACTGGCGCGGGCAAGACCTCCGTCCTCGACGCCGTCTGCTACGCCCTCTACGGATCCGTACCGGGCGCCCGCCAGTCCGGCCAGGGCATGACCCTGCGCAGCGACCACGCCGCCGCGGCCACGCGGACCGAGGTCCGGCTCGAACTGACCGTCGCCGGACGCCGGTTGGAGATCACCCGCCAGCCGCCCTGGGAGCGCCCCAAGAAGCGCGGCTCGGGCAGCACCCTCGACAAGGCCCAGAGCTGGCTGCGCGAGTACGACGCCCAGGCCGGCACCTGGAAGGACCTCAGCCGCTCCCACCAGGAGATCGGCGAGGAGATCACCCAGCTGCTCGGCATGAGCCGCGAACAGTTCTGCCAGGTCGTCCTGTTGCCGCAGGGCGACTTCGCCCGCTTCCTGCGCGCCGACGCCGAGGCGCGCGGGCGGCTGCTCGGCCGGCTCTTCGACACCCACCGCTTCGCCGAGGTCGAGAAGCGGCTCGCCGACCGCCGCCGGGTCACCGAGGCGCGGGTGCGCGAGGGCGACACCGAACTCCTCGCCGACGCCCACCGGATGCAGCAGGCGGCCGGCGACGCCATGGAACTCCCGGACGCCGCACCGGGCGAGCCCGGTCTCGCCGACGCCGTGATGGCCGCGGCCGCCGTCGCCCGCAGCACCGCCCGTGAGCAGCTCACGATCGGCCACAGCCGCCTCACCGCGGCCGAGTCCGCGCAGGCCGGTGCCGAGCGGGTGCTGGCCGACGTACGCGAACTGGCCCGGCTGCAACTGCGGTTCACCCAGGCGCGGGACCGGGCCGCGCTCATGGAGGAGCGCTCCGACGGCTACCGGCAGGCGCGGGCGCGCATGGAACGGGCCCGCAAGGCCGAGGCCGTCGCGCCCGCGCTGGACCTGCGGGAGTCCGCCGACGCCGAGCACGGCAGGGCGGCCGCCGCGCAGGCGCACGCGCGTGCCCTGCTGCCGGACGCCTTCGCGGACGCCGGAGCGGCCGGGCTCGCGGCCGCCGCGCGCCGGGCCGCCGAGGAGCTGGGCGGCCTGGAGTCGGCGCGGCGGGGCGAGCAGCGGCTGGCCGAACTCGTCGCGGAGCGGGCCGGGTTGGACCGCCAGGAGCGCGCCGACGAGGACGTTCTCCAGGAGGCTGACCTCTGGCTCGCCGGGTGGGAGGCGACCCGTGCCGGACTCCAGGCCCGGATCGACACCGCCCAGGAGGCCGCGACCCGGGCCGAACAGCTCGGCGTCCAGCGGGAGCCCGCGCGGAAACGCCTCAACGCCGCCCGGATGCGGGACCAGTTGGCCGGTGACACGGACACTGCCGCCGAGCAGGTACGGCTCGCGCAGGAGCAGGCGCTGGGTGCCAAGGCGCACTGGCTCGACGTCAAGGAGCAGCGCCTCAACGGCATCGCCGCCGAACTCGCCGCCCAGCTGACCGACGGCCACCCCTGTGCCGTCTGCGGCGCCACCGACCACCCCGCGCCCGCGCGCAAGGACGCCGGGCACATCGACCGGGACGCCGAGGACCAGGCGCTGGCCGCCTACCAGCAGGCGGAGGAACGGCACGCCGAGCAGGAGCGGCGCCTGGGCGTCGTACGAGAAGCGCTGGCCGCCGCGACGGCGGAGGCGGGAGACACGCCTACGCGTCAACTCGCTGAGGAAGTCCAGGAGTTGGAGCGGCTGTACGCTCAGGCGCACCGGGACGCCTCCGATCTGCATCCCGCCCGCGAGGAACTCCGCCGCGCGCAGGCCGAGCACGAGCAGCGGACCGCCGCCCGGCAGCAGGCCGCCGTCCGGGCCGCGTCCCGGGTCGGGCACCGTGAGCGGCTCGATCAGGAACGGGCCCTGCTGGAGGCGGAGTTGGCGCAGGCGCGTGGACCAGCCGACAGTGTGGCCGCCCGCGCCGCCCAGCTGGAGCGGCAGGCCGCGCTGCTCACCGACGCCGCCGATGCCGCCCGTGCCGCCGAGGACACCGCCCAGCGGCTCAAGGACGCCGACGCCCGGCTCGCCGACGCCGCGTTCCGGGCCGGATTCGAGACGCCGCAGGCCGCGGCCGCCGCGATCCTCGACGACGCCGCCCACCGCGATCTCCAACGGCGGCTCGACGCCTGGCAGTCGGAGGAGGCCGCCGTACGGGCCGTGCTCGCCGAGCCGGAGACCGTGGCCGCCGCCGAGCAGCCGCCCGCCGACCTCGCCGGCGCCGAACGGGGCGCCGCCCTCGCGGTCCAGCGGGTCCGCGACGCCGCCTCCGCGCGCGACGCCGCCGCCCGGCGCTGCGCCGACCTCGACCGGCTGTCCACGCGCGCCGCCGTCTCCGTACGACGGCTCGCCCCGCTGCGCGAGGAGTACGACCGGGTGGCCCGCCTCGCCTCGCTCACCGCGGGTACCTCGGCGGACAACGAGCGCAAGATGCGCCTGGAGTCGTACGTCCTGGCGGCCCGGCTCGAACAGGTCGCCGCGGCGGCGACCGTACGGCTGCTGCGGATGTCGTCGGGGCGCTACACCCTCGTGCACTCCGACGACCGGGCCGGACGCGGCCGCAGCGGGCTCGGGCTGCATGTCGTCGACGCGTGGACGGGACGGGAGCGGGACACGGCGACGCTGTCCGGCGGCGAGACGTTCTTCGCCTCGCTCGCCCTCGCCCTCGGGCTCGCCGACGTCGTCACCGACGAGGCCGGCGGGGTGCGCCTGGACACCCTCTTCATCGACGAGGGGTTCGGCAGCCTCGACGACCAGAGCCTCGACGAGGTCCTCGACGTCCTGGACTCACTGCGCGAACGCGACCGCAGCGTCGGCATCGTGAGCCATGTCGCCGACCTGCGGCGGCGGATCCACGCCCAGCTGGAAGTGGTGAAGGGGCGGGCGGGGTCGGCGCTGCGGCAGCGCGGGAGTGGATGAGGATCGGGCGGTTGCTCGGTTGCTCGGTTGCTTTGTCGCTCAGTGGCCCAGTGGGCGGCGGGGGAGCGGTGAGGAGTACACGACGCTCGTGGTCACCGACCCCAGGCCGCTGATCTTGCCCGACACCTCCTCCAGGTGCCGCATCGTGCGGGCGGCGACCTTGATCACGAAGCAGTCGTCGCCCGTGACGTGGTGCGCCTCCAGGATCTCCGGCGTCACCTCGACGAGATCGTGGAACGGCTTGTAGTTGCCGTTCGGGTACCGCAGCCGCACGAACGCCAGGATGGGCAGGCCCAGTCGCTCGGGGTCCACGACGGCCGCGTACCCCGTGATGACGCCCGCCTCCTCCAGCCGCCGCACCCGTTCGGTGACGGCGCTCGGTGACATCGACACGGCACGTGCGAGCTCGGCGAAACTGGCCCGGCCCTCCCGCTGGAGGACTTCGAGGATGTGCCAGTCGGTGGCGTCCGGGGAATACGCGGTCATGTCCGAGGAATAGCAGGGGAAACACCGGCGGATCAAGCCCCACTCCGTGGAATGCCCCTTCACGTCGATGATCGTCGGCCGTAGATTTCTGGCCATGACGACTACTGACCTCCGCACCGTGAACCCCGTCCTGCGCGTCGCCCCCGCGGCCCCGGCCGAGGCCGCGGCCTACTTCCGGGCGAGCCTCGTCTTCCACGCCGACGTCAGTGATGTCCACGCCGGCCTCGCCGCCGACGGCGACCCCGGCTTCGTCGTCCTCGACTCCCGTTCCACCGAGGCCTGGGACCAGGGCCACATCCCGGGCGCGGTCCACCTGCCGACGGCGCTCATCCCCGAGCAGGCCGAGCAGCTCCTCGACAAGAACGTGCCGGTCGTGACGTACTGCTGGGGCCCCGCCTGCAACGGCGCCACCCGCTCCGCGCTCGCCCTCGCCGAACTCGGCTACCAGGTCAAGGAGATGCTGGGCGGCTTCGAGTACTGGGTGCGCGAGGGCTTCGAGTTCGAGACCTGGGAGGGCAGGGAACGCCGGGACGCCGACCCGCTGACGGCGCCGGTGGGGGCGGAGAACTGCGGCTGCTGAACCGGCCATTCCGGTCTTTGGGATCCGCCGACGCGTGCTGTCATGCACGCGGTAGATTCCGCGCCATGGTGCGATACGCGGAGCCGGGCGCGGCGGAGTGGGTGGAATCGGGCGGCGGGCCGCTGATCGCGGTTCCGGAGACCGTGCTGCCGTTCTGGGCCGGGGCCGACGGCGACGAGATGGCCTCGGACTACGACCGGGCCTGCGAGGTGGACGGATACGTCGGGCTGCTGCCCGTCGGGGACAGCGCGGCACTCGTGCTCGGCGACGAACCCGCCTCCACCACCTATCTGCCGGACCACGGCATCTTCGTACGGTGGTCCGCGGGGGAGTCCGAGGAGCAGCTGCTCGCCGAGGTGCCGGCCGCGCTCGACACCGCGGTGTGGGGGCCGGAGGTGGCCTGGAACGTGCCCGGACCCGTGCTGCTGTTCGACGCCGCGTGGCCCGGCAACGACTCCCTGCGGACCGATCACGTATGGATCGCGCTGGATCCCGGCCGGTACGCGGTGCGCGCGGCGCATGTGCGGCCGGGGCCGGAGACGTGGCTGGGGCTCGTACAGCTGCGGCCGTTGGCACACGGATAGCCGCACGGTCGATCAGGGGCGCGGTCGGTCAGGTGCACTGTCGGTCGGGCGCACTGTCGGTCGGGCGCGTTGTTTAATCACGTGCGCCGCATCGGCACCGTCACCATCATGGTCGTCCATGCCCCGACTTCCGCACCCCGCCCCCGAAGACCTCCGCCGTGACCCGCTGCCCCTGCGCGGGCGGACCGCCCTGGTCACCGGCGCCAGCAGACGCGGCGGGATCGGGCACGCGGTGGCCCGGCGGCTGGCCGCGTACGGGGCGAGTGTCTATCTGCACCACCATGTGCCGCACGACGCCGCGCAGCCCTGGGGCGCCGACCGTCCCGAGGAGGTGGTGGCCTCCGCGAGCGCGGCGATCGGTGACCCCGAGGCGCGGGTCCTCGCCGGGCCCGGCGACCTGTCCGACCCGGCCGCGCCCGCGCGGCTCATCGACACCGCCGCCTCCGCGCTCGGCGGCCGCCTCGACATCCTCGTCGCCAACCACGCCCTCAGCGGAAGCGACGGCACCCTCGACGAGATTGACGCGGCGATGCTCGACGCGCACTGGGCGGTCGACACCCGCTCGGTGCTGCTGCTCGTGCAGGCCTACGCCCGGCACCGGTCGGGCACTCCCGGCGGCCGGGTCGTGATGATGACGTCCGGTCAGGACATCGCGGGCGGCATGCCCGGCGAGATCGCCTACGCCCTCCAGAAGGGCGCCCTCGCCTCCATCACCCGCTCCCTGTCGACGACGCTTGCTGAGCAGTCGATGACCGTGAACACCGTCAACCCGGGTCCCGTGGACACGGATTACCTGACCGGCGAGGTGTACGACGCCGTAGCGGCCCGCTTCCCGGCGGGGCGCTGGGGGATGCCGGACGACCCGGCCCGCCTCATCGCGTGGCTGGCGACGGACGAGGCGGGCTGGGTCACCGGGCAGGTGATCGACTCGGAGGGCGGGTTCCGGCGCTGAACCGGAGCCCCCTGCGGGCGGGCGCCGGTCAGAGCGCGGAGAGCTCGTCCACCAGGTCGTCCAGGCCCAGCGAACCCTGCGAGAGGGCCGCCATGTGCCAGGCCTTGAGGTCGAAGGCGTCGCCGTGCCGCTTCTTCGCGTTCTCCCGGCCCAGCAGCCAGGCGCGTTCGCCCAGCTTGTAGCCGATGGCCTGCCCCGGGATCGTCAGATAGCGGGTCAGCTCGCTCTCCACGAAGTCCGCCGGACGGCTGCTGTGCGCGCCGAAGAACTCCTGCGCCAGCTCCGGCGTCCAGCGCTCACCCGGGTGGAACGGCGAGTCCGCCGGGATCTCCAGCTCCAGGTGCATGCCGATGTCGACGATGACCCGCGCCGCGCGCATCATCTGCGCGTCGAGATAGCCGATCCGCTGCTCCGCGTCCGTGAGGAAGCCGAGCTCGTCCATCAGCCGCTCCGCGTACAGCGCCCAGCCCTCGGCGTTGGCGCTGACGATGCCGACGGTGGCCTGGTAGCGGGACAGGCTGTCGGCGATGTGCACCCACTGCGCGAGCTGGAGGTGATGACCGGGGACGCCCTCGTGGTACCAGGTCGAGACCAGGTCGTACGCCGGGAAACGGGTCTGGCCCATCGTCGGCAGCCAGGTGCGGCCCGGGCGGGAGAAGTCCTCCGACGGGGGCGTGTAGTACGGGGCCGCGGCGCCGCCGGGCGGGGCGATGCAGGACTCCACCTTCCGTACCCGCTCGGCGAGTTCGAAGTGCGTGCCGTCCAGGGACTCGATCGCCTGGGTCATCAGACCCTGGAGCCACTCCCGGACCTCGTCGACGCCCTCGATGTGCGTGCCGTGCTCGTCGAGGTGCGCGAGCGCCACCCACGGCGTGGCGGCGCCGGGGAGGATCTTCTCGGCCTCCTTCTTCATCTCGGCGAGCAGCCGGTGGTACTCGGACCAGCCGTACGCGTACGCCTCGTCCAGGTCGAGGTCGGTGCCGTTGAAGTAGCGCGACCAGCGGGCGTAGCGCTCCCGGCCCACCACGTTCGACGCGCCCTCGATCGTCGGCGCGTACACGTCCCGCATCCAGTCCCGCAGCTCGACGACGGCTGCGGTCGCGGCGCGCGCGGCCTCGTCCAGCTCGGCGCGCAGAGCCTCGGGACCCTCCGCCGCGAAGTCCTCGAACCAGCCGCGCCCCTCACCCGTGTCCGCCCACTCGGTGAGCTGCTCGACGAACGTGGCGGTCGGGCGCGGCGCCGCGTACAGCTTGCGCTCCAGTCCGAGCGCGAGGGACTCCCGGTACCCGGCGTACGCGGCCGGTACGGCGCGCAGCCGCTCGGCGATCGCCGTCCAGTCCTCCTCGGTCTGGTTCGGCGTCACGGTGAACACCTCACGCACCCCGTGCGCGGCCGTCGCCATGTTGCCGACCGAGCGCAGCCCCTCGTCGGCCTCGTGCACGGCGAGCTCGGCGGTGAGCCGCTCGCGCAGCAGCCGGGCGCAGCGCCGCTCGATGTCACTGTCCGCACCGGGCTGCCGCTCGGCCTCGTCGAGCGCGACGAGAGTCCTGCGCGAAAGCTCCGCGAGCGCCTCCTGGCCCGCCGGTGAGGTGTCGGGCAGCCTGCTCGAACTCTCCTTCACGCCGAGGTAGGTACCGGTGATCGGATCGAGGGCGATGAGGCCGTCGACATAGGCGTCGGCGACCTCACGGGGCAGCGGGCTCTTCGTCTGTGACATGCGGTCCATCCTCATACGAGGGGCCGCCGCAGTCACGTGGATTGTGCCGAGGGCGTAGGCGGCAGCAGCGGTCCGCAGTCCCACTGCTGGAAGATCAACCGGGTCTCCACCCGGGCCACTTCCCGATGCGCGGTGAACTCGTCCAGCACCAGCCGCTGCAGATCCGTCATGTCCGCGACCGCGACATGGACGAGATAGTCGTCGGGCCCGGTCAGATGGAACACGGTCCGCGACTCCGGCAGCGCCCTGATCCGCTCCACGAACGGCCCCACCAACTCCCGCCGATGCGGCCTGACCTGCACGGACAGCAGGGCTTCAAGTCCCCGCCCGAGCTTCGCCGGGTCCAGCCGCAGCTGATGCCCGAGAATCACGCCCGCCCGGCGCAGCCGGGTCACCCGGTCAAGACAGGTCGACGGCGCGACCCCGACCTGCGCGGCGAGGTCCCGATAGGTGGTCCGGGCGTCGTTCTGCAACAGCCGCAGCAGATGAAGGTCCACCGGATCCAGTACGACAGATTCGGCCATCGCCCGAACGTAGCACGGCATTCCCTCCCTCCAACCCGGCCGGTGTTCACCCTGTCCCGCATGGAGACGACGCCCGCGCCCACCAGAGCCCTGGCCACCGAGGCCGTCCACGCCGGCCGCGACGACCTCGCCCGGCAGGGACTGCACGCCCCGCCCATCGACCTGTCGACCACCTACCCCTCCTACGACAGCCGCGCCGAGGCCGCCCGCATCGACGCCTTCGCCACCACCGGCGCCGACCCGGACGGCCCCCCGATCTACGGCCGTCTCGGCAACCCGACCGTCGCCCGCTTCGAGACCGCCCTGGCCCGCCTGGAGGGCACGGAATCCGCCGTCGCCTTCGCCAGCGGCATGGCCGCCCTGACCGCGGTCCTTCTCGTACGGGCCTCAGCGGGCCTGCGCCATGTGGTCGCCGTCCGCCCCCTGTACGGATGCAGCGACCACATCCTCACCGCCGGCCTCCTCGGCACCGAGGTGACCTGGACCGACCCGGCCGGCATCACGGACGCCCTGCGGCCCGACACGGGCCTGGTCATGGTCGAGACCCCGGCCAACCCCACCCTCGCCGAGGTGGACCTGCGCGCCCTGGCCCACGCCTGCGGCACCGTCCCGCTCCTCGCGGACAACACCTTCGCCACCCCCGTCCTCCAGCGCCCGGCGGAACACGGCGCCCGGCTGATCCTGCACAGCGCCACCAAGTACCTCGGGGGACACGGCGACGTCATGGCCGGCGTGGTCGCCTGCGACGAGGAGTTCGCCGGCCGCCTCCGCCAGATCCGCTTCGCCACCGGCGGCATCCTGCACCCGCTGGCCGGCTACCTGCTGCTGCGCGGCCTCTCCACCCTCCCGGTCCGCGTCCACGCCGCCTCCGCCACCGCCGCCGACCTGGCCGCCCGCCTCGCCGCCGACCCCCGCGTCGCTCGCGTCCACTACCCCCGCATCGGCGGCGCGATGATCGCCTTCGAGGTCCACGGCGACCCCCACGAGGTGATAGCGGGCGTCCGCCTGATCACCCCGGCGGTGAGCCTGGGAAGCGTGGACACCCTGATCCAGCACCCGGCGTCGATCAGCCACCGGATCGTGGAGGAGGGCGACAGGCGGGGCGCGGGGGTGAGCGACGGTTTGCTGCGGATGTCGGTGGGGCTGGAGGATGTTGAGGATCTCTGGACGGACCTGGACAACGCCCTAGGGATGGCGCCGCCCAGGGGCGCGGGGCTGCATCGATTTGCGGCTCCGCCGCGGGGCGCGACCAGCCACAACGCACCCGCACCCGCCGACGATCCTCTGGTCGCTACGGCATTTCCGCGCTCGTGACGCTCACCGCGCCCTCTCCCAGCGAAGCGGCCTGGTCCAGCCGCGCGGTGATCACCAGGGTCCCCTCCTCGATCTGATAGTCGAGGGGGAGCCCCAACCCCCGCATCGCCGCGACCATCCCCGTGTTGGACGCCTGCGTCACGGCGTACACACTCGCGCACCCGGCCTCAAGAGCCATCCCCACAAGCCTGCGCAGCAACTCCGCACCGACACCCCGCCGCTGCCAGTCGTCCTCGACGAGCAGCGCCACCTCCGTCTCGTCCCCGTCCCACAGCAGATGCCCGAGACCGACGAGCCGCCCCGACGCGGTCTGCACGGCGAGCGTCCGCCCGAACCGAGGGCTGAGCAGGTGGTTCAGGTACCGGTCCGCGTCCCCCACCGGCCCGTGATAGCGCAAGGACAGGGTCCGGGGCGAGCACCGCTCGTGCATCGCCTTGGCGTCCTCCAGATCGTCGACGTCGGCCCGCCGCACGGTGATGTCGTTGCCCTCGGGCAGCGTCAGCACATCCTGGCTGCGCGGCACCCGCGGCCCGAGCACCGCGTCCAGTTCCACCAGCGCCCGCGCCCGCGCGAACTCGGTCGGGGTGAACGGCAGATACGGCCGCTCCACGGTGATCACTCCGCCTTCCGGTGCCCGCAGCCTCATCACGCTCTCCTCGAACGCCCCCTGCACGGGCACGTCCTCGGACCCGGGTCCCGCCGGCGACTGCCGGATCGTGCACCGGCCCAGCAACTGGCGCAGCGCCAGCGGCAGTTCCGCGGCGTCGAGCGCGGTACGGGCCGCGAG
Source organism: Streptomyces sp. NPDC046909 (assembly GCF_040644695.1). Taxonomy (NCBI): domain Bacteria; kingdom Bacillati; phylum Actinomycetota; class Actinomycetes; order Kitasatosporales; family Streptomycetaceae; genus Streptomyces; species Streptomyces sp. NPDC046909. Next base: position 345,791 of record NZ_JBEYXC010000009.1, on the reverse strand, counting down.
ACCGAGCACCCGGGTCGGCGCGTCGACCAGGTCATGGGCGTCGGCCCGCTCGATCCAGGTGCCGGTGCCGCCGGCCAGCGCGACGGCCCGGGTGATCCCGGACGCTTCGAGACCGCGGGGCGCCCGCAGCAGGAACTCGTCCACCGTGCCCTCGGCCAGCGGGTGCGTCTGGAGGCTGAGGATGTCGACCCGGTGACCGGCGAGCGCGGTGCAGAGCGCGGCCAGTGACCCTGGTTCGTCCTTCACTGTCGTCCGCATCCGCCACAGGGTGCTCTCCCCGGTCTGCTCCGAGGAGAGCGACCGGGTGCCGGTATCGGTATCCGTGTCGGTATCGCTCGTCGGCGGTGCGTGACCGTGGCGGCGTGCCCACCATGTGTGGAACCCCGCCGTGGCGACCAGCACGACCGCCGAGATCAGCAGCAGCGCCGGACCGTCCGGGCCGTGGCCGACCAGATTGGCGACGGCGTCCGCCACCGCGACCGCCGTGAACAGCGCGGCGAGTTCGATGACATCCCGCCGCCAGTGGTGGACCGGACGACCGTGCCTCGCACGCGTCACATCAGACATTTCTCGACTCATGCACCCACTGTGAAGGAACGGTGTTGCGTGATCACGAACGCTTTGTGACCGAGCGGTAAAGACTGAATATGCACCTTTTGTCGCTTCTCTTACGGTTGTGTTGCGGTCTCATGCCGCCACCTCCAACGCCAGCGCGGTGCGCAGCCGACGAGCCTGTGTGACCAGCCGAGACGTGCCGCGCCGGTCCGCGGTCTGCCCCAGATGCGGCAGCTCGCCCCGGGCCCCGGACCGCTCGGCGCACTCCGCGGCCACGGCCAGCAACTCCCCGAGACCCCGGCTCTTCGCGGCCTGCCCGTCCGGCCCGCCGGTCGCGAGATCGGCGAGCAGCACGGGCAGGGCGTGGCGCAGCACCCCCCAGACCGTGGCGTTCGCCCCCGTTGCCGCCGCCGTCCGCGCCGACTCGGCGAGCCTCAGCGGCTTCACGGCCCCGCGCCGCACCAACTGCCCGAGATCCGCACCCAACAGCGCCGAGTCGAGCCGCCCGCGCGCGGCGAGCACCAGCAGGGCGTCCACGGCGGCGAGGCGATCCTCCTCGTGCCGGGCTCCGAGTCCGTACGCCAGACAGAGGTGGACGGCGTCCCCGACCGGGCCGTCGGCCTCGGCGAGGAGCGGGAGCACGGCGGCCGCACCCCGCGAGTCGTGGACGGCGAGACTGGAGAGGTCGGGCAGCATCCGGACCGCGACGAGTTCGGGCCGCTCGGGCAGCACCGCCAGCCAGTGCTGCCGTATGGAGTCACTCCAGTGGTAGCAGTGCCAGCGGTCACCGAACACGCTCACCGGTCGGCCCAGGGGGCGGAACTCGGGGTCGAAGTCCTCCTGAAGCCCCAGCAGTTCACCGGTCTCGATCAGGATGCGCGTGCCTGACGTCCGCCGTCGGTACATCGGCAGGGCCGGGGGCCTGGAGGTGAGCCAGCGGGCGAGGCGGTCGCCCTCCGGTGTGCCGAGCGCGGCAGCGGCGCGGGCAGCCGACGCGGCCGTCGACTCGTCGCTGCGGCGCACCCGTAGCAGGGCTTGGGCGAAGTCGGCCTCGGAGACCCGCGTGCCCAGACGCCGGTACTCGTCGAGACGGGCCACCAGCTCGTCGGGCTCCAGCAGGCCCGTGCTCCATGTGGGGGTGGAGAGCAGGAACGGCAGCGGCTCCGTGCGGATCCGGTAGGCCACCTCCCGCAGGCGGGCGCCGAACGCCCTGGCCAGGGGGCTGTGTCCGCAGTGCCGGCTCGCCGCCCGGCCGTTCAGACCGACGCGGAGTGTGCTCGTGAACACGGTGCCGTGCAGCGTCGCCAAGATCAGGTCGAGTCCGTCAGATGCGTCGGCGATCTCGTGGCGGGTGCCGAAGTAGTCGTCACCGCGCTGGATGTGGTCCGGGCCCGTGTCGGCCCACCAGCGGCGGGTGATGACCGGTCCCAGCGCCTCCAGGAGCGCGTCCTGGTTCTCGTGGGCCTGCCGGACCAGCCCGTCCAGCGCACGCTCGAACGTGGTGACATCACCCTCGGACGCCAGCAACGCCCCGACTTCTTCGGCGAGTTCGGCGGGGTCCGTCGGCGCGGGGGCGACGCGGACCGGCTCGGGCGCCGGCGGCAGCATCTCCTCGTCCACCACGGACCGCGGTGCCGCCGGAGCCGCGCCCAGTGATCCGACCGCCCGGGCGTGCAGCGCCGGGATCAACTGCTCCGCCGCCGCGGCGAGTTCCTCCCGTACCGCGGGACCCGCCTTCCTGACATGCCGTTCGACCAGCTTCAGCGCCCGTTCCTGCACATCCGAGTCCTCGTGTGCGAAGGCCTGCGCGGTGACCGGCAGCAGTTCGTCGGCCGTGGCGGCGTCCCGCGCGATCAGCTTGCCCAGCAGGACGAGCTGCGCCCGTACGAGCTTTTTCTCGGTGCGGAACAGCACCGCGCCCGACAGCTCGGCGAGTCGGCGCACGGGCAGTTCGCCGTCCAGGGCCAGGGCGGCGAGCACCGACTGCGCGTGTGCCGCAACCGTCGACGTGGCGTCCGAGGCGAGGGCCAGCCAGTCCGCCGCGCGCTCCCGCTCCTCGTCACGGGTGAGAGCGAGCGCCTTGAGGACGTGCAGGAACACGCGGTTGTCGGCTGTCGCCCCGCCCCTGAGGAGCCGGGCGACACAGGCGTCGACCACCACCTTGCGCTCCAGCACCCCCTCGGCGGCGAGTTGAGTGATCGCACCGGTCCAGCCGTCCACTCCCTCGTGGCTCGACCACGCCAGACCGGTGCCGATGCCGTCCGTCTCGAACAGCGCGCCCACCAGCTCCGGGAGGTGCGGTTCCTGTCGCATCCGGCCGAGCACCGTGTCCGTGCGCTGCCAGCCACCGCCGATGTGCTGCACCCAGCCCTCGACATAGGCCTGGGTCGTCGGTGCCGGGCAGCCCGCGAGGCGTACCAGGCCGGCCATCAGCGGATAGGGCACCCCACTGCCGCTCGGGCGCTGCGCCAACCGGTGTGCCACGTCCGCCAGCCACGCGGGCTCCCGGTCGCCCAGCACATCGATCAGCACCGTCGGTGACGCCGGCGACCAGCGCAGGTCGGCGGCCGCCAGCCAGGTCGCCACGGCCGCGGCACCCGTCTGGCACGCCGCCCCGGCCACATGCAGGGCGGGGTGGGCGCGCCGGACCTCCGCGGTCCACGGATCCTTCCTGAGCTCCTTGCGCAGTTCCTTCAACTCCGGGAAGGACGCGCGGCGTTCCGCATCCGTCATCCCGTCGAGCAGCCCCACCACCTCGGCCGTCCGACCGGCCCGTACCGCCTCGATCAGCGAACTCATCGCACACCCCCGTAGACCCGCGCCACGCCCTGCTCCACCGCGGCACCCCGCCGCACCATCCGTACCGCCAGCGCGTGCTTGCACGGCCCGCGCCCGCCCCGATATCTCGCCCACCACAGACAACTGCAGCTCAGCACCCCGGCCTCGTCCCGCACCCGATGCACATGACCGTCCTCGGCCGTCACGGTCCCACCGGAGGCGTGCCCGGCCACCGCACCGGCCGCGACCAGCGCACGGGCCGAACGCAACCGGGGGTTGTGCCGCTCCACGCGCTCGGCGTCGTACGGCAGCTCCCGGTGGAAGTAGGCGGCCTCCGCCGTGTCGTACCCGACACGCCCCGAGGTGCCCAGGCGGATCAGGGCCGCCCGGACCCGCTCGGCCGTGAGGCCCGAGGCCGCGGCGAGGTCGGCGACGTCGATGCGGGGCTCCCAGGCGAGGAGCACCGAGATCAGCTCGGCGTCCTCCGCCGCCTCGTCGGCGGCGAGCGCGTCGAGCACCCCGCCCTCGCCGGAGAAGCCGCGTGAGGCGTCGGGCGACAGCGTCAACGTCAGCCGCATGCCCGGCAGTACGGCCTCCCAGGCACTGGCGGTGGCGGCCGTGGCGGCACCCGGGGCGACCGCGGGGCCGTACACCCGCAGGGCCGTCGCGAACCGCAGCACACGCTGGAGCGCGATCAGCCGGTCCGGCCCCGGCAGGCACACCGCGCCCGGTACCGCACGGGTGGTCGGCCGCAGCGCGCCGCCTGCCGGGACGACCCAGCGCGCCCCGCCGCGCCCGCCACCGCGCGGGAGCGCCCTGAGGAACCGCACAGCCTCGGCGGCGGGCAGTTCGGCCCGCAGGTCGAAGCCCGCCGCGATCACCTGGGCCTCCGCGAAGCCGCGCAGCCAGCGGTCCGGGAGCGGCACCTTCTTCTCCACGACCGGGCCGTCCAGCGTGGTCACCGCCAGTTCCTCCGGGCCGACGCGCAGATGGAGCGGGTCGTCGGAGCCGATCCGCGAGAGGGCCTCGCGCAGTGGGTTGTTGACGTCCACGTTCGTCGTGCCGTGCCCCACCTCGCCGCCGTCGAGGCCCGGCGTCAGCACGTCCAGGCGGGCGTACACCCCGCCGCAGCCGGAGAAGGACTCGAAGCGCAGCCGGTCGCCGTTGCCCGTCACCACCGGGTCGAGCGAGGCCCGCAGCTGCCGCTGGTAGTAGCGGGCGGCCGCCACGTCGGCCACCGCGAGCAGCCCCGCGGAGGCCGCCTGAGGGGACGTCAGGAAGCCCGTGAAGAACCGCGGATGGTCCTCGGCACCCGAGGGCGTCGCACCGTGGGAGGTCTCAAGGCCCAGGTGCCGCTCGTCCGCTGCGGACTCCAGCACGGAGGGTCGGCGATAGGCCACGGCCTGCAAAGATCGCGTCATGGAAAAACCGTAGAGGCGACCACTGACAATCGGCTCTGACCTGCGAAAACGGCCTGCGGGAGGGGGGAGTTCGCGGGCCGGTCGGGCAGGAAGCGCGCAGGCCGCGTACCGAGGGATGACGCCGGTACGCGGCCCGCCTTCGAGCGTACGGGAGTTACTGGCCCACTCGGCCCGGCTGCAGCACCTGCGTGAACAGCACGGTGCCGTCCGCCTCGCGCAGCCGGACCGTCAGCTCGCCGCTGTCGCCGTCGATGTCGACCTCGCCGAAGAACTGGTAGCCGCCGGCCGGGGAGACGTTGGCCGCGGTCGGCGCCTTCACGAACACCCGCTCCGGGCCGAAGGTGTTGTCGAGCGCGTTCGCGGGGAACGCGCCGGCGTTGAGCGGGCCCGAGACGAACTCCCAGAACGGCTCGAAGTCGGTGAAGGCGGCCCGCGACGGCTGGTAGTGCTGCGCCGAGGTGTGGTGCACGTCGGCCGTCAGCCACACGGTGCCGGTGATCCGCCGGTGCTTGATGAACCGCAGCAGCTCCGCGATCTGGAGCTCGCGCCCGAGCGGCGCGCCCGGGTCGCCCTGCGCCACCGCCTCGATGTTCGCCTTGCCCTCGGTCGCGTCGGGCACGACCAGGCCGAGCGGCATGTCGGAGGCGATCACCTTCCACACCGCCCGCGAGCACGACAGCTCCCGCTTCAGCCACTCCAGCTGCTCACGGCCGAGGATGCCCTGCGGGTCCACGGTCTGGTCGTCCGGCGAGTTGGCGTTGCGGTACGTCCGCATGTCCAGCACGAACACGTCCAGCAACGGGCCCTGCCGCAGCACCCGGTGCACCCGGCCCTCCCGCGCTCCTTCCCGCAGCGTGGAGATCGGGAAGTACTCACCGAACGCCCGACGGGCCCGCGCCGCCAGCACGTCGACGCTCTTCTCGGTGTAACGGGTGTCGGAGTCCAGGATCGTCTGGCCCGGGTACCAGTTGTTGCGCACCTCGTGGTCGTCCCACTGGATGATCGAGGGCACCTGGGCGTTGAACCGCCGGAGGTTGTCGTCGAGCAGGTTGTAGCGGAAGTTGCCGCGGAACTCGGCCAGGGTCTCGGCGACCTTGGACTTCTCCTCGGTGGTGATGTTCCGCCAGGTGCTGCCGTCGGGCAGCGTGGCGGTCGCCGCGATGGGGCCGTCGGCGTAGATGTTGTCGCCGCTGCACAGGAAGAAGTCCGGGTCGAGCGCGGCCATCGCGTTGTAGATCGTGTAGCCGCCGAAGTCCGGGTTGATGCCCCAGCCCTGGCCCGCCAGGTCGCCCGACCACAGGAAGCGCACCCCGTCGCGCCGCCGGGCCGACGCGGTGCGGAACGTGCCGGCGACCGGCTCACCGGTGCGGCGCGGGTCGTCCGGGTCGGCGAGCAGGACGCGGTAGTGGATCTGCTCGCCCGCAGGGAGGCCGTGCAGCCGGGTCGTGCCGGTGAAGTCGGTGTCCGCGCCGAGCAGCGGGCCGTGCCATCTGCGCGGGTTGCGGAAGGACTCGGTCGCCGACGTCTCGACGATCATCCGGGCCGGCCGGTCGGACCGCACCCACACCAGCCCCGAGTTGGAGGTCACGTCGCCCGTCTGCACGCCCCACCCCGCCTCGGGCCGCCCCGACAGGGCGAACGCCGGTGCCGAGCCGGCCACCGCGGGCAGGGTCAGGGCCGCCGACGCGACCAGGGAGCCGCGCAGGACGGTGCGGCGGTCGGGGAGCGGACGATGTGACATGGATGCGCCTCCAGGGACGGGATCCGGCCAGTGTGCGATGCCACAACTACTCGTGCGCCGCAGCGCGCACGGAAACCACAAGTGAACAACTGACCCCACGCGCAAGGGAACCGGTGTACGAGAGCCACAGCCCCCTCAGCGCGCCTCGGCCATCCGCCGCACCCCTTCGCGGATACGCGCGGGCGACAGATGGGCGTACCCCAGCACCAGCCGCACCTCAGCCGAGTCATCGGTACGCGCGTGTGTGCAGTCCGACAGCGGACGCACCGCCACTCCGGTCGCGGCCACGCGCGCGAGGAAGCGCTCCTCGGGCCCGTACCGCTCCGGCAGCGTGGCGATGACGTGCAGCCCCGCGGCGATCCCGGACACCGCCGCGCCGGGGAAGTGCTCCGCCAGGGCGGCAACGAGCGCGTCCCGCCGCTCGCGGTAGGCGCGCTGGCAGCGGCGCAGCTGACGGTCATAGTCGCCGCGCTCGACGAACCGGGCGAACAGCGCCTGGTCGAGGGTGGGATGGCCGAGGTCCATGGTCCGCTTGCGCTCGATCACCTCGTCGGCGAGCGGCTCCGGCACCAGCAGCCAGCCCAGCCGCAGCCCCGGGGCGAGGGACTTGCTGACCGAGCCCGCGTAGGCCACCCGGTCCGGATCGAGGCCCTGGAGCGCGCCGACGGGGGCGCGGTCGTAGCGGAAGTCGCCGTCGTAGTCGTCCTCCAGGACGAACCCCTCCACCGACCTGGCCCAGTCGAGCAGTTCGGTGCGGCGGTGCGCGGAGTACGCGATCCCCGTCGGGTACTGGTGGGCGGGCGTCGTCACCACGGCCCGTACGCCCGACGCCCGCAGCGGTCCGACGGCGAGCCCCTCGTCGTCCAGCGGCAAGGGGACCGTGGTGACGCCGGCCGCGGTGTACAGGTCGTCGTGCTGCGGACTGCCCGGATCCTCGACCCCCACCTCGCGCAGCCCGCGCGCGTGGAGCGCGAAACCGAGCAGGGTCGTCGCCTGTGCCACCCCGGACACCACCACGATCCGCTCCGGATCGGCGACCACACCCCGGCGGCGCGCGAGCAGTTCGGCCAGCGCGGTTCGGAGCCGGGGCAGCCCGCGCGGATCGGGATAGCCGAGTTCGTGGTGCGGCAACTCCGCCAGCACCCCGCGCTGCGCGGCGGCCCAGGCGGCGCGTGGAAACAGCGACAGGTCGGGCGTGCCGGGCACGAAGTCGGCACCGGAGCCGGGGGTACGCGGCGCGAGATCACGCGCGCGTGGCCGCGCGGCCCGTACCGCACCCCCCACCCAGGTCCCCGCACCCCGGCCGCTGCGCAGATACCCCTCCGCCGTCAACTGCTCGTACGCCTCCGTGACCAGCCCGCGCGACACACCGAGGTCACCGGCCAGATCCCGGCTCGACGGCAACCGGGTCCCCGGCGCGAGCCGCCCGGACCGCACCGCCTCCCGCAGCGCCGCCTGCAACGAACGGCCACGCGTGCGTGCGGGCGCGGAGACGGCGGGAAGGAGCAGCTCCCAGGCGGCGGAACCGGCCCGATCCGTCGGCGGTTCCCGCCGATTGGTCTCCGATGACGTCATGGAAATGGACCTTAATGCGGACCGCCGCGCTTCCTAGCGTCGCTCCCATGAACGCCACCTCGACCCGCGGCACCCTCCTCGCCGCGCTCGCCTGCGTCCTCGTGGGCGCGTCCTTCACCGCCAACAGCGTCCTCGGCGACTACCCCTACGCGGGCGGCCAGTTCCTCCGCTACGGACTGGCCTGTCTGCTCCTCCTGCCGCTGGCCGGACGCGGCACGCCGGCCCGGCTGCGGGCCCTCACAACCGGCCAGTGGGCCCGCCTCGGGCTGCTCGCGGCCGTGGGCATGGTCGGCTTCAACTCGGCCGTCATCGCCGCGGAACGTACGGCGGAGCCCGCGGTCCCGGGTGTCTTCGTGGGCTGTGCCCCGCTCGCGGTGGCCGTTCTCGTCCCGCTCCTGGACGGTCGCCGACCCCAACGCGCGGTCCTGCGCGGGGCGTTGCTCGTGGCCGTCGGCGCCTTCGTGGTCCAGGGCTGGGGGCGTACGGACGGGGCGGGGCTCGCCTTCTCCGGGTGCGCGCTGGCCGGGGAGGTCGGGTTCGCGGTGCTCGCCGTGCCCGTACTGCGTCCCCTGGGCCCGCGGTTGCTGTCGGCGACGGTGTGCGGCATCGCCGCGATCGAGTCCCTCGCGGCCGGACTGCTCGTGGACGGCACCGGGTGGCTGCGGCAGCCCGACCGCACGGAGACCGCCGCGCTGCTGTGGCAGGCGGCGGTCGTCACGGTCGTCGGCTTCGTCTGCTGGTACATGGGCATGCAGCGGATCGGCGCGGAGCGCGCCACGCTCTTCTCCGGCCTCATCCCGGTCGCCGCCGCCTGCACCGCCCCGCTCGTCGGCACCGGCTCCTACGGCGTCGCCCAGGCTGTCGGAAGCGCCCTCGTCGGCGCCGGAGTCGCCCTCGGATCGGGCGCGTGGACCAGATCAGCGGCTGCCGTCGAGGATCACGCGCGCGACGAGCGCCGGGTCGTCGCTCATCGGGCAGTGACCGCAGCCGGGCAGCCGCACGAGACGCGCCTTGGGGATGATCCGCTTGGCCCGGACGCCCTGGCGGCGCAGCAGCAGCCGGTCCTTGGTGCCCCAGGCCACGGTGACCGGGACACCGGGGACGTCGTCGACGAACTGCACGGAGCCGCCCGCGCGGAGGGTCTCGGCGAAGCCTGTCGCGTTCACCAGGGCGAGCGTCTCGGCGACGACGGCCTCGGGTGAACGGCGGCCCGGGCGGGCGTAGATGGTGCTCGTCAGCGCGGTACGGCCGGCCGCCGACCGGGACAGCCGCTCGACCATCGGCAGCGGCATCCGCAGGGCTATGCCCCGCATCGCGAGGAGCACCGTGAAGGCGTAACGCTTCTCCGCCTCCGACCAGAACCCGGCGGGGGACAGCGCGGTGACGGACCGTACGAGGTTCTCCCGGCCCAGTTCCAGGGCGAGCAGGCCGCCGAGCGAGTTGCCCGCTACATGCGGACGGTCGAGCTTCAGCGCCTCGCAGAAGGCACCGAACACGGCGGTCGTGGTGGCGAGGTCGTAGGCGAGCCCGTCCGGCAGACCGGGGGAGGTGCCGAACCCGGGCAGGTCCACGGCGATCACCTCGCGCTCGGTCGCCAGGATGTCCACGACCGGGTCCCAGGCCTGCCGGTGATGACCGATGCCGTGCAGCAGGAGCAGCGGCTCTCCGCTGCCCACGCGCGCGTAGTCGACGGTCACGGTGCGCGGGCCCTGCGCAGAGGGCACCTCGAAGGAGACGGTGGCGGCCATGGGGGTGTGCTCCTCGTCTGGAACGTGCTGACGGACGGCGTAGACAGCTTGTCAGCAATTACTACCGACGGGTAGCCCCTGGATCCGGAAGTGCTCGAACCGCCTGGACAGCACCGGATGTCTCGGATGGGATGGATCCGTGACCACCGACACGCTGACCGACGAATTCGAAGAGCACCGCCCCGTCCTGCTGGGCGTCGCCTACCGCATGCTCGGGCGGGTGGCCGACGCGGAGGACGTCGTCCAGGAGGCCTGGCTGCGCTGGTCCGGCGCGGACCGCGGCGAGGTGCGCGAACCGCGCGGCTATCTGGTGCGCATCACGACTCGCCTCGCCATCGACCGCCTGCGCCAGGTCAAGGCGCGCAATGAGGCGTACGTCGGCCCCTGGCTCCCCGAGCCGTACGTCACCGACTTCGGGGACACCGTGCCGGACACCGCGGAGCGCGCCGTGCTCGCCGACTCCGTCTCGCTCGCCGTCCTGGTCGTGCTGGAGTCCTTGTCGCCCCTGGAGCGGGCGGTGTTCGTGCTCAGGGAGGCCTTCGGCTACCCGTTCGCGGACATCGCCGCCATGCTCGACCGCGGCGAGCCGGCGGTCCGTCAGCTCGCCGGACGCGCCCGCAAGCACGTCGAGGAACGCAAACCCCGCTACGAGGTCGACCCCGCCCAGCGCAAGGACCTGACCGAACGTTTCCTCGCCGCCGCCGAGGGAGGCGACCTCGAAGCGCTCATGTCGATGCTGGCCCCCGACGTCCGTCTCGTCGGCGACAGCGGCGGCAAGTCCCGCGCGCCGCTCCGCGTCCTGGAGACGGCCGACCACGTGGGCCGCTTCATGGTCGGCGTCGCCGAGAAGGGCGTCGCGGACATGTCCTACCGGTTCCTGGAACTCAACGGCGGCCCGGCGATCCTGATCCTGACGGGCGGCAAGCCCGACTCGGTCATCCAGGTCGACATCGCCGACGGCCGGATCCAGTCGGTCTACATCGTGCGCAACCCCGACAAGCTCGTGTCGCTGGCCGCCGGATAAGCCCCTCGGCGCCGCAGCCGCCGACATCCGGACGAAGCCCCCGTTTCGCGACGGGGGCTTTGCCGTCATGTCACGAAGATCCCCCTGTGCGAACGGCTCATGAACGCTCTGCGGCACCAGCCCTGTGCGTTGGGCAAGGGATCGAGGATTGGTCTTGACCAAGGGTGGGGGCCGCCCTATGGTCGCAGAGAAGTGAAACAACCTTTAATAAACAAGGGCGCTAAAACGCCGCCGGGCCACGGCGATTGCGGAGGACAGGGTGGGGACCACGCAGCTGGAAACGGTGCCGGAACCGAAGTACTGGCATCTCAAGACCGTGCTCACTGAGGCGCTGGACTCCGAGTTCTCGGTGGGCGAGATCCTGCCCAACGAACGCGACCTCGCCGCCCGGTTCGGCGTCGCTCGCGCCACGCTCCGCCAGGCCCTGGAACAGCTGGAACTGGAAGGCCGCCTGCAACGCCGCCGCGGTGTCGGCACGACCGTCGCCCCGCCCCGCGTGGGCGTCTCCGTCGGCACCGAGCAGCACATCTGGCCCGGCACCGCCACCGACGCCTGGCAGCCCGTCGACAGCAGCCTGGAGGTCCCGCCGACGACCGTCGCCGGTGCCCTGGAAACCGGCCAGGACCAGCCCGTGCACACCGTGCGCCGCTCCCGGATGACACACGGCCAGCCCGTAGCGGCGGAGCTCCTCTACATCCCGCAGTCGTCGGTGCCGGATCTCTCCGCCATAGACGCCCCCTCCGGGACGGCACGCGCGCGTGCCGTACTCCGCGAGTTGCAGCGCCTCGAACTGGAGGGCCAGGACAGCGCCGTCGAACTCGGCTCGGCCCGCGCGGACGACGCCAGGCAACTGGACCGCCTCCCGGGCGCCCCCGTCCTCGTCGTCACCACCCGCTTCTTCGCCGACGGCCGCACCGCGGCCCTCTCCGTCGCCACCTACCGAGCCGACACCTGCCGTCTGACCTTCGGCGACTCGGGCGGAGTGGAGATCCACGAGAACCCGGAACGCCAGGCGTCCTGACGGCCGCGAGACAGCAGGTCCAGCGCCCCCGGAGCAGATCAGGGGGCGCTGGACATGTGAACCCCGGTCGGCAGAAGCGCCCCGAAAGGGGCGCGGGGAACTGCGCGACCAGCCCCCGCGGCGCCGCAGACACACGACGCCATCTCCCCGCACCGCGTCTCGCGGAGAGCTCAGCGACGTGCCGTCACCGTGCCCTCCACCGCGAACAACTGCTCCTCCACATGGTCGAGCGCCAGCCGCAACGCACCCGTGGCCACAGCCGCCTCCCCGAGCAACGACAGCGTCACCCTCGGCGGCCGCAGACAGTACCGCGCCAACTCCCGCCGCAGCGGCTCCAGTACGTCGTCCAGCCCCGTCGCCCACCCGCCGATGACGACCAGTTCGGGATCGAGGGCCAGGGAGAGCGCGGCCACGTCGTGCACGAGCCGCTGGATGAACCGGTCGACCGCCGCGCGGGCCCGCTGATCGCCCTCACGGGCCTGCGCGAAGACCTCGGCGACGGCCTGCTCGTCCAGGGGATGCAGCGGTTCGTCCGTGGTGGACAGCAGCGTCTCGGGCGTCACCTCGCGCCCGAGCAGATGCAGCGCGCCGATCTCGCCGGCCGCCCCGCCGTACCCCCGGTGCAGCCGCCCGCCGATCAGCGCGCCCGCGCCCGGACTCAGCCCGGCCAGGACGAACACGATGTCGTCGGACTCGGTGGCGGCGCCCTTCCAGTGCTCGGCGACCGCCGCGGCGTTGGCGTCGTTCTCGACCAGTACCGGGCACTTGAAGGAGCGGCTCAGCCGCTCGCCCAGCCGCAGCCCCGTCCACTCGGGCAGCGCGGCGCACAGCCGCACCGTGCCGTCCGCCTCGACGATCCCCGGCGACGCGACTCCCACGGCCCGCAGCGAGTCGCGGGACACACCGGCCCGGCGCAGCAGTTCGGCCACCGCGGTGCGCAGCCGCTCCAGGCGCTCGTCGGCCGGCGCGGACTCGTCGACGTCCTTCGCGACGGCACCGAGAACCCGGCCGTCCAGGTCGGAGAGGAGCGCCGCGACCCGGTGCGACCCGATGTCGAGGCCCAGCAGATGCCCCGCCTCGGCCCGGAACCGGAAGCGCCGCGCGGGCCGCCCCTGCCGTCGTACGACGCTCTCGTCGGCCGCCTTCTCGACGACGTACCCCGCCTCGATGAGCCCCTCGACCACGCCCTCGACCGTCGGCCGGGACAGGCCGGTCACCCGGGTGATCTCGGTGAGTGTGGCGCAGTCGGTGGCGCGCAGCGCGTGCAGCACCACCGCGGAATTGATCCTTCGCAGCAGCGAGGGATCCCCGCCGGTCAGCCGCCCCAACGTCCGTCCTCCCAGCTCGTGCGCGTGTTGGCCGGATCGTACTCGTCGGGGCGGAGCCCGGCGAGTGCGGGGACGTCAGAGATCGCTTGCTGTCCCCGGTCAGCCCGGCGCCACGAACCCCGACTCGTACGCCGCGATCACCGCCTGGGTGCGGTCTCGCGCGCCCAGTTTCCCGAGTACGGCGCTGACGTGCGACTTCACCGTCTCCGTCCCGACCACCAGCCGCGCGGCGATCTCCGCGTTCGACAGCCCACGGGCCATCAGCCGCAGCACCTCGGCCTCACGCTCCGTCAGCTGAGCCCGCTCCATCACCGCGCGGGCAGCCCGATTCCCGCCACCCTCGCCGTACTCGGCGGCGAGCTGCCGCACCGACGCCGGGAACAGCAGCGACTCGCCCTCGGCGACCAGCCGTACCGCGTGGACGATCTCGGCCGGCCGGGCCCGCTTCAGCAGGAAGCCGTCGGCCCCGGCCCGCAGCGCCTCGTAGACGTACTCGTCGTTCTCGAACGTCGTCACCACGAGGATCTTCGGCGGCTCGTCGACCGTCCGCAGCACCGCGCGCGTGGCCTCGATCCCGTCCAGCAGCGGCATCCGTACGTCCATGGCGACCACGTCGGGCCGCAGCTGCCGCACCAGCGGGATCACCGCCGCCCCGTCGGCCGCCTCCCCGACGACCTCGATGTCGGGCTGCGCCTCCAGCACGGCCCGCAGACCCGCGCGTACGAGGGGTTCGTCGTCGACGAGGAGAACGGTGACCGGCATCCGGCCAGCGTAGATCAGCGCAACGGCAGTTCTGCGTGCACCTGCCAGGCACCCTGATCCGGCCCGGTGTGCGCCCGCCCGCCCAGCAGGGCCGCGCGCTCGCGTATGCCCCGCAGCCCGCTGCCTCTGCCGGGCCCGGCTATGTCGGCGGTGAGCGGATTGCGGACCTCCAGGAGGAGCATGCCCTCGGCCACCGTGACCCGGACCCGGACCGGGACGGCCCCCGCGTGCCGCAGCACATTGGTCAGCGACTCCTGGAGGATGCGGTAGCCCTCGCGGGAGACCGGGCCGGGGACGGTGTCGAGGGGGCCGGTCATGTCGACGTCGACCTTGGCGCCCGACACCCGCGCGGACTCCAGCAGCCGATCGGCGTCGGTCAGTGTCGGACGGCTGCTGACCGGGCGCTCCGACTCGCGCAGGATGCCGAGCACGCGTTCCAGGTCCTCCAGGGCCGCCCGGCCGGTCTCCTCGATGGCCTCCAGGGCGCGGTCCGTGAAGGCCGGGTCGGCCGCCGCCCGCGCCGCGCCCGCCTGGACGACGGCGACGGTGAGGGCATGGCCGATGGAGTCGTGCAGTTCCCGCGCGATACGGGTGCGCTCCAGCAGCTGCTCCGTGCGCTCCTCCATGGCGGCCAGGCGGTCGGCGGGGGAGGGGCCGAGGAGGCGGCGGGCGAGCGTGGTGATCAGGTGCCCCGAGCCGACCACGGTGGCCGCCAGGACAGCCAGCGCCGGGAGCACCAGCAGGGCGTGCCACCAGTGGTGGCCGTCGAGCAGGAACAGCACTCCGTCGCCGGCGTCGCCGCCGAACGGGGACAGCGTCAGGTCCACCGACGCCAGCAGGAGTTGGGCGGTGAACATCGAGGTCGCACAGCCCAGCAGCAGCCGTGCCTCCAGCCACAGGACCACTCGCCCCCGGTCGCTCCAGGACGCGGACGGCGCGACGACGATCTCGGCGCTCTCACTGTCGTGCCGGTGACCGGTCAGCAACAGCCTTGCCTGGAGCCCCTCCACGGTCCGCATCGCGGGCACCAGCCCGACGGGCACGAGCACCGCGCCCGCCACCACCCAGGTCCACCACGCCTCCTCGATGAACAGCCACATGGAAGGCCACACGATCGCGATGTACAGATGCAGCAGTCGTGTGTACGTCACCGCCCTACCGAACGGGCGCAGCAAGCGGGCCATCCCGTCATCGTGCCAGCCGCCACTGACAACGGACCTCCCCCGCCCGGGGGAGACGATCTCCACCCACGGGGGAGGACCCGCCCCCGTCGCACCGGCCAGGCTGCTGCCATGACCAGCATCGAAGTCCAGAACCTGACCAAGGAGTTCGGCACCAGGCGAGCCGTGGACGATCTGACCTTCACCGTCCTCCCCGGCCGCGTCACCGGCTTCCTCGGCCCCAACGGCGCCGGAAAGTCCACCACCATGCGGCTCGCGCTCGGCCTGGACCGGCCGACCTCCGGCACCGCCACGATCGGCGGCCGCGCCTACGCCACCCTCCACGAACCCCTGCGGCACGTGGGCGCCCTCCTCGACGCACAGGCGGCGCACGGTTCCCGCACCGGCCGGAACCACCTGCGCACGCTCGCGGCGAGCAACCGCATCCCCGACCGCCGTGTCGACGCACTGCTGGAGGAGACCGGCCTGGCGACGGTGGCGGGCCGCCGGGTGAAGACGTACTCCCTCGGCATGCGCCAGCGACTCGGCATCGCCGCCGCGCTCCTCGGAGACCCCGAGGTGGTCATGCTGGACGAGCCCTCGAACGGTCTCGACCCCGAAGGCATCATCTGGATCCGCCAGTTGCTGCGCCGCCTGGCGGGGGAGGGCCGTACGGTCCTGGTCTCCAGCCACCTCATGAACGAGACCGCGTCCTTCGCCGACCACCTCGTGGTCCTCGGCCGGGGCCGGCTCCTCGCGGACACACCGATGCGGGAGTTCATCCACGCACGCGTGCAGCCGAGCGTACGTATCCGCACCGCGGACCCCGCCGCCCTCAAGGCGGTCCTCGCCGAGCATGGGCACGACGCGGCCGAACACGAGGACGGGCACTGGCGAGTGCGCCACGCACGCGTGGACGACATCGGACGCCTCGCCTCCGCCGCGGGCGTCCCCCTCCTCGAACTGACCGCCGAGGAGGGCACCTTGGAGCAGGCCTATCTGGACCTGACCTCCGGCACCGCCGAGTTCACCGCACAGCCGCAGGAGGCCTGACATGTCGTCCGCACCCACCCCCCACTCCGCACCCACCCCCTACTCCGCCCGCACCCCCCACTTCGCACCCGCCCTCCACGCCGAGTGGCTGAAGATCCGCACCCTCCCCTCGCTCCTCGGCGCCCTGCTCGCGCTGTTCGCGGCCACCACGGCGTTCTCCGCCCTCGCCGGTGTCTCGGACACGTCCGACCCGGAGTTCGACCCGCTCTTCTTCGCGCTGTCCGGGGTCGCGCCCGGGCAGATCGCCGCGATCACCTTCGGCGCCATGGCGGTGTCGTCGGAGTTCCACGGGGGTGGCCTCCGACTGTCGCTCGCCGCGGTCCCGCAGCGGGGGCGCTGGTTCGCGGCCAAGCTGACGGCCGTCGCCGTGCCCGCGCTGGCCGCGGGACTCGTCACCGCCCTCGCCGCGCTCCTCGTCGCCAAGGCGGGACTCGGCGCCGCGGCGAGCGGCCTCACCGTCGGCGAGCAGGCGCGCGGCGTCGTGGGCTGCGGTGTCTACCTCACGCTCATGGCCTTGTTCGCGGCCGGTCTCGCGGCCCTGCTGCGCAGCGGGGTGGGCGCGCTGTCCCTGCTGATCCCGTTCATCCTCGTCGTCTCGTTCGTGATCGGCGATGTCCCCGGCGGCCTCACCGACTTCATGCCCGACCGGGCGGGACAAGTGGTCTTGTACCAGTCGTACGACGGCCCGCTGGGCCCGTGGTCCGGACTGGGCGTCACCGCGCTGTGGACGGCGGCGGCGGTCCTCGCGGGGGCGTGGAGCATACGGCGCAGGGACGCCTGACGGCACGCCAGTTGTCAGTGGGGCGGGGTTTACTGGATCACATGGACATCGCGAAGGACCTCGCCCTGATCGACCTGTTGTGCGCCCGGGACTTTCCCGGGGAGCACGAGCGCTACCACACGGCGTGGTTAGGTCCGGGGCACTGGCCGGACGTCAGCGACTGCTACGCCTACGAGGTCGCTCTGGTCGAAGGGCTGACACGGCGCCATGGAGAGGCGTCGCGCTGGGGGACCGTGACACTGGAGCAGCGCATCGAGCGGGGTGAGGCCATACCCGAACCCTGGGGGACGCTCACCGCCCTGGCGATCGATGTGCGTACGTGGATCGAGCCCGTCAGCGGTCGCCGGATCACCATCGCGGTCGCCGACCGGGACGGCGAGAGCGTGCCGCAGCCCTGGCTCGCCGTTACGGAGTCCGACCCGCCGTGACCCCTCAGGCCTCCGCCGCCACCCTCAACCGCCCGAACTCCTCGGCCATGGTCGCTGCCGTCCAATGGGCGTTCAGCCCACTGGGATTGGGCAGCACCCACACGCGCGTGTCCCCGATCGTCCGCTCCTGCGGACCCACCTGGGCCTTTTTGTCGTCGAACGCCGCCCGGTAGGCCGTCACCCCCACCACCGCCAGCCAGCGCGGCCGCAACCGCCCGACCTTCAGCGCCAGTTGCCGCCCGCCCTCGCGGTACTCCTCCGCGCTCAGCTCATCGGCCCGAGCCGTCGCTCGCGCCACGACGTTCGTGATGCCGAGCCCGTGGGACAGCAACTCACCCTGTTCCGACGGCTTCAGGAGGCGAGGCGTGAATCCGGACAGATGCAGCACCGGCCAGAAGCGGTTGCCGGGGCGGGCGAAGTGATGGCCCGTCGCGGCGGTCATGAGACCGGGATTGATGCCGCAGAACAGCACGCGGAGGCCGTCCGCGACGACGTCCGGTACCAGACGGTCGCGAGCGGCCTCCAGCTCGGCCTGGGTGAAGCGGGTCAGAGGATCGCTCCCGGGGCGTAACCCGCGGCCTCCGGGTGCTGCTTCGCGATCTCCTCGATGCGGCCGACGACGACACCGACCTGGTCGGCGGCGGCGCCCGTGAAGGACAGCTTGTCGGCCATCAGCGCGTCCAGCTGGGCGCGGTCGAGCGGGATGCGCTCGTCGGCGGCCAGCTTGTCGAGGAGCTCGTTGCGCTCGGCACCCTGCTCGCGCATGGCGAGCGCGGAGGCGACGGCGTTCTCCTTGATTGCCTCGTGCGCGACCTCACGGCCGACACCCGCGCGCACCGCGCCCATCAGGACCTTGGTCGTGGCGAGGAACGGCAGGTAGCGGTCCAGCTCACGGGCCACGACCGCCGGGAAGGCGCCGAACTCGTCGAGGACCGTCAGGAACGTCTCCAGCAGACCGTCGAGCGCGAAGAACGCGTCCGGCAGCGCGACCCGGCGCACCACCGAGCAGGACACGTCGCCCTCGTTCCACTGGTCGCCCGCCAGCTCGCCCGTCATCGAGGCGTAGCCGCGCAGGATGACCATGAGGCCGTTGACGCGCTCGCAGGACCGCGTGTTCATCTTGTGCGGCATCGCGGAGGAGCCGACCTGGCCCGGCTTGAAGCCCTCGGTCACCAGCTCGTGCCCGGCCATGAGCCGGATGGTCTTGGCGAGCGAGGACGGCGCGGCGGCGAGCTGCACCAGCGCGGTGACGACCTCGTAGTCGAGGGAGCGGGGGTAGACCTGGCCGACGGAGGTGAAGGCCTGCGAGAAGCCCAGGTGACCGGCGATCCGGTCCTCCAGGTCCGCCAGCTTCGCGGGGTCCCCGCCCAACAGGTCCAGCATGTCCTGCGCGGTGCCGACCGGGCCCTTGATGCCGCGCAGCGGGTAGCGGCCGAGCAGCTCCTCGACCCGCCCGTACGCCACCAGCAGCTCGTCGGCGGCGGTCGCGAAACGCTTGCCCAGCGTCGTGGCCTGCGCGGCGACGTTGTGGGAGCGGCCGGCCATGACCAGCTCGCCGTACTCCCCGGCCAGCTTGCCGAGACGCGCCAGCACGGCCACCGTACGGTCGCGCACCAGCTCCAGCGAGAGCCGGATCTGGAGCTGCTCCACGTTCTCGGTGAGGTCGCGCGAGGTCATGCCCTTGTGGACGTGCTCGTGCCCGGCGAGGTCGTTGAACTCCTCGATCCGCGCCTTCACATCGTGCCGGGTGACCTTCTCGCGCTCGGCGATCGAGGCCAGGTCGACGGTGTCGAGGACACGCTCGTAGTCGGCGATCGCCGCGTCCGGCACCTCGATACCGAGGTCCTTCTGGGCCCGCAGCACGGCGAGCCAGAGCTGGCGCTCCAGCTTCACCTTCTGCTCGGGGGACCAGAGCGTGGCGAGCTCGGCGGAGGCGTAGCGTCCGGCGAGGACGTTCGGGATGCGGGGCTTGGCGGGAGCGGAAGTCACGTAGACGGATTCTACTGGCGATTCGTGCAGGCCAGCGCCACGGGTACCTTCGGCGGATCGTACGAGACCTGGGTCACGCCGCGGACTCGGCCGCCTGAAGGCGCTCGCCCCACGCCAGCCCTACGCCCGCCCCGCACCCGTCCCTCGGTCACCCCTCGTACGGCAGCAGCTCCGGCCGCTTCGCCGGCCGCCCGTCCCCGCTGGACCGCCCCGTCAGGCGCCGTCCGATCCACGGCAGCAGATGCTGCTTGGCGAACCGCACGTCCTCGATCCGCCGTGCGACCCACTTCGGCGGCACCGTGGCCGCCATCGGCGTACGCCACTCCGTGTCCTCGGGGTCGTAGCCCAGGGTCTGCCACACCGCTTCGGCGACCCGGCGATGCCCCTCGGCCGTCAGGTGCAGCCGGTCCACGTCCCACAGCCGCGGATCGCTCAGCGAGGGCGCCCCGTACAGGTCGACGACGACCGCGCCGTGCTTCTCGGCCAGCTCGTCGACGCAGAGGAACAGCTCTTCCATGCGCGGCCGGAAGCGCTCCAGGACCGGTCCCTGCCGGCCCGGGCTGCGCATCAGCACGAGCTGTCCGCAGGACGGGGCGAGCCGTTCCACCGCCTCGGTCAGCAGATCGCGCACCCGGCCCATGTCGCACTTGGGCCGCAGGGTGTCGTTCAGCCCGCCCACCAGGGTGATGACGTCGGGCCGCATGGCCACGGCCACGTCGACCTGCTCCTCGACGATCTGCTGGATCAGCTTGCCGCGCACCGCGAGGTTGGCGTACCGGAAGCCGGGCGTCACGGCGGCCATCCGGCCGGCCAGGACATCGGCCCAGCCCCGGTAGGTGCCGTCCGGGAGCAGGTCCGACATGCCCTCGGTGAAGGAGTCGCCGAGCGCGACGAGGCTGGTGTGTGTGGGGTTCTTCTGCATGGCGGAGGAAATGCTATCCCGTTCACATACCCGGCAGTCGGTCAGCCTCCAGGGGGTCCAGCTCCGGCAGCCCCCTGGCCCCTCACGCCCGCTGCCCGAACAGCTCCCGCAGCACGTCCTCCATCGTCACCAGCCCCGCCAGCCGCCCGTCGTCGCCCAGCACCGCCGCGACATGCGTACGGCTGCCGCGCATCGCCGTCAGGACGTCGTCCATCGGCGTGCTCTCCCGTACGCGCGCGATGGGCCGCATGTCCCGCACCTGGAACGGCAGATCGCGCGGGGAGGCGTCCAGCGCGTCCTTGACGTGGAGATAGCCGAGGATGCGCCGCCCGTCGTCCACCACCGGGAAGCGGGAGAAGCCGGACTCCGCCGACAGCCGCTCCAGCTGTTCCGGAGTGACGCCCACGCGCGCGTAGACGACGCGTTCCAGTGGGAGGACGACATCGCGCACCGGTCGGCGGCCCAGTTCTAGGGCGTCGTGGAGCCGCTCCCGGGTGCGGTCGTCGATCAGGCCCGCCTCGTCGGAGTCCATCACCAGACGGGCCAGCTCGGCGTCCGAGAAGGTCGCCGTGACCTCGTCCTTGGTCTCGACCCGCAACAGCTTGAGCAGGGCGTTCGCGAAGGCGTTGATCGCGAAGATCACCGGGCGCAGGCCCCGGGAGAGGGTGACCAGCGGCGGCCCGAGCACCAGCGCGCTGCGCACCGGCTCCGCGAGCGCGATGTTCTTCGGCACCATCTCGCCGAGCAGCATGTGCAGATACGTCGCCGCGGTCAGCGCGATCACGAAGGACACCGCGTGTCCGGCGCTCGTCGGCACGCCCAGCGCGTGGAACACCGGCTCCAGCAGATGCGCGATCGCCGGCTCGGCGACCACGCCCAGGATCAGCGTGCACAGGGTGATGCCGAGCTGCGCGGCGGCCATCAGCGCCGACACGTGCTCCAGACCCCACAGCACGCTCTTGGCGCGCCGGTCGCCCTCCTCGGCATGCGGCTCGATCTGGGAACGACGTACGGAGATCAGTGCGAATTCCGCGCCGACGAAGAAGGCGTTGACGACGAGGGTCGCCAGGCCGATCAGCAACTGGATCGCGGTCACTTTCCGGCCTCCCCGTCGAGCGAATCGGACACGTCGTCAAGCGGCGCGTGCAACAGGACGCGCGCGGCCCGCCGGCCGGACGCGTCCACGACGTCGAGGCGCCAGCCGACGACCTCCACGGTGTCGCCGACCGCCGGGATCCGGCCCAGCTCGGTCGCCACGAGCCCGGCCAGCGTCTCGTACGGCCCGTCCGGTGCCCTGAGGCCCACGCGCGCGAGCTGGTCGACGCGGGCCGAGCCGTCGGCGGAGTACAGGGCGCGGCCGTCGTCGTCGCTGCCCGCGGGGGCCAGATCGGGCGTCTCGTGCGGGTCGTGCTCGTCGCGGACCTCGCCGACGACCTCCTCGACGATGTCCTCCAGGGTGGCCACTCCGGCCGTACCGCCGTACTCGTCGATCACCACGGCCATGGTGCGCTTGCCGGACAGCCGGTCCAGGAGCCGGTCCACGGTCAGGGACTCGGGGACGAGCAGCGGCTCGCGCATCAGCTCGGCCACGGGGACGCGGGCCCTGCGCTCGGCCGGGACCGCCAGGACGTCCTTGATGTGCGCGGTGCCCACGACCGAGTCGAGGTTGCCGCGGTAGACCGGGAACCGGGACAGGCCCGTCGCGCGCGTGGCGTTCGCGACGTCCTCGCAGGTCGCCTGGACGTCGAGGGCGATGACCTGGACGCGCGGCGTCATCACGTTCTCCGCGGTGAGGTCGGCGAGGTTCAGGGTCCGTACGAAGAGTTCGGCGGTGTCCGCCTCCAGCGCGCCCTCCTTGGCGGAGTGCCGGGCCAGGGCGGCGAGTTCCTGCGGACCGCGCGCGGCGGCCAGCTCCTCCGTCGGCTCGACGCCGAAGAGGCGCACGATGCGGTTCGCCGTGTTGTTGAGGTGCGTGATGAAGGGCCGGAACGCGGCGCTGAACCAGCGCTGCGCGTTGCCCACCCGCTTCGCCACGGCCAGCGGCGAGGAGATCGCCCAGTTCTTCGGCACCAGCTCGCCGACGACCATCAGGACGACGGTCGACAGCGCCGTACCGAGCACGAGGGCGACCGACGAGGCGGCGGACCGGGAGATGCCGAGCGACTCCAGCGGACCGGCGATCAGCTTGGCGATCGACGGCTCGGCGAGCATGCCGACCACCAGGTTGGTGACGGTGATGCCGAGCTGGGCCCCGGACAGCTGGAAGGTCAGATTCCGTACGGCCTTCAGGGCGCCCGAGGCACCCCGCTCGCCGCGCTCCACGGCCCGCTCCAGGGCGCCCCGCTCGACCGTGGTCAAGGAGAACTCCGCGGCGACGAAGGCACCGCAGGCCAGCGAGAGCAGGATCGCCACGAGCAGGAGGAGCACTTCGGTCATCGGGTCACCTCCGTCCCATGATCGGACAGGGCGGGGAGGAACGCGCGATCTCGCGTACTACTGGGAGGCTCGCCCATGGGCGGACGCTCACACCTTTCATTGGAGGACCGAGTGATCCCCCAATGGTAAAGGATCGGCAAAGGGGTCGGGTCGGCAGGTCCCCGATCAGCCGGCCAGCGGCTTCACCCAGCGCCGCCACTTCTCCTCGGGCTCGTACCCTGCGGCCCGCCACGCGGCCTGCCCGCTCTCGTTGCGCACCAGCACCATCGCGTCTCCCCGCCGGCCGCCCAGCCGTACGAACCGCTCCTCCGCCGCCGCGAGCAGTGCCGTACCGATGCCCTGCCGCCGCCGCTCCGGGTGCACCGCCAGCCGGTACAGATGGCAGCGCCAGCCGTCGAAGCCCGCGATCACCGTGCCCACCAGCTCACCGTCCCGTTCGGCCAGGATCAGTGCCTCGGGGTCGCGCGCCACGAGGCGCTCCACGCCGTCGCGGTCGTCGCTGATGCTCGTGCCCTCGGCGGCGGTCTTCCAGAAGGCCAGTACGGCGTCGAGGTCTGCGGGCGTGGCGGCTCGAATGTGCGGTTCAGTCATACGGCGATCCCATCACCCCTGCTGCGCCGGTACGGCGAATTCCAGCATGCGGACGGTCACCTGCCGCCCAGCTCCGCGACGACCGGCGCGAACGCCTCCATGTACGGCTCCAGGACGGTCAGATAGGTGAAGCCGTACCGTTCGCGCAGCGCCAGTACCTTCGCGGTGATCTCCTCCTGGGGGCCGATCAGGAGGATGGGGAGGTCCAGTGCCTGCTCCGCGGTCGTGTCCGGCACCCGGTCCACGAGCGGTGCCACGGCGGCCGCGGGGTCGTCGGTGACGACCACCATCTGGATCAGGAGGTTCAGCTCGGCCGCCTCCTTGCGGCCCGCCGCCAGCTCCTTGTAGCGGGCGAGGCGTGCCTCGAAGACCTCGCCGGCGATCGGCACCAGCTTTCCCTCGGTGTTTCCCGGCACCAGGGACGCGCCCGTGAACGCGGCGATGTCCGCGTGTTCGGCGGCGAGCCCGAGCATTCGTTCGCCGTTGCCGCCGAGCAGCAGGGGCACCTCGGAGTCGAGCAGTCGGTCCAGCTCCTCCACCGTGCGCTGAAGATGATCCACGCGCGCGCGTGGCGAGCCGAACGGCAGCCCCGCCGCGTCGTGCTCCGCCTGTACGTAGCCGGTGCCGAGGCCGAGTTCGAGGCGGCCGTCCGTCAGCGCGTGCGTCGTCTCCACCTCGCGGGCGAGCAACACCGGGTTCCAGAAACCCGCGTTGAGGACGAACGTGCCGAGCCGCGGCCGTTCCGTCACCGCGGCCGCCGCGACCAGGGCCGGGAAGGGGGCGGGCATGCCGAGATGGTCGGGGACCAGGATGACGTCGTACCCGAGTTCCTCGGCCCGGCGGCTCTTGGCCCGCCACTCGTCGGCGGGCGCGGGGTCGATGAGGTTGACACCGAAGCGGAACGGACGCGGCATGAACTCTCCCCAACTCTCAACGGAGACGGCTGACTTGAGATTCATTCCGATTCCATCACCCTCACCCCGACGGCCGCCACCGCCCCCGTCACTCGTGCGCGATCGCCGCCAGCACATTCATCCGCGACGCCCGCAGCGCAGGCAGCAGCGCCGCCACGACCCCCACCACCGCCGAGCCGACCACGACCGCGACGATCGTGCCCCAGGGGATGGCCAGCGCCGACATGCCCTGCAACGCCAGCACCTGCTGCACGCACACGCCCCACACCAAGCCCAGCGCCAGTCCGAGGACCGCGCCGAACACGGCGATCACCACCGACTCCAGGCGGATCATCCGCCGGAGCTGGCGCCGGGCGAGCCCGATCGCGCGCAGCAGTCCGATCTCCCGGGTGCGCTCCACGACCGACAGGGCGAGGGTGTTGACGACGCCGAGCACCGCGATGACGATCGCGAGGCCGAGCAGCGCGTACACGAGGTAGAGCAGGACGGCGATCTGGTCGTGGATCAGATCCTTGTAGTCGGCGAGGTCACGCACCTGGACCTGCGGATAAGGATCGAGCGTCTTCTCCAGGTGCGTGCGCAGGTCGTCCGGGTTCGTGCCCGAGGCGGCGTTGACGTACAGCGCGGAATCCTGGCCCCCCGGCGCGTACCGCTGAAGTGTCTCCAGGCCGAAGTAGATGCCGCCCTGCGCCCCGAAGCCCTCGGCGGCGTCCTGGTCGGTGAGGGCGCCGACCTTCAGCTGGGCCGTCTTGCGGGTCTGGAACTCGACGGGGAGGGTGTCGCCGAGCCGTACGCCGTGGTCGTGCGCGAAGTCGGTGTCCATGGCGACGCTGCCGGGGGCGAGCGCCGCGGCCGTGTCGCCCTGCGCGTAGGTGATGTGGGCGACCTCGTCGAGCTGCGGGTCGTAGGCCGCCGCGGCCGTCTCCACCCGGTCGCCGTCCGGCAGCCGTACCGCGATCGTCGCGAACTGCGAACGGACCACCAGGCCCACGCCGTCGGTGTCGCGGACCTTGTCCGTGACCTCTTCGGGGAAGGGCACGAAGTTGCTGTTCTGGATGACGAAGTCGGCGCCCAGCGTGTCGTCGATCTGCTGGTCGAAGGACTTGGTCATGGAGGCGCTGGCCACGGACATCCCGCCGACCAGGGCGAGCCCCACCATCAGCGCGGCCGCGGTGGCGCCGGTGCGGCGGGGGTTGCGCAGGGCGTTGCGCTGGCTCATCCGGCCGATCGAGCCGAACAGCGCGGGGAACGCCCCGCCGAGGACCCGGATCACGGGGCGCACCAGCAGCGGTCCGGCGATCACGGTGCCGATCAGGGTCAGGACGACACCGAGACCCAGCAGGGACGCCGAGGACGAGGTGTCCGAGGAGAGCACACAGCCCACGAGGGCCGCCGCGCCGGCCCCGAAGACGATGCCGCCCACCAGGGCGCGCACCTTCAACGGCCGTCCCACGCCCGCGATCTCGGCGTCCGCCAGCGCCGCCATCGGCGAGACGGTGGCCGCGCGGCGGGCCGGCAGATACGCCGCGACGAAGGTGACGCCCACGCCGACGACGTACGCCGCCACCGGGGTGCCCCAACCGATCACCATCTCACTGGACTTGATGTTCATACCGAGCGTGTTCATCAGCGCGATGAGCCCGGCGGCGAGTCCGATGCCGGTCGCGAGTCCCAGCGTCGAGCCGACCACGCCGAGCAGCATCGCCTCGGTCAGCACCGAACGGCGGACCTGGCGGCGGTCGGCGCCCAGGGCGCGCAACAGGCCCAGTTCGCGGGTGCGTTGGGCGATCAGCATCGAGAACGTGTTGACGATGAGGAAGACGCCGACGAGCACGGCGATCCCGGCGAAGCCGAGCATGACGTACTTGATGACGTCGAGGAATCCGCCGAGTTGCTCGACGTCCGACTTGGCCTGCTCGTCCGCGGTGCGGATCTCGTAGTCGCCGGTGCCGATCGCGGCGGCGATCCGCTGCTTCAACTGGGCGTCGCTCACGCCGTCTTCGGCGTCGACGGAGATGCTGGTGGCCGCCTTCGGGTCGCCGAGGAGCTCGGACTGCGCGGCCGCGGTGTCGAGGAAGAGCAGGGTCGCGCCGGGGTTGGTCGTGGTGAAGGTGACGATGCCGACGACCTCGACCTTGAAGGTGCCCTGCGGCCCGATGACGCGGAGCGTGTCCCCGACGCGTACGTCCTTGCGGTCCGCGGACTCCGAGTCGAGCAGCGCCTCACCGGGACCGTGCGGGGCGCGCCCGGACGTGAGCTCCACGGGGCTGCGCGGGCCGGGGCTCCAGTCGGTGCCGATCGTGGGGGCGCCGGTGGTCGAGCCCACCGGGTCGTTCTTGGAGTTCGCGACGGTGATGTTCTGGACCTCGGCGTCCACGCGCGCGGACGCGACCCCGTCGACCTTCGCCACCTGGTCCGCGAGCGCCGCGGGGATGGTGGCCGTCATGCCGGAGGGGATCGACTCGTCGAGCTCCTCGCGCGGACTGACCGTGACGTCCGGGGCGGTGGAGGCGAAGAGGCGGTCGAAGGTGTGGCTGAGGGTGTCCGAGAAGATCAGACTGCCCGCGACGAACGCCACGGACAGGACGACGGCCAGCGCGGACAGCAGCAGCCGTCCCTTGTGGGCGAGGAAGCTGCGGAGGGTCGCCTTGAGCACGGCCTCAGTCCTCGTTGGTCGAGTCGGTGGAGCTGGACGGGCTGGACGGGTCGGACGGGCTGGACGTGTCGGGTGTGCCGGACGTCTCGGGCGCTGTGCCGGACGCGCCGGGTGGACCGTCGTACTGCCCGCGGATCACATCGAACCGCTTCATCCGTTCCAGCACCGCCTCCGCCGAAGGCCGCTCCATCTCGTCGACGATCCGCCCGTCCCCGAGGAAGAGCACCAGGTCGGAGTGGGCGGCGGCGCCGGGGTCGTGGGTGACCATGACGACGGTCTGCCCCAGCTCGTCCACGGCCTCCCGCAGGAAGCCGAGCACCTCCAGACCGGCCCGCGAGTCCAGGTTGCCGGTGGGCTCGTCCGCGAAGATCAGCTCGGGCCGGGAGGCCAGCGCCCGGGCGCACGCCACGCGCTGCTGCTGGCCGCCGGAGAGCTGGGCGGGCCGGTGCTTCAGCCGGTCCCGCAGCCCCAGGGTGTCGATGACCTGGTCCAGCCACTTCTCGTCGGGCTTCTTGCCCGCGATGTCCATGGGCAGGGTGATGTTCTCGGCCGCATTCAGCGTCGGGATCAGGTTGAACGACTGGAACATGAACCCGATCCGGTCCCGGCGCAGCCGTGTCAGCTCGCGCTCCTTGAGGCCGGTGATCTCGGTGTCGCCGAGCCAGACCTGACCGGCCGACACGGTGTCGAGCCCGGCCAGGCAGTGCATCAGCGTGGACTTCCCGGATCCCGACGGCCCCATCACGGCGGTGAAGCGCCCGCGCGCGATCTCCACGTCCACCGAGTCGAGGGCGAGCACCGCCGTCTCGCCCGAGCCGTACGCCTTGGTCAGCCCGCGGGCGCGGGCCGCGACACCGTCGGCCGACGCATGGCCCGGGGCGTGCTCCGCAGCAGGTGTGGACAAGACTGCCTCCTCGCTCGCGTGGACGTACCGAGTCCCTTGTCCGGCCGAGGGTAGTGTGACCCCGCCCACACCCGGTATCCCCCTTGAGTGCGGGGCCGTCTCCACCCCAGGTCGGGCCCCTGATACCGGTGTAAGGGGCAATCTCCACCCCCGGGCGGACCCTCTTGCCGGTGCTAGCGGTTCGGCGCTAGCGTCGAGGTATGGCGAAGACCCAGCTGAACGTACGGGTGGACGAGGGCACCGCCCGCGCGGCTCGCGAACGCGCCCTGGCCCGCGGCATGAGCGTCAACCGCTACATCGAAGAGCTGGTCAAACAGGACACCGGCGAGGTCGGCCACACCTTCGTGGAGGCCGCCGCCGACTTCATGAAGCAGTACGAGAGCGTGTTCGCCGAGGAGTTCGGCGCCGAGCGCGAGGGACGTCGCTGACCTCTTGAGCGACAACCTGAGAATCGACCTCGCCTGGCTCCTCATGCTCGCCGAACAGAAGACCCCCGGAGACCCCCAGGTCACCGACTGGGGCGCCCTCGTCGCCGCCGTCGCACGGCACGAGGCCGAGATATTCGACGTGCCCGTCTACGACAGCCCGCACGCCCGCGCCGCCGCCCTGCTCCAACTCCTGATCCATGTACCGGCGTTGGAGCGCTCCAACGCCCTGTACGCGTCCTCCGTCGCCTACGCCTACCTCGTCGCCAGCGGCCTCAAGGTCGTCACCTCGCCCGAACAGGTCCGTGAACTGGCCCGGCTGGTCAAGAGCGGTGAGGCGTCCGTGCACGACATCGCCGAGGAACTGCGCCAGTGGAGCCTGTGAGGGAACCACGCCGGTGAGCCTGTGCGTCAGGGCTCGGCGGGCCGCCAGGCGGTGCCCAGCACACAGTAGGAGGCAGGCGTCCGGGGCCCCGTCTCCGGCATCAACACCTGCCGGTACGGCCCGAGTTCGAAGCCCGCGGCCCTGATCGAGGCGACCGGGTCCCGGAAGACATGGCAGCCCCCGCTCAGCGGCGGCCACACCGTCCGGTCAAGGGTCCGCTGGGTGAACCGCATCGCCGGGCCACCGCCCCGGCCGTGCTCGAAGAACCGCAGGACACCGCCGGGCCGCAGCACCCGCCGCATCTCCGCGAGGGCGCGGGGCGCATCGCGGACACTGCACAGCACCAGCGAGAGCACCACCGCGTCGAAGGCCTCGCTCTTGACCGGCAGCGCCTCGGCCGCACCCGGCACCACATCGACGGGCACCTCGGCGCGCAGAGCGGCGTCCATCGCCAACTGGCGTAGCCGCCGCTCGGGTTCGATCGCCACGACCTCGGCGACCGTGCTCGGATAGTGGGCGAAGTTCAGACCGTTGCCCGCGCCGATCTCGATCACCCGCCCGGACACTCCGGCGAGCAGCCGGTCGCGCATGCCGCCCATGCCCCAGCGGGTCTCGGCGGCCACACTGAAGCGGGCGTAGTAGCGGGCGAACAGCGGATGGTGCACGGGATCGCGCGACACTTTGCCTGTGCCGGCGGACCGTAGCGGCATGGCGACCTCCCGAACAGGACGGGCCCTACCCTGATTGTCCCCCGGCGCGCGTCCCGCGCACCCTCCGCGCGCGTTACGCGACGAAGTCGCGGACCTGCTCGTACACGCCGTAGTCGTTGTTCATGTCGGTGTGCGAGATGCACCCGACCTCGACGTTGGTCGCCCCGCTCAGGATCGCGGTGGTGTCCGGGGTGAGCGCGTCGTCGCAGTTCGACCAGTAGCTGGCGTAACTGACGCTGCCCGGTGTCTCGTCACCGGAGTTGAGCGAGGTCAGGAACGAACTGCCGGTGTACATCTCGGCACACGACGTGTACAGCCACGAGCACCAGGAAGCGGTCGTCGTGCCGTGGTTGACGCCGGCCGTCGAGACGAAGTCGTCCACGTACGACGTCCCGCCGAGATTCTTGAGGTAGTAGCGGGAGTTGAGCGCGCCCATGGAGTGCACGACCAGGTCGACCTTCGAGGCGCCGGTCGAGGAGAGCACGGACTTGATGTAGGTGGAGAGCTGGCTCGCGGTGGTGACGTTCGACTTGGACCAGTCGTACGAGAACGCGTACAGCTCCGAGGACGTGTAGCCGTCCGCCTTGAAGTCGGCGATCCAGTCGTCCCAGCTGCTCGCGTCACTGCTCAAGCCGTGCACGAAGACGATCGGATTGTGGGTCGCGGCCTGAGCAGGGGCCGCGGAGAGCGGAAGTGCCAGAAGGAGCGACGAGACGACGGCCGAGACGGCCGCTGAGATGCGACGCGCGGAGCGCTGCATGATGCCTCCTGATACGGGTGGGGTTGTCAGGAGTGTCAGCGGGGTCTACGCGCGCCGCATCGGCGAAATCGCCGGTCTTTACGTGTCAATTAACTCGCCAGTAACGTCGTTGGTGTGCTGACTCCTGTAACCCCGCCGCCCCTTGAGGGCGCTCCCCCCACGGCGTTGCTGCCGGAAGGCGTCCGGGTGCGGCTGCTCCATGCGGTGTACGGCGATCCGCGCGCCGCCGCCGAAGCCGTACGGCTGCTCGGCGCACGCCGGTCGGCCGGCCTGGACCCGCTTCCGGCCGAACCGGGGGAGCTGGCTCCGGAGTTGCTGCGGGCGCACCGGGCGGAGATCCGGAGACTGCCGGACGACACCCGGCTGCTGCTCCTGCTCGCCGCGGCCGACCAGTACCCGGTCGCCACCCACGCCTTCCCGCGCGCGGTCGCGGCCGCCCGTCTCGACACCCGGCCACTGGAGGCCGCCGAGGCGGCGGGGCTCGCGCACACCACGGCCTCCGGGGTCGTCTTCCGTGACGCGTGGACGCGGATCGCGGCGTACGAGACGGGATCCGCGGCGGACCGGCGCGACATCCACCGGCTGCTGGCCCGGGTCCTGCGCGCCCCGGGCGAAACGTCTCTGCGCTCCTGGCACCGCGGCGCGGGAGCCCTCGGCCCCAGCGCCCGCCTGGCCGCCGAACTCGGCGCCGCCGCCACGAAGTCCCGCGACGCCGGCCGCCTCCCCCTGGCCCGCGCCCTCGCCGAACGCGCCTCCGAACTCTCCCCCGACCCCTCCCGACGAGCCGCCCTCCTCTCCCGAGCCGCGGCCTACGCCTGGCAGTCGGGCGACGGCGACCGGGCCCGCCGCCTGGCCGCACTGTCCGACGACGACGCCCTGACCGGGGTACTGGCGCTGCGCGCGGGGAACGCGACGGAGGCGTTCGACGCGCTGCTGACGGCGGCGGTCATGGATGAGGAGGGGGAGGGTGCGGCACGGGGAGAGGGGGGTGGCGGCGGGCTTGGGGTCGATGACGCAGGGGAGACACGGGGCCGAGGCGTCGGTTCTGCCGCCGGTGCGAGTTCTGATGCGGCCGACGTTTCGGCGGGGCGGTTCGGGCGCGCGGGGTCTTCCGTGGGCCTTGGCCCGGATGTGGGTGACGCACCGGCGCGGCAGGTGCAAGGCCCTGAGTTTGCCGTCGGCGCGAGCCCTGACGCGGCGGACGCATCCGCGAAGCGGGCTCGGGGCGTAGGGCGTGCCGTCGGCGCGCTCCCGACCCCCGCACCCGGCTCGACCCAGCCGCGACCGCCGAGCCGGACGGCCGCCCCCGCCCCTCCGTCCCCCGGCCCCTCGACCTCCACTGCACGCCCCCGCCCCGCCACCCTCGACGTCCCCGACCCCGCCCTCCATCTCCTCGCCCGTGCCACCGAAGCCGCCATCTACACCGGTGACCTGCGTCGATGTAGGGACGCGGCGTTGGTGGCGCGGCGGTTGGGGGTGGTGCCGCCGGGCACGCTCGGGGGGCTGGCGGCGGCGTTCGAGGGGAGGTACGAGGACGCGCGGGATCTGCTGGCGGCGGCGGCCGGGCGGTGTGGGCCCGGGGGCGACCCCACCTTGCTGATCCATGCCGGGATCGCCGCGCTCATGCTGGGCGACCACACCCGTGCCACCGCGGCGACGGCTCGCGCGGCCGCCTCGGCCCGGGTGCGCGGCGCGACGGTCGCCGTGGCGCAGGCGATGGAGTTCCGTGCCTACGCGGACTTCTGGACCGGACGCCCACGCGCCGGGGAGGCCGCCGCCACGGACGCCCTCTGGCAGGCGCACGCCACCGGCCAGGACAACGGGGCGTGTCATCTTCAGGCCGCCCTCGCGATGTTCGCGGCGCTCACCGGCGACGCCGAGGTCTGCCGTGAACGCGCCGCGACCGCACGGTCGTACGCCCTCGCCCATGGTCTGGGGCTGCCCGCCGCGCTCGCCCAGTGGGCGCTCGCCTATCTCGACCTCAGCAGCGGCAAGTTCGCCGCCGCGGCGGCCCGGCTGCGCGCGCTCGCCGGGTTCGGGCCGGGCCACGGGCACCGGGCGATCCGGCACCTGGCCACCCCGCACTATGTGGAGGCGGCCGTCCGGACCGGTGACACCCGGGTCGCCAAGGTCGCCCACGCCGACTACCACCGCTGGGCCAGCGCCGTCCGCAGCCCCGACGACCTCGCCCTCAGCGCCCGCTGCCGAGCCCTCCTCGCCCCCGGCGCCGAAGCGGTCGACCACTACCGCGGCGCCCTCGACCTGCACGCCCGCGGCACCCGCGACTTCGAACGCGCCCGCACAGAGCTGCTGTTCGGCAGCGCGCTGCGCCGCCTGCGGCACCGTACGGAGGCCCGCGACCGTCTCCACAGCGCCCTGGAAGCCTTCGAACACTTCGGCGCCCCGCACTGCGCGGCCCAGGCCCGAGCCGAACTCCGCGCCCTGGGCGCCCCCGCGACGCCCTCCCAGGGCACGAACGACGACCTCACCACCCGTCTCACGGCCCAGCAGCTCATGGTCGCCCGCATGGCCGCCGACGGGGCCACCAACCGGGAGATCGCCACCCGCCTCGCCCTCAGCCCGCGCACCATCGACCACCATCTGCGGGGAGTCTTCTCGCGGTTGGGGATCAGGTCGCGGATCGAGCTGGTGCGGTTGCTGGGGGAGGAGGGAGAGGGGATGTGATGACGCGCGGATCGCGGATGTTCCACGGAGGGACGGCCCGCGCGGACGCCGGCCGTATCCGATCAGCCCGCCTCGCGCTCCCTGAACTCCTCCGCGTCCCACGCCCCGTTCAGTCGTCGCGTCACCCAACCCGGCGCCGCCGCACGGAAGTCGGCGGGCGAGAGTGCCCCCGCGCCCGCCGGCAGCGCCCCAAGAAGCGGCGCCCCCGCCACCTCCGGCAGATCCGCCAGATTGCAACGCGAGGCCAGATCGGGGGAGTCGGGCCAGCTGCCGATCACCACACCGAGCAACTCAAGCCCCCGCACCCGCAGTTCACGCGCCGTCAGCTCGGTCGTGTTCAGTGTGCCGAGGCCCGCCGACGCCACCACCAGCACCGGTGCGGCGAGGAGTTCCGCCACGTCGGCCAGGGTGCCGCCCGCGTCGTCGAAGCGCACGAGGAGACCGCCCGCCCCCTCGACCAGTACCAGGTCGTGCTCGGCGGCCAGCTTGGCGGCGGCCTCGGCGACGTCCCGCGGCCGCACTGGGGCGAGCCCCGCCCGGCGCGCCGCCGTCGCGGGGGCCAACGGCTCGGGATAGCGGGCGACTTCGGCGGCCGTCACCGCGCCCGCGAGCCGCGACACCTCCTGCGCGTCCCCGGGCTCGTCCGG
Organism: Streptomyces sp. NPDC046909; assembly: GCF_040644695.1. NCBI lineage: Bacteria > Bacillati > Actinomycetota > Actinomycetes > Kitasatosporales > Streptomycetaceae > Streptomyces > Streptomyces sp. NPDC046909. Next base: position 312,392 of record NZ_JBEYXC010000009.1, on the reverse strand, counting down.
CCGTACGCCGGTCTGCGCCGCCTTGAGCACGGCCACCGACCGGCCCGCCGCCACGGCCGCCGCGGCGACCGCCGCGGTCGCGACGGTCTTGCCGACCTCCGTGCCCGTACCCGTGATCACCAGGACCGACATGTCATCCCTCCCGCGCCGCGGCGCACACCGCACGCGCGATCCGTGCCACGTCCGCGTCACCCGTGACATACGGCGGCATCGTGTAGACGAGGTCGCGGAACGGCCGCAGCCATACGCCCTCGCGCACGGCCGCGGCGGTCGCCGCGCTCATGTCCACGGCGTGGTCGAGCTGGACCACGCCGATCGCGCCGAGGACCCGTACGTCCTTCACACCCGGCAGTTCCAGGGCCGGCGCCAGACCGTCCCGCAGCCCCGCCTCGATCCGCTTGACCTCCGCGAGCCAGTCCTGCCCGAGCAGCAGCTCGATCGAGGCACAGGCCACGGCTGCGGCGAGCGGATTGCCCATGAACGTCGGGCCGTGCGCGAGCACCGGGACCTCGCCCCGGGAGATGCCGTCGGCCACCCCCGATGTGCACAGCGTCGCCGCCATCGTCAGATAACCGCCGGTCAGCGCCTTGCCCACGCACATCACATCCGGCGTCACCGCCGCGTGCTCCGCCGCGAACAGCGCCCCGGTGCGCCCGAAGCCGGTCGCGATCTCGTCGAACACCAGCAGCACGTCGTGCGCGTCGCACGCCTCCCGCAGCACCCGCAGATACGCGGGGGAGTGGAACCGCATCCCGCCCGCACCCTGCACCACCGGCTCCACGATCACCGCGGCCAGCTCATCGGCGTGCCGCTCGATCGTGGCGCGCAGCTGCTCGGCGTACGACTCCTCGTACTCGGCCGGCGGAGCGTCCACGAACACCTGGCGCGGCAGCACCCCGCTCCACAGCTCGTGCATCCCGCCCTCGGGGTCGCACACCGACATGGGCTGCCAGGTGTCACCGTGGTAGCCGCCGCGCCAGGTCAGCAGGCGCTGTTTCCGGCCGCGCCCCAGCGAGCGCCAGTACTGAAGGCACATCTTCACCGCGACCTCGACCGACACCGACCCGGAGTCGGCGAGGAACACATGCTCCAGGCCCTCGGGAGACATGTCGACAAGGTGCTTCGCCAGCCGTACGGCGGGCTCGTGCGTGAGCCCGCCGAACATCACATGGCTCATCCGCCCGAGCTGCTCGTGCGCGGCCTCGTTGAGGACGGGGTGGTTGTAGCCGTGGATCGCCGACCACCAGGACGACATCCCGTCGACCAGCTCGCCCGAGCCGTCCGCCAACCGCAGCCGGACCCCGCTCGCCGACTCCACGACCAACGGCTCCTGCCGCCCCGGCATCGGCCCGTACGGATGCCAGACATGCCGCCGGTCGAGCTCGAGCAGCTCGGACACGGGCAGGTCAGGCATTGGGCGCGAGATCCGTTCCGGCACCACGACGGCGTACGGCGACCAGGTCCGTACGCGGCTCGCTCGCCGCCGGAGTCACGGCCGGCTCGGGCGCCGCACCGCACACGGACCCGCACCCGGCGCCCTCGTGCGAGCCGCAGCCCGCGCTCGCGTGCGACCCGCACCCGCCCGCCGCTGCCACGTCGACCCGGTGCTGGGGCAGCGTCACCTCGCCCGCGCCCTCCACCTCGAACCCGGCGTCCGCGATCATCTCCAGGTCGGCCTTGCCCGCCTGGCCCTCGGAGGTCAGGTAGTCGCCGAGGAAGATCGAGTTGGCGAGGTTCAGGGCCAGGGGCTGCATCGTGCGCAGATGGACCTCACGGCCGCCCGCGATCCGCACCTCGACGTCCGGGCAGACGAAGCGGACCATCGCCAGGATGCGCAGACAGCGCTGCGGGGTGAGGTTCCACTCCTTGGCCAGCGGGGTGCCCTCGAAGGGGATCAGGAAGTTGACCGGCACCGAGTCCGGGTCCAGCTCACGCAGCGAGAACACCACGTCGATCAGGTCCTCGTCCGACTCGCCCATGCCCGCGATCAGGCCCGAGCAGGCCGACAGACCCGCCGCGTGCGCCTTCTGCACGGTGTCCACGCGGTCGGCGTAGGTGTGCGTGGTCGTGATCTCCCCGTACGTCGCCTCGGACGTGTTGAGGTTGTGGTTGTAGGCGTCGGCGCCCGCCTCGCGCAGCCGCTCGGCCTGGCCGTCGGAGAGCAGGCCCAGGCAGGCGCACACCTCGACGCCCTCGTTCTGGTCCTTGATCGCCTTGATGGTGCCCGCGACCCGGTCCACGTCCCGGTCCGTCGGCCCGCGCCCGGACGCCACCAGGCAGACCCGCTTGGCGCCGCCCGCCAGACCCGCGGCGGCCGCCTGGGAAGCCTCGTCGGGCTTGAGCCAGGTGTACTTCAGGATCCCGGCCTCGGAGCCCAGGCGCTGCGAGCAGTAGGAGCAGTCCTCGGGGCACAGCCCGGACTTGAGGTTGACGAGGTAGTTCAGTTTCACCCGTCGGCCGAACCAGTGGCGGCGCACCTTTCCGGCCGCGGCCACCACATCGAGCAGGTCGTCGTCGGAGGTGGCGAGGACGGCGAGTGCTTCGTCGCGGGTCGGCAGCTCGCGCCGAAGCCCCTTGTCCACCAGCGTGTTCAGCAGGTCCATGGGTCCTGATCCTGTCCTACGGACCCGTCCCGGGCCAAGGAGAGTTCGTACAACAGCTGCCATTCGCTGTGTGGGTATTGCCACACAGTGGGTGCCCGGATCGGGCACTAGTGTCTGTTCGCTGCCTACAAAACCCCGGAGGACCCATGGCGTTCGGCTGGATCGACGAGCAGGCGCTGCTGCGCCGCCGCGCCGGGCTCGTACGGACCCTGCGGCCCCGTCCCGCCGACTCGCCGCTCCTCGACCTGGCGAGCAACGACTACCTGGGTCTGGCCCGCCACCCCGAGGTCGTCGAGGGGGCCGCGCGGGCCGCCCGGACCTGGGGCGGAGGCGCCACCGGGTCCCGGCTCGTCACCGGCACCACCGAGCTTCACACCGAGCTGGAACGCGAGCTGGCCGAATACAGCGGTCATGAAGCGGCTCTCGTCTTTTCCTCCGGGTACGCCGCCAACCTCGCCGCGGTCACCGCGCTCGCCCCGCACGGCTCGCTGATCGTCTCCGACGCCGGGAACCACGCCTCGCTCATCGACGGCTGCCGGCTGGCCCGGGGCACGACCCAGGTCGTCGGGCACGCCGACCCGGACGCCGTGCGCAAGGCGCTGCACACGCACGACGGTCCCGCGGTCGTCGTATCCGACACGGTCTTCTCCGTGGACGGCGACGCCGCCCCGCTCGCCGGGCTCGCCGAGGCATGCCGGGAGCACGGCGCGGGCCTGCTGGTCGACGACGCCCACGGCCTCGGCGTACTCGGCGACGGCGGCCGCGGCGCCCCGTACGCGGCGGGGCTCGCGGGCGCCGACGACGTCGTCGTGACGGTCACGCTGTCCAAGTCGCTCGGCAGCCAGGGCGGCGCCGTGCTCGGCCCCGCCCGGGTCATCGACCACCTCGTCAACGCGGCCCGGACCTTCATCTTCGACACCGGGCTCGCCCCCGCCGCGGCGGGAGCGGCCCTCGCCGCACTGAACCTGCTGCGCCGCGAGCCGGAACGCGCGGCGCGCGCCCGGACCGTGGCCGCCGAACTGCACGCACGGCTGACCGCCGCGGGGCACGAGGCGGTACGCCCCGACGCCGCGGTGGTCTCCGTGCGCGCTCCGTCCCCGGATCAGGCCGTGCGGTGGGCGGCGGACTGCCGTACCGCGGGTCTCGCCGTGGGCTGCTTCCGGCCCCCTTCCGTGCCCGACGGCATCTCACGGCTCAGGCTGACCGCCCGCGCGGACCTCTCCGAGGCGCAGATCGAACGCGCTGTACAGGTGATCGGTGAGACACGACCATGAGTCGGCGTGACACGGCCGTGCTTCGGACGGAGTGGCTCAGAACGCGGCCGTGAACCCCGCCCAGCTCTCGGGGGAGAAGAGCAGCGCGGGTCCGGACGGGTTCTTGGAGTCGCGCACGGCGAGCAGACCGGCCTGGGGGCCGGTCAGCGGCCGAGCCGTCTCCACACAGTTGTTCGCACCGGTGCTGTAGCTGCTGCGCAGCCATCGCACGACGTGCAGATCCGTACTGGAATCGGTACTGGAAGGTACGTTCCGAGGCATTGCGGACATGGTGCCTCCTTACGCGCCGTCACCTATCCCGGCGATGTAATCCAACGAGTCCTCGGGCGAAAGGGCGTGGATCTGAAGGGTGTTGAAGGCCTCCGTGTAGGCCTGGAGGTCTTCTTTCCGTTCGAGGTAGAGGCTACTCGTCATGTGGTCGAGAACAACCACGTCCAGATCAGATGTGCTCGGAAAAGAGAAGATTACGAAAGGCCCGGTGATGCCGATGTGCGCTCCCGCGGCGAACGGCAGCACCTGAAGCCTCACTTGGGGCAGCCGCGCCGCCTCGATCAGTCTCCGCAGCTGCCGCGCCATCGTCGCGGGCCCGCCGATCTCCCGGCGCAGCACCGCCTCGTCCAGCACCGCGCTCAGCTCCAACGGCGGCTGGGCCCGCAGTACGTCCTGCCTGGCCAGCCGCACCTCGACCAGCGCGTCCAGTCTGTCGTCGGTGTCCGCGTCGAGCCCGCCCACCGCGGCCCGGGTCACCGCGCGCGCGTACTCCGGTGTCTGCAACAGCCCCGGCACCACCGAGGTCTCCAGCGTGCGCATCGCGCTCGCCTGGGACTCCAGACTGATGAAGTCGCGGTACGTCGTCGGCAGTACCCCGCGGTACTGGTGCCACCAGTGGTGCCGTCCGCCCCCTTCGTCGGACCCCGCCAACACCAGCAGCAGCTCACGCAGTTGGCCGTCGCGCACCTCGTAGACGTCCAGGAGTAACCGCACATCGGCCGGTTTCACTCCGCTCGCGCCCGTCTCGATCCGGCTCACCTTGGACTGGTGCCAGCCCGCCAGCCGGGCCGCCTCACCACTGGTGAGCCCCGCACCCGTGCGCAACGCACGCAGTTCGGCGCCCAGTTTCCGGCGGCGTACCGCGGGACCGTGCTGCATGGGCTACTCCTTACTCCTTACGGGCCGCTCAAATACGGTTTTCCGTCGGAGAGTTCACCGCTTCGAGCGACAGATATATGCATATCTTGGTGGATCGGCACCGTGACGGGCCTGGTAATGGCAGTCTGGCGGCGAAGCACCAGTCCGGGACCGTACTCGAACCATCCGCTCCGTGTCGGACTGCGGTCCCGTGGGAAAGGGACGACGTCGCCATGGCAGACCATCTGGAAGCATCCGTCACTCTGCCGAGCGATCCCGCCTCGGTCTCCGCGGCCCGCACCTATGTCATCGGCACCCTGGCGGAATGGGGTCTGCCGGCGGACACCGAGGTGGCGGAGACGATCCGGCTCATCGTCTCCGAACTCGCCACCAACGCCGTACAGCACACCTTCGGGCAGTCACCCACCTTCACGGTGGACATCCATCTCGACCGTGACGAACAACTGCGCATCGGCGTCACCGACAGCCACCCCCGCTTCCCCAAACGCCTGCCGGCCGCTGTCCAGCAGGACAACGGCCGAGGCATGGTCATCATTCGGTGGCTCACCGCCGAGTGCGGCGGAAAACTGAGAGTGCGGCCCACGCGCGAGGGGGGCAAGACGGTTTCCATCGAACTGCCTTGGACCGTCCCGGCGGAGCCGGTGTCAGCGGCGGGGCAGCAGGAACCGTAGGCGGGGCGCTACGGCGGCCCCGCGAGGGTGGCGGCGGGTCAGGTCGCCGTCACCCCCGCGGGATCGGGTCACTTGACCCGGCCGTACCAGACGCTCTTCGTCCAGATCTTCTCCAGCTTCACGACCTCCCCGGTCTTCGGGGAGTGCCAGATCTTCCCCTTCCCCGCGTAAATACCGACGTGGTACACGTTCGACCCCGAGTGGAAGAACACGAGGTCTCCGGCCTTGCGGCTGCCGGAGGAGATGTGGCGGGTCTTGTTGTACTGCTGGGCCGCCGTACGAGGCAGTTTTTTGCCGGCCTTCTTGTACGAGTAGAGCGTGAGCCCCGAGCAGTCGAAGCGGTGCGGCCCCGCGGCGCCGTACTTGTACGGGGAGCCCTTTTTGGAGGCCGCTACCTGGAGTGCCTTCGTCGCCGGTGTCGCGGCCTCGGCATCGGACGCGAGGCCCGGGACCACGAGGGAGCCGCCCACTGCGGCGAGGGTGAGAGCCGAAGCCGTACCGGCTCGGGCCATCAGCGACGGGACACGATTGAGCGCAGTCATGCGCAACCCTTCGTCAGCCGCCTGTGAAGGATGACCTGTCGGATTCGGGCTGGCGAAGTTGCCCGGCCGCAAACTGCGGCTTCACCCCAAGGGCTGCTCGGAACGGCCGATGAAGGCTGCTCCGGCGACCCGTCGTGCTTGGGTCCTCCACTCCTGCCGATCCACTCCTGTCGACTCGGTCATCCGGGCGGCGGCAGGACTCGGCGTCCACCCGGACCGCCCCGCCGCTGTGGCGGGGGCTTGTCGTCAGACAGGGATCTTCACGCACTCAATGCCGAAAAACCCAATGGAATCGGGGATTTGTGTTGTTACTCACCACTCACCCGTTCGGGTGGACACTCGTCTGTTCGAGGGACTGTCCAGGGGTCCGAGGACGCCCGGACCAGCATCGGAGGCACTCATTCCGGACTCGGGCTACGCGCGTCGCGCAAGCCTGACGGCCCAGTCGAAGGAGAGGCGTCTACTCCGAATGGGGGTACGTCATTTGGTCCGTTTCAACCCCGGTCCGGACACTGCGGCGGCAGGGCGACCCGCGCGGTGCGCCGCTCGCCGTCGAGCACCCGCAGCGCCTGCGCCAGGGTCGCGGCGTGCACCTCGGTCTCGCCGCGCTGATGCATCGTCGCCAGCGCGTCGCGCAGTGCGGCCGCCTTGGCCACGAGCGCCTGGGCGGCCCGCAGTCCGCGGTAGGTGTCGCCGTGGTGCGCCGGGTTGATACGGCCCAGCAGATCGACCACGTCGAGATAACGGTCGATCAACTCGCCCTCGGCGCGCGTCAGGGCGGGCAGCGGTGGGAGTTCGGGTGGGAGCACCGGCCCCTCACCGCCCGGTGGGCGGCGCGGCGGTGGCCTTCCGGCTGGGGATGATCCGGTCCACCAGCCCGTACTCCACGGCCTCTTGGGCGTCCATGATCTTGTCCCGCTCGATGTCCGCGGTGACTTGCTCGTGGCTGCGCCCGGTGTGCCGTACGAGCATCTCCTCCAGGCGGTGGCGGATGCGCCCCAACTCCTCGGCCTGGATGGCCAGATCGCTGGCCTGTCCCTCCACCGGCTCGGGCAGCGACGGCTGATGGATCATCACGCGCGCGCCCGGCAGGGCGAACCGCTTGCCCGGGGTGCCCGCCGCGAGCAGCACCGCGGCCGCCGAACCGGCCTGCCCCAGGCAGATCGTCTCCACGTCGCAGCGGATGTACTGCATCGTGTCGTACACCGCCGACATCGCGCTGTACGAGCCGCCGGGGGAATTGATGTAGAGGGAGATGTCCCGGTCCGGGTCCTGGTACTCGAGGTGCATGAACTGCGCCATCACATCGTTCGCCGAGACATCGTCGACCGGCGTCCCGAGGAAGACGATCCGCTCCTCCAGCAGCTTCGAGTAGGGATCCATCGTCTTCTGCCCGAAGCTCGTGCGTTCCGTGAACTCGGGCAGGACATGGCGGGCGGTCGGTCGGGTCATGGGTACCCCTCCTTCTGCGTCTGTAAAAAATGTACAGGATGTACGTGACGTTAGAATGGGGGCATGGCCTACGAGATTCCGGTGACGCAAGCCAGGGCTGAGCTCGCCGATCTGATCAACCGTGTGGTGTACGGCGGTGAGCGCGTTGTCGTGACCCGCCACGGAAAGCCCCTCGTCGCCCTTGTCTCCGCCGCCGACCTGGAACGACTGGAGAAGCTCGCGGAGCCGGCCGAGCTCGCCGAGCCCGCCGTGCTCGCCGAGGAGCAGGTGATCAGCGCGGTCTCCACGGTCCGAGAGGTCGCGTCCGCTCCCCGCGAACAGCAGCGGTTCGGTATCGCCGCGCACCATCGGGGGCATGGCGCGTCCTGAGCCCGTCAGCCGACGGGGGCGAGCTCCCGTTGCCCGGGCGCGGGCTCGACGCTCGCCTTGCGCGCCTTGAGCGCGTTCCCCAGGAGTACGGCCCCCAGTCCCAGCGCCGCCCACCACGTGAGGGTCAGTGCGGGTCCGGTCGCCGCCGCGCCGTCGAAGTAGGCCACCGAACGGGTCAGGGTCGCGCCGGCGCCCGGGGGCAGCCACTGGCCGATCGTGCCGACCGGCTCGGGCAGCATCCGCGGGGCCGAGGCCGCGCCGGAGAACGGGTTGCCGAACAGCATGATCACGCCCGCGGTGATTCCCACGCCGGCGGTGCCGAGGAGCGCGGCGAGCCCGGCGACGGCGCCGCTCACGGCCAGCGTCGTGAGCCCGAACACCCCCGCCTCCGCCCACCAGTTGCCCGTGAGGATCCCGAGCCAGCTGTCCCCGATCCCGGCGGCGGCCACGCCGACCAGCGCGGAGGCACCGAGCAGGGCGGTCACGGCACGGCTTCCGCGCAGCCCGCTCAGCGTCACCACCGCGCCCGCCGCCATACCCGCCAGCGCGAGCGGCAGCACGCTCGCGCTGAGCGCGGCGCCGCGCGGGTCCGTGGCCGGGGCGGCCACCACATCGACCGTCTTGACCTGTGCGTTCTGGGCGACCGCCTGCTGAAGCAGTTGGGCGACGACCGGGCTCGCGGCGGACGCGGTGAGCAGTTCCGGGCCCTGAGTGGTGGCCACGACCGCCCCGTATACGGTCCGGTTCTCGATGGCGTCGCGGGCGGCGGCCTCGTCGGCGTAGTGGTGGATCTCGAACGCGCCTTCGTGCCGCGCCAGTTCCTTCTCCATCCGGGCGGTCGCGGCGGCGGGCCCGGCGACGCCGAGCGGCAGGTCGCGGGGTGCGGTGCGGGCGGCGGGCCAGGCGAAGGCCCAGAGGGCGAGGGCCGCGATGACCGGGACGAGCACGACGACCGCGATGACGCGGCGGGCGTTCCCGGTGGGGGCGGTGGACATGGTGATTCCCTTCTGTGTGCCGATTAAAAGAGAAGGATCGTTCGTTTTACGTGTGCCACCACCGTCCTGCCGTCGCCCTTACTTGTCAAGAAGGAACGTTCGTTTTACGTTGGTGACCATGGCCCGTGTATCCCAGGAACACCTCGACGCCCGCCGCCGGCAGATCCTCGACGGCGCCGCGGTCTGCTTCGCGCGCAACGGCTTCCACGCCACCTCCATGCAGGACGTGCTCAAGGAGGTCGATCTGTCGGCCGGGGCCGTGTACCGCTACTTCAGCGGCAAGGAGGAGCTCATCGGCGCGATCGTCGAGGAGGTGCTCGGCCAGGTCCGCGACGGTTTCGAGGAGGCGGCCCTGAGCAGCCCGCCCCCGACGCCCGACCTTCTCGTGGCGAAGGTGCTCGGCCGGGTCCTCGCCACCAAGGAGTCCCTGACCGTGGACGGGCGGCCCGCGTTCCCGCGGCTGGTCGTGCAGGTGTGGACGGAGACCCTCCGCAACGACGACCTCGCGGGCGTACTCCGGGACGGCTACGGCGCGGTGCGGCAGACCTGGGCCCGGATCGTCGAGGCCTACCAGGACGCCGGGATGATGCGGCCGGACGTGGCCGCGGACGACGTGGCCCGCACGATGATGGCCACGGCCATGGGCTTCCTCGCCCAGCAGGCGCTGTTCGGGCCCGCGCCGACCGGGATCCTCCAGGACGGACTGCGGGGGCTGATGAGCGTGCGGGATCTTCCCGGCACAACCGATGGATCACAGCTCGGTTAACTTGCTTGAAATGCGGTCCAACTAGCCTGCCGCCACGCCACCAGGGACTTTGCCCTGGGGCTGCGGCAGCCGGACCCCGCACGGTCCGGAGCGAGGACTGTGAGGTGGGACGTGCAACTGACCCCGCACGAGCAAGAGAGGCTGCTCATCCATGTGGCGGCCGACGTCGCCGAGAAGCGCCGGGCCCGCGGGCTCAAGCTGAACCACCCCGAGGCGGTCGCCCTCATCACCTCGCACATTCTCGAGGGCGCGCGTGACGGCCGTACGGTCGCCGAACTCATGGCCTCCGGGCGCAAGCTGCTCACCCGGGACGACGTCATGGAGGGCATCCCCGAGATGATCCACGACGTCCAGGTCGAGGCGACCTTCCCGGACGGCACCAAGCTCGTCACCGTCCACGACCCGATCGTCTGACGGGGGGCTGCCGTGATTCCCGGAGAGATCCTTTTCGCCGAAGGCTCGATCGTCTACAACGAGGGCCGTGAGGTCACCCGCCTCACCGTCCTCAACGCCGCCGACCGGCCCGTCCAGGTCGGCTCCCACTACCACTTCGCCGAGGCCAACCCCGGCCTGGAGTTCGACCGCGCCGCCGCGCGCGGCAAGCGGCTCAACGTCGCCGCCGGCACCGCCGTACGCTTCGAACCCGGGATCCCCGTCGACGTAGAACTCGTCCCGCTCGCCGGTGCCCGGATCGTGCCCGGTCTGCGCGGGGAGACCGGAGGTGCCCTCGATGCCTGAGATCTCGCGTGCCGCGTACGCCGACCTGTTCGGCCCGACGACCGGCGACCGCATCCGGCTCGCCGACACCGATCTGATCGTCGAGATCGAGGAGGATCGTTCCGGCGGTCCCGGACTCGCCGGTGACGAGGCGGTGTTCGGCGGCGGCAAGGTGATCCGTGAGTCCATGGGCCAGGCGCGTGCTACGCGCGCAGACGGCACCCCGGACACCGTCATCACGGGCGCGGTCATCATCGACCACTGGGGGATCATCAAGGCCGACGTGGGCATCCGCGACGGCCGGATCACCGCCATCGGCAAGGCCGGCAACCCCGACACCATGGACGGCGTCCACCCGGACCTGGTCCTCGGCCCCGAGACCGAGGTCATCGCGGGCAACGGACGGATCCTGACGGCCGGCGCGGTCGACGCGCACGTCCACTTCATCTGTCCGCAGATCGCCGACGAGGCGCTGTCCGCGGGGGTGACGACCCTGGTGGGCGGCGGTACCGGTCCCGCCGAGGGCTCCAAGGCCACGACCGTGACGCCCGGTCCCTGGCACCTCGCCCGGATGATGGCGGCGATGGAGCAGTACCCGCTCAACATCGGCTTCCTCGGCAAGGGCAACACCGTCTCGCACGAGGCGATGCTGTCCCAGATCCGGGGCGGGGCACTCGGGCTGAAGCTCCACGAGGACTGGGGGTCCACCCCCGCCGTCATCGACGCCTCGCTGACGGTGGCGGACCAGACGGGCGTCCAGGTCGCCATCCACACCGACACGCTGAACGAGGCCGGGTTCGTCGGTGACACCCTCGCCGCGATCGCCGGGCGGGGCATCCACGCCTACCACACCGAGGGTGCGGGCGGCGGGCACGCGCCGGACATCATGACCGTCGTCTCCGAGGCGCACGTCCTGCCCAGCTCGACCAACCCGACCCGGCCGTTCACCGTCAACACCGCCGAGGAACACCTCGACATGCTGATGGTGTGCCACCACCTCAACCCGGCGGTGCCCGAGGACCTGGCCTTCGCCGAGTCCCGGATCCGGCCGACCACGATCGGCGCGGAGGACATCCTCCACGACCTCGGCGCCATCTCGATCATCTCGTCGGACGCCCAGGCCATGGGGCGCTGCGGTGAGGTCATCATGCGGACCTGGCAGACGGCGCACGTCATGAAGCGGAAGCGGGGGGCCCTGCCGGGGGACGGGCGGGCCGACAACCACCGGGTGCGGCGGTACATCGCCAAGTACACGATCAACCCGGCGATCGCGCAGGGTCTCGCCCGCGAGGTCGGCTCGGTGGAGACCGGCAAGCTCGCCGACCTCGTGCTGTGGGAGCCCGCGTTCTTCGGGGTCAAGCCGCATCTCGTCGTCAAGGGCGGGCAGATCGCCTACGCGCAGATGGGCGACGCGAACGCGTCGATCCCGACGCCGCAGCCGATCCTGCCGCGTCCGATGTACGGCGCGATCGGACGGGCGCCCGCCGCCAACTCGTTCAACTTCGTCGCCCCGCTCGCCATCGAGGACGGACTGCCGGAGCGGTTGCAGCTCGGCAAGCGGTTCGTCGCCATCGAGTCGACTCGTGGGGTGACCAAGGCGGACATGCGGGAGAACGACGCGCGTCCCCGGGTGCAGGTCGATCCGGACAGCTTCGCCGTGCACATCGACGGGGAGCTCGTCGAGGCCACGCCCGCGGCCGAACTGCCGCTGGCTCAGCGTTACTTCCTGTTCTGATGGGGCGGGGCTGCGATGTCTAGGGCCGCACTTCTCGTCCTGGCCGACGGCCGCTTTCCCGCCGGGGGGCATGCGCACTCCGGCGGGGCGGAGGCGGCCGTCAAGGCGGGGCGGGTCACCGGGGCCTCGAGTCTGGAGGAGTTCTGCCGGGGGCGGTTGCACACGGCGGGGCTGGTGTCCGCCGCGCTGGCCGCGTCCGCCGTACTCGGGGTGTCTCCCGTGGAGTTGGACGCGGCGGCGGATGCCCGTACGCCGTCGCCGGCGCTGCGGGTCGCCGCGCGGAAGTTGGGGCGGCAGTTGATGCGGGCGGCGCGGGCGACGTGGCCGTCGGGTGAACTGGACGCTCTTGCTAGGGAGTTTCCCAAAGGGGCCCATCAGCCGGTGGTGTTGGGGGTCGCGGCTCGGGCCGCGGGGCTTGAGGCCGTGGACGCGGCTTACTGTGCGGCGTACGAGAGTGTGAGTGGGGCGGCTTCGGCGACGGTGCGGTTGCTGAGTCTGGATCCGTTCGATGCGACGGGGGTGTTGGCTCGGTTGGCGCCTGAGGTGGATCGGGTGGCTGATCGGGCTGTGGAGGCGGCTCGGGAGGTCGCGGTGGTGGGGGTGGGTGCGCTGCCGGCTGCGTCCGCGCCGTTGCTGGAGATCTCTGCGGAGCACCATTCCGGGTGGCCCGTCCGGCTGTTCGCTTCCTAGTTTCCTCGCCCCCGCGTGGGGCTCCGCCACTTCGACCCCGACCGCCCTGGGGGCTCCGCCCCCAGACCCCCGTCGGCCCCGAAAGGGCCTCGTCCTCAAACGCCGGACGGGCTGAAATTACCTGGACCGGCGTCCAGAAGCGACGCCGGACCGGCTGAAAACATCAAGGAGCCGCCATCATGCATCTCGACCACTCCCACTCCGGGCCCGCCGCCGTCAGTGCCGATGCTCACCGGCCCGACGGGTCCCGTCGCGCCCTGCGGATCGGGCTCGGGGGGCCCGTCGGGTCCGGGAAGACCGCTACCGTCGCCGCGCTCTGCCGGGCGCTGCGGGATGAGCTGGCCCTTGCCGTCGTCACGAATGACATCTACACGCGCGAGGACGCCGAGTTCCTGCTGCGGGAGGCCGTGCTGCCGCCCGAGCGGATCACCGCTGTGGAGACGGGGGCGTGTCCGCACACCGCGATCCGGGACGACATCTCGGCGAATCTCGAAGCGGTGGAGGATCTGGAGGACGAGGTCGGGCCGTTGGATCTGGTGCTCGTGGAGAGTGGTGGGGACAATCTCACCGCCACCTTCTCCAAGGGGCTCGTCGACGCGCAGATCTTTGTCATCGATGTCGCGGGTGGGGACGACATCCCGCGGAAGGGCGGTCCCGGTGTGACCACCGCCGATCTGCTCGTCGTCAACAAGACCGACCTCGCTCCCTACGTCGGCTCGGACCTCGCGCGGATGGCGGCGGACGCCAAGGCGCAGCGGGCCGAGCTGCCGGTCGTGTTCCAGTCGCTGCGGTCCGAGGCCGGAGTCACGGACGTCGCCGCCTGGGTGCGCGCGCAGCTCGCCGCGTGGACGGCATGACCGCGGGCGTGACGGGCGTACGGGCCACCGCGCGGATCGAGGCGCGGGAGGACGGACGCGGTGGTACGTCGTTGCCCGTGCTGGAGGGGGACGGGCCGCTGGCGTTGCGCCGGACGCGGGGGAGCGGTGCCGAGGCGCGGGTGATGCTCGTCGGGGCGATGAGCGGGCCGCTCGGCGGGGACCACTTCACGGTCGGGGCGGAGGTGGCCAGAGGTGCTGTGCTGCGCGTCGGGTCGGCCGCGGCCACCATCGCGCTGCCCGGACAGCACAAGGGCGAGGCCCGTTACGACGTACGCCTCACCGTCGCCGACGGGGGCGAACTGCGGTGGCTGCCCGAGCAGTTGATCTCCGCGCGGGGGAGCGATCTGTACGTCACCACGCGGGCCGAGGTAGGAGCTGCCGGGCGGCTGGTGCTGCGGGAGGAGCAGGTCCTCGGGCGGGCCGGTGAGGAGCCGGGGCGGCTCACGAGCCGGCTGGTGCTGTCGGTCGGGGGGCGGACCGTTCTCGATCAGGAGCTTGCCTGTGGGCCCGGGGCGCCGGGCGGGTGGGACGGGCCCGCCGTGCTCGGGGGGCATCGGGCGGTCGGGCAACTTGTCGTAGTACGGCCGGAGTTCGAGGATCGGCCCGTCGTCGCGCGGGCGATCGGCGAGGGTGCCGTCGTCGTGCCGCTCGCCGGGCCCGCCGCGCTGGTGACGGCCGTGACGGCCGACGCGCTGCGGTTGCGGCGGCTGCTGGACGAGGCTCTCGGCTCGCTCGAAACCGGGGAGTGAGCGGCCCGCCCCCTTTGCTATGGTGCGCCGATGTCAACGATCAAGCAGGTCCAGATCACCTTCGACTGCGCCGAACCCGAGCGCGTGGCGCGCTTCTGGTGCGAGGTGCTCGGGTATGTCGTCCCTCCGCCGCCAGAGGGGTTCGCCTCATGGGGCGAGTACGACCGCACGCTGCCCGCCGACCGGCAGGGCGCGTCCTTCGCCTGCGGTGATCCCTCCGGGGTCGGGCCGCGGCTGTACTTCCAGCGGGTGCCCGAAGGGAAGGTCGTCAAGAACCGGGTCCATCTCGATGTGCGGGTCGGCACCGGGCTCGTGGGCGAGGAGCGGCTGGCCGCGCTCCAGGCCGAGCGGGAGCGGCTGGAAGCACTCGGCGCCTCGTGCGTGCAGGTGCTGAAGGCCGATGAGTTCAACGAGTCGTGCATCTCGATGCAGGACGTCGAGGGCAACGAGTTCTGCCTCGACTGACCCCCGGGTCCCTCAGCGAACGCCTCTCTCCGTTTATCGGATTGGCAAAGAAGGGCGACCGGCCCTGTTCACAGGACGCGCACAGCCGCGAGGATCCCCGTACTCATCAACGACGTACGGGGAGGTCGCACTTGAGGGCCAAGAGAACGACTAGGCGGACCGCTGCGTTCGGTTCCGCCGGAGTGCTGGTCACGGCGACCCTGATAGCCGGGGCCGTCACGGCGCCCACCGCCAACGCGAGTGCGGAGAGCCGGCACGGCCAGGACCGTGAGGCGCGCGGCGCTGCCATCGCCGCCGCCAGGGCCGAGAAGGCCGGGATCGACTGGCAGGACTGTCCCGCCGACTGGGGGCTGGAGAAGCCCATCCAGTGCGGCTGGGTCACCGTCCCGCTCGACTACGCCAAGCCCGACGGCAAGCAGATCAAGATCGCCGTGGACCACATCGGCAACACCGGGACCCCCGCCGAGCGCCAGGGCGCGCTCGTCTACAACCCCGGCGGACCGGGCGGCTCGGGCCTGCGCTTCCCGCGCCGGGTCGTCACCAAGGCTCCCGTGTGGGTCAACGTCTCCAAGGCGTACGACTTCGTGGGCTTCGACCCGCGCGGCGTCGGCCACTCGGCGCCCATCTCCTGCATCGACCCGCAGGAGTTCGTGAAGGCGCCCAAGATGGACCCGGTGCCCGACTCCGAGGCCGACAAGCGCGCCCAGCGCAAGCTGGCCCGTGAGTACGCCGAGGGCTGCTACGAGCGCAGCGGCGAGATGCTGCCGCACATGACCACGCCGAACAGCGCACGCGACCTGGACGTCATCCGGGCCGCGCTCGGCGAGAAGAAGCTCAACTTCCTCGGCGTCTCCTACGGCACGTACTTCGGCGCCGTCTACGGCACGCTGTTCCCGGGCCACGTGCGCCGCATGGTCGTCGACAGCGTCGTCAACCCGTCGCGGGAGAAGATCTGGTACGAGGCCAACCTCGACCAGGACGTCGCCTTCGAGATGCGCTGGAACGACTGGCAGGACTGGGTCGCCGCCAACGACGCCGCCTTCCACCTCGGCACCACGCGCGCCGAAGTCCAGGCGAAGTGGCTGGAGTTGCGGGCCACCGCCAAGAAGAGCCCCATCGGCGGGGTCGTGGGCCCGGCCGAGCTGATCGGCTTCTTCCAGAGCGCGCCGTACTACGACTCCGCGTGGGTCTCCACCGCCACCGTGCTCAGCAAGTACTTCGCCGGTGACACCCAGGCCGTCGTCGACGCCGCCGCGCCCGACCTGACCGACACCGCGGGCAACATCGCCTCGGAGAACGGCAACGCCGTCTACACGGCTGTCGAGTGCACCGACGCCAAGTGGCCCACCAGCTGGAAGAAGTGGGACCGCGACAACACCCGGCTGCACAAGGACTACCCGTTCCTCACCTGGGCCAACGCCTGGCTGAACCTGCCATGCGCCACCTGGCCGGTCAAGCAGCAGACGCCGGTGAACGTGAAGACCGGCAAGGGTCTGCCCGGTGTGCTGATCGTCCAGTCCGAGCGTGACGCCGCCACCCCGTACGAGGGCGCGGTCGAACTGCACAAGCGGTTCGCGGGCTCCCGTCTGATCACCGAGAAGAACGCGGGCTCCCACGGTGTGACCAGCCTGGTCAACCCGTGCATCAACGAGCGGGTGGACGCCTACCTGCTCAGCGGCAAGCTCGACGCCTCCGACGTCACGTGCGGCCCGCACGCGACACCGAAGCCGTAGCCGTAGCCGTACAGCAACTCCGGAGGGGCGGCCCGCAGTTGGGCCGCCCCTCCTTCATTCCGCCATCTGTCATGCCGTCAGCCAGGCGTCCTCCGCCGTGTAGTCGAAGAGGTCGCGGCCGTACGACTGGAGCATCTTCGGGTAGGCGTCCTGCCAGTCCCGCCCCGCCAGCTGCGCCTCGATCGAGGCGACCGTGTCGGCCAGCCGGTCCGCGTACCGCACCACCGGCCGGTACCCCAACTCCCGTTCCGCGGCGGACATGTCGCAGACGACGGGCACCGGAACCGACCACGGGGTGTCCCCGACGCCGGGCGCGGGCGGCGGTCCCTCGACGAGTACGTCCTCCGCCGCCACGCCCATCACCGCGTCGACGGCCCGCGCGATCTCCGCCACCGTGGGCACGTCCGGATCAACGGCGTTGAGAACACGCGTGCCCGGCCGTGCCGCCGCCAGCCGGATCAGCTCGGCGATGTTGTGGACGCTCGCCGGGTGGAACCGGCTCTCGCCGCCGTAGGCGAGGACGCGCCGGGTGCGGCCGTCGAGGTTGCGCTTGACGAAGTACAGCTCGCGCGGCGTGCGGCAGTGCGGCCCGTGGACGGCCCCGGCGCGCAGCAGCGTGGTCGGCAACTGCTCGTCGGCGGCAAGGAGTTCACGCTCCAGGGAGACCTTGCGGGTGCTGTACGACTCCTCGCCCGGCCGCACCGTCCGCTGGTCCTCGGTGATCGGCACCGGGTACTCGGGAAAGCCGTCCGGCTCGTCCTGCGTGTCGAAGTTACGGCCCTTGTCGTCCTCGTACACCGCCACGCTGGAGATCACGACGGCGGAGCCCACGCGACCGGCGAGCGAGGTCAACTGCCGTGCGTGCACCGGCCCGTAGGCGACCACGTCGACGAGGACATCGCACCCCTCGCCCACCGCGGCGGCCAGCGCGGCGTCGTCCTCCCGGTCGGCCCGCGCGACCCGCACCTCCCCGGGCCAGCCCTCGTCCCGGTCGCCGCCTCGCGA
The DNA here is from genome assembly GCF_040644695.1 of Streptomyces sp. NPDC046909. Lineage (NCBI taxonomy): Bacteria > Bacillati > Actinomycetota > Actinomycetes > Kitasatosporales > Streptomycetaceae > Streptomyces > Streptomyces sp. NPDC046909. The sequence goes on along the minus strand of NZ_JBEYXC010000009.1, from coordinate 294,599 downwards.
GACCGCCGTCACCTCCCAGCCGTCCCGGGCGAGCGCGTTCACCGCCACCCTGCCGATCTGTCCCGTCGCTCCGATCACCACAGCACGTCGTGTCATGAGGCGACGCTACGACGGCCGGGCCGACCCGCGCAGGGGGCTCTGCCCAGAGCAGAGTTCACCCCAGCGGCATACGCGGGAACCGCCGCTCCTTTTCCGCCTTGGCCTCGGCCTCCTGCGCCTTCGCCACGGCCGCGTACTCGTCCACGTACTCCTGGCCCGAGAGGTTGAGGATGGCGTAGATGATCTCGTCGGTGATCGCGCGCAGGATCGCCTTCTCGTTCTCCATGCCCGCGTAGCGGGAGAAGTCGAGGGGCTTGCCGAAGCGGATGACGACGGGGTGGATGTTGGGGATGACCTTGCCGGGCGGCTGCGCCTCGAAGGTGCCGATCATCGCGCACGGGATGACGGGCACCCCGGCCTTCAGCGCCATCACCGCGACACCGACCTTGCCCTTGTAGAGCCGCCCGTCGTGCGAGCGCGTGCCCTCCGGATAGATGCCGAGCAGCTCGCCCTTGCTCAGCACGCCGAGGCCCTCGCGGATGGCGGCCTGGCCCGCCTCCTTGCCGGTGCGGTCGACGGGGATCTGTCCGGCGCTGCGGAAGAAGAACGCGGTGAGCCGGCCCCTGAGGCCGGGGCCCGTGAAGTACTCCTTCTTCGCGAGGAAGGTGATCCGCCGCTTCAGGATCGCGGGCATGAGGAAGTGGTCCGAGAAGGACAGATGGTTGCCGGCGACGATGGCCGCGCCGTCCGCCGGTACGTGCTCAAGTCCCTCGATGCGGGGCCGGAAGCCCAGTCTCAGCAGGGGTCCCAGCAACACGTATTTGAGCAGGTAGTAGAACAAGAGGGACGCTCCTCACTCCGGCAAATCGGTTCAACCGCCGCGTTCCAGCAGGTCAACCGGCGTGTCGTGGGGGTGCCAGTGTAAGTGCATGCGGGTTCGCGGGGAACGGGGTTCGCGGGTGGGGAGGACCGCGGGAACAGACTGGTGGGGCGAGGGGACGGGTGGCAACCCGATCGGGCGGCTTGACGGATTCCCGAGCATGGGTGGCGGAGACGTGGCTCTTGCGTCTCCGACCAGCGCTGATATGGCAGCGTGCGGCTCGCCTGGCGCGGCAGGGTACGGCTCCCCGGACACGGAGAGAGCGCGGCTCCCCGGTTGGGGAACCGCACCCTCCGGGCGACCGGTCAGCCGCGCCTCAGTACCTTCTCCAACGCCACCAGCGCGCCGTCGAGTTCGTCCTCCGTGATGGTCAGCGGCGGCGCGAGCCGGATCGTCGAGCCGTGGGTGTCCTTCACCAACACGCCCTCGCCCAGCAGCCGTTCACTGATCTCGCGCCCGGTGCCGACCGCCGGGTCGACGTCCACGCCCGCCCACAGCCCGCGGGCTCGGAAGCCGACCACGCCCTCGCCGACCAGCTCGGAGAGGCCGACCCGCAGCAGCACGCCCAACTCGGCTGCCCTGCGCTGGAATTCACCCGTCTCCAGGAGCTCGATGACGGCCGTGCCGACCGCCGCGGCGAGCGGGTTGCCGCCGAACGTGGAGCCGTGCTCGCCCGGCCGCAGCACGCCCAGCACCTCCCGGCTCGCCACCACCGCCGACACCGGGACGATGCCGCCGCCCAGCGCCTTGCCCAGCAGCAGCACGTCCGGGACGACCGACTCGTGGTTGACGGCGAGGGTGCGGCCGGTGCGGCCGAGGCCCGACTGGATCTCGTCCGCGATGAACAGACAGTTCTCGCGCCGGGTCAGTTCGCGCACCCCGGTGAGATAGCCCTCGTCCGGGATCACGACGCCCGCCTCGCCCTGGATGGGCTCCAGGAGGACCGCCGCCGTCGTGTCGTCGACCGCCGCCTCCAGGGCCGCCAGGTCGTTGTACGGCACGATCCGGAAGCCCGGGGTGTAGGGGCCGAAGCCCTGGCGGGCCGTCTCGTCCGTGGAGAACGACACGATCGTCGTCGTACGCCCGTGGAAGTTCTCCGCCGCGACCACGATGGTCGCCTGGTCCGCGGGGACGCCCTTCACCTCGTACGCCCACTTGCGGGCCACCTTGATGCCGCTCTCGACCGCCTCGGCGCCCGTGTTCATCGGCAGCACCATGTCGAGGCCGGTCAACTCCGCGAGACGCTCGGCGAATTGGGCCAGCTGGTCGTTGTGGAAGGCCCGGGAGGTGAGTGTCAGGCGGTCCAGCTGGCGGTGGGCCGCGTCGATCAGTGCCGGGTGGCGGTGGCCGAAGTTGAGGGCCGAGTAGCCCGCCAGCATGTCCAGATAGCGGCGGCCCTCGACGTCCTCCACCCAGGTGCCGTCGGCGCGGGCGACGACCACGGGCAGGGGGTGGTAGTTGTGCGCGAGGACCGGTTCCTCGGCGCGGATCAGTTCGGCGGAGGTGCGCGAGGTCACGGGAGCGGTCATGAACGGATCTCCTGGGTGCAGCACTTGATGCCGCCGCCGGCCTTGTGGAACTCGGACAGGTCGACGGGGACGGGGGTGTAGCCGTGCTCGTCGAGACGCGCGGCCAGGGCCTCGGCCTGCGGCGCGATGAAGACATGACGGCCGTCGGACACCGAGTTGAGGCCCCACGCCATCGCGTCGTCACGGGTCGCGAGGACCGCGTCCGGGTAGAGCCGCTTGAGCACCTCACGGCTCCCGGGGGAGAACGCCTCCGGGTAGTAGACGACGTTGTGGTCGTCGAGCACGAACAGCGCGGTGTCCAGGTGGTAGAAGTGCGGGTCCACCAGCGTCAGGCTGATCACCGGGTGGCCGAAGAACTCCTGCACCTCGCGGTGCGCCTCCCGGTCCGTGCGGAACCCGGTGCCGGCCAGCACGTACCGGCCCGTCCAGACCAGGTCGCCCTCGCCCTCGCAGATCGACTCGGGGCGGTGGACGTCGTAGCCCGCCTTCTTGAACCACAGGTCGTAGTGCGGGGACTCGGGGCGCCGCTCGGGCGCGCGGAACAGGGCGCCGAGGACCCGGCCGTCGATGACGACCGCCGAGTTCGCGGCGAACACCATGTCCGGGAGACCGGGGACCGGCTCCACGGCCTCGACGTCGTGACCATGGGCCCGGTAGGCGCCGATCAGCGCCTGCCACTGTTCCTGGGCCAGGTCCACGTCGACATGGGTGTCGGGATGCATCCAGGGGTTGATCGCGTACTGCACGGCGAAGTGTCTGGGTTCGCAGACGAGGAAACGCCGACGGCGCGGCACACGGGACTCGGACACAGAGGGGTTCCTCCGCTTCCTGGAGTGTCGACTGAGGGTTGACACCAAGGTAGGAAGTGACGGTCACACCCGACAAGCAACGAGAATTGCGTGTCCGCGCAGGAATGCTGCGTCTTTCGCCGGTTCCGCGCAGCTCTGATGCGCGACTCCGGGACCTCGACCGGGCCTCGACTAGGACTCGACCGGCGCGGGCTGACTCGCCCCCGCCTCCGGGCTCTCCGGGATCAGATGCGACAGCACCATCACACTGATCGTCTTGCGGATGAACGGCTCGATCCGGATCCGCTCCAGCACCTCCTCGAAGTGCTCCACGTCCCGCGCCCGCACATGCAGCAGCGCGTCCGCGCCGCCCGTCACCGTCATCGCCGCGGTGATCTCCGGATGGTTGCGCACCACCTCCGCGAGCCGCCGCGGCGGCGCCGCGCCCTCGCAGTACACCTCGACGTACGCCTCCGTGCGCCAGCCCAGCGCCGACGGCTGGACGGTGGCCGTGAACCCGGTGATCACGCCGGTCTCGCGCAACCGGTCCACGCGCCGCTTGACCGCCGTCGAGGACAGCCCCACGGCCGTGCCGATCTCGGCGAAGCTCGTCCTGGCGTTCGCCATCAGAGCGGTGATGATCTTCCGGTCGAGCTCGTCGAACGGAGCGGGCGCGCTGTGCATGTCGGCACTGTATCCAGCGGAAACCCGGCGGGGAGCCAGCGGGAACATCCGTACCCCGGCACGTGTGCAGACGTGCGAATTCCTCCTACACTCCGGGTTCATGCTGCGCGCCCTGGCTGTCGACGACGAACGCCCCTCGCTGGAGGAGTTGCTCTACCTCCTCAACGCCGACCCCCGGGTCGGCACCGCGGAGGGCGCCGGCGACGCGACCGAGGCACTGCGCCGTATCAACCGGGCCCTGGAGTCGGGGCCCGGTGGTCCCGAGGCCATCGACGTCGTCTTCCTCGACATCAACATGCCGGGCCTCGACGGCCTGGACCTGGCCCGGCTGCTCACCGGGTTCGCCCAGCCGCCGCTGGTCGTCTTCGTCACCGCCCACGAGGACTTCGCCGTCCAGGCCTTCGACCTCAAGGCCGTCGACTACGTCCTCAAGCCCGTCCGCAAGGAGCGGCTGGCCGAGGCGGTGCGCCGGGCCGCCGAACTCCGGGCAGCGGAACTCCGGGACGCCGCCCCGCGCATCCCCGTCAGCGAGCCGGACCCCGATCACATACCCGTGGAACTGGGGGGCGTGACCCGTTTCGTCAACGTCGAGGACATCACCCACGTCGAGGCCCAGGGCGACTACGCCCGTCTGCACACCACCAAGGGCAGCCACCTCGTCCGCATCCCCCTGTCCACGCTGGAGGAGCGCTGGCGCTCCCGCGGCTTCGTCCGCATCCACCGCCGCCACCTGGTCGCCCTGCGCCACATCGGCGAACTCCGCCTCGACGCCGGGACCGTGAGCGTCCTCGTCGGTGCCGAGGAACTCCAGGTCAGCCGCCGCCACGCCCGCGAACTGCGGGACCTGCTGATGAGGAGGCCATGACGGTGCCACCGAACCAGAGCCCCGCCGAACGCCGCGTCGTCGTCACCGGCCCGCCCCGCCGCACCCGCAGCGCCCCCGGCTACTACCGCCCCCGCACCGAGATCGACGAACAGACCACCCTCGGCCACACCTACGTCCGCTCCCTCATGCGCTCCCAACTCCGCGCCGCCTTCACGGTGTTCGCGGTCCTCGGCCTCCTCGTCGGCCCCCTGCCCCTGCTCTTCGCCGCGATGCCGGACGCCCGCCGCCTGGAATGGGCGGTCCTCGGCTTCGGCCTGTACGCCCCGCTGGTGCTGCTGGCCCGCTGGTACGTCCGCAGAGCGGAACGCAACGAACGCGACTTCGTGCGCCTCGTAGAGGACCGATGAGGCGCGAGAACCGGACGGGGCGTGAGAACCGGACGGGGCGCGAGAACCGATGAACTCCAGCTACGCCGTCCCCGCCGTCGCCCTCGTCGTCATCGCGACCGTCCTCGTCGGCGCCTTCGGCCTGCGCATCTCCCGCACCACCTCCGACTTCTACGTCGCCTCCCGCACCGTCGGCCCCCGCCTCAACGCGGCCGCCATCAGCGGCGAGTACCTCTCCGCCGCCTCCTTCCTCGGCATCGCGGGCCTGGTCCTGGTCCAGGGCCCCGACATGCTCTGGTATCCGGTCGGCTACACCGCCGGCTACCTCGTCCTGCTGCTCTTCGTCGCCGCCCCGCTGCGCCGCTCCGGCGCCTACACGCTCCCCGACTTCGCCGAGGACCGGCTCGCATCCCAGGCGGTACGGCGCCTCGCGGCGGCCTTCGTCGTCGGCGTCGGCTGGCTGTATCTGCTGCCCCAACTCCAGGGCGCCGGACTGACGTTGACGGTACTGACCGGGGCACCCGACGAGATCGGGGGAGTGATCGTCGCCGTCGTCGTGGTCGCGACGGTCGCCGCCGGCGGCATGCGCAGCATCACCTTCGTGCAGGCCTTCCAGTACTGGCTCAAGCTCACCGCCCTCCTCGTCCCCGCCCTCTTCCTGATCCTCGCCTGGCAGGGCGACGGCGCCCCCAGCCACGCCTTCGAGGAACCGGCGACCTTCCGCGAACAGCGCGTCGTCCGCGTCGACGACAGCCTCGACCTGAAGCTGGACCGCCCGCTGACGGTCACGGTCGACGGCGCGGTCGACGGCCGCGTCCACCAGGACACCGAACTCCGCCTCCCGGCCGGCACCCACCGCATCGACGCGGGCACCCGCCTCACCTTCCCCGCGGGCGCCGCCGTCCCCGAGGCCGACCGCGGCGAGAACAGCAGCCTCTCGCCCTCCCAGGCCGAGACCCGCGGCGAACGCCCGCTGTACGCCACCTACGGCCTGATCCTCGCGACCTTCCTCGGCACCATGGGCCTGCCGCACGTCGTGGTCCGCTTCTACACCAGCCCGCACGGCGTCGCCGCCCGCCGCACCACCGTCGCGGTCCTCGCCCTGATCGGCGCCTTCTACCTGCTGCCGCCCGTCTACGGCGCGCTGGGCCGCCTGTACGCCCCCGAACTCACCCTCACCTCGGACGCCGACGCCGCCGTCCTGCTGCTGCCCGACCGGATGATCGGCGGCCTCGGCGGCGACCTCCTCGGCGCGCTGGTCGCCGGAGGAGCGTTCGCGGCGTTCCTGTCGACCGCCTCGGGCCTGACGATGGCAGTGGCGGGCGTCCTCACCCAGGACGTCCTCCCGTCGCGCGGCGTACGGCACTTCAGGCTCGGCACGGTCCTCGCCATGGCCGTACCGCTCGCCGCGAGCGTCCTCGTCGGCAGCCTCCCGGTCGCCGACGCGGTCGGGCTCGCCTTCGCCGTCTCGGCGTCCTCCTTCTGCCCGCTCCTCGTCCTCGGCATCTGGTGGCGCCGCCTGACCCCGCCAGGTGCCGCCGCCGGGATGCTGGTGGGCGGCGGCTCCGCGCTGGTCGCGGTCGCCGCGACGATGGCCGGCTTCCCCGGCGCGGGCGCCCTGCACGCCCTGCTCGCCTGGCCGGCCCTCTGGTCGGTGCCGCTGGCCTTCCTCACCATGGTCCTGGTGTCCCTGGCCACCCCGGGCCGGGTCCCGGCCGGTACGGCGGCGATCCTGGCGCGGTTCCATCTGCCGGAGGAGCTGCGGGCGGAGGTGAAGGCATGAGGGCATCCGTGAACGGCCTGACAGGGGTGGGCACATGAGCGGTTTCCTCGCCGGTCTCTGCGTCGCCGTCCTCCCCCTCCTCGCCGCGGGGTTCTGGCTCGGCCGCCGCACCGCGCGCCCCGAGAGCCTGCGCGGTCTCGGCACCCCCGTCGAGCACGCCACCTTCGAGACCCTGCACACCGCCTCCCTCGCCGCACCGCCGCTCAGGGCGGGCCTGACCGAGGAGACGGCACGCAAGTCGGCCCGCCGGCTGCGCACCCTCCTCGGCACCGACGCGCTCTGCCTGACCGACCAGAAGGACGTCCTGGTCTGGGACGGCATCGGCGGCCACCACCGCGCCGAGATCATGGAGCGGCTCGCCGGCCCCCTGGAGTCGGGCCGCGGCGAGGCCTTCCCGCTGACCTGCGACCACCTCGACTGCACGGTCCGCTGGGCGGTCGTGGCACCCCTGACGGTCGACGACCGGGTGCATGGCGCCCTCGTCGCCTTCGCCGCGCACGAGTCCGCCGTCCTCGTGCGCGCCGCCGGAGAGGTCGCCCGCTGGATCTCCGTACAACTCGAACTCGCCGACCTCGACCGCTCCCGCACCCGCCTCATCGAAGCCGAGATCAAGGCACTGCGCGCCCAGATCTCCCCCCACTTCATCTTCAACTCGCTCGCGGTGATCGCCTCGTTCGTCCGCACCGACCCCGAGCGAGCCCGCGAACTCCTCCTGGAATTCGCCGACTTCACCCGCTACTCGTTCCGCAGACACGGCGACTTCACCACCCTCGCCGACGAACTCCACGCCATCGACCACTACTTGGCGCTGGTCCGGGCCCGCTTCGGCGACCGCCTCTCCGTCACCCTCCAGATCGCCCCCGAGGTCCTCCCGGTCACCCTGCCCTTCCTCTGCCTTCAGCCGCTCGTCGAGAACGCCGTCAAACACGGCCTGGAGGGCAAGGCGGACAAGTGCCACATCCAGATCACGGCCCAGGACGCCGGCGCCGAGGCCCTCGTCGTCATCGAGGACGACGGCGCGGGAATGGACCCCGCCGTGCTGCGCCGCATCCTCGCCGGCGAGGTCAGCCCCTCGGGCGGCATCGGTCTGTCCAACGTCGACGACCGGCTCCGCCAGGTGTACGGCGACGAGTACGGCCTCGTCATCGAGACCGCCATGGGCGCGGGCATGAAGGTCGTCGCCCGGCTGCCGAAGTACCAGCCGGGCGTGCACTAGAGCGGCCGCCTCACGTACTGCGGGTCACGACCATCCCGAGCGTGATCAGACCCAGCACGACCCAGCCGAACCACAGCCAGCCGTTGCTGCCGAGCGCCACCGTGTAGGCGGTCACCACGACCAGACCGCCGACGGTGAGCACCCCCATCGTCCTGGTCGAGCCATCTGTGGAACCGGAACCGGGCATCGCAACACCCTCCTCAGGATTCGTCCCCCTCCATGGTGCCCCCGTTCTGCTTCCGGACGGTGCAGACGACGAAATGAGTGCCCGACTTCCAGGCCCCCTCGCTCGTCCAGGACCCCGCCCGGTAGACCGACGGATCGAAGCCGTAGTCCTGCGGCGACACGTCCCGCCCGCACGCCACGTCCGACTCGGTGCGCGCCTCGTCCTGCGTGACGTCCGGGGCCAACCGGGTGAATCCGAGCACCTCCTCGTCGTGCGGCTGCCCGCAGGAGACCAGCCGGGCGTCCCGGTTGGAGCGCACCTCCAGACAGTCCCGCTTCTGCATGGTCGCGGTGTCCGCGAACCCGCTGCCGAGCTTGCGATGCCCGCCGAGCGGCCCGTACACCGGCCCGTGCGCACCCAGCACCAGACACGCGGTGCGCCTTCCGGCGGCCTCGAACCCCTTGTCGGTCGGTACGACGGCGAGGCTCCGCACGTCCGCGAGCTTCCCGCGCAGATCCTTGGTCCGCTCCTCGCACTGCCCGGGCCCCTGCGCACGCGCCTCGGTGGCGGACGCGGCCATCACGAAGGCCATCACCTGCCCGTCCGGCGGCCCCACCGCGCAGCCGGGCGTCAGCGCGACCCGGGGCGTGCCCCTGAAGGGCGCCTCGCCGGTCCAGTCGACGGTCACGCAGTCACCGTCCTTGAGCGGCTCGACGAGCCCGACCGCGTCGCCGTACGGCAGCTTCGACCCGGACCCGGACCCAGCCCCGGACCCCGTTCCGGGGCTCGCGCTGTTGCCGCCGCCCGCGTCACCACCCGGCGGCTGCTGGGCCACGGCGTACCAGACACCGCCCCCGGCCAGGCCAAGCCCCAGCAGCAGGGCGAGCACGGAGTGCAGGGCCCGGGGGCGGCGCCGGCGCCGGCTTCCCCCGCCGGAGGAGGTGACGAGAGGCGTGCCGGGCGGCGGACCGAAGCCCTCCGGGGCGACCGGCGGCGGGGGCACGGAGGTGGGTGTGGGCGTGGACGGCGGGGCGGGCTGGGCCCACGGCGGCTGTGAGCCGAGATCCGTCTGCGTCCGGGCGTACGACGACGGCTGCGGCGTGACGATCTGCGACAGCGCCACCTCCGCCTCCGCCGCCGGGATCCGCACCCCGGGATCCTTGATCAGCATCGCTTCGAGCACCGGCCCCAGGGCACCCGCCCGCACCGGCGGCCGCGGTTCCTCCATGACGATCGCGCTGATCTCCGCGAGGTGCGACTCGCGCTCGAACGGACTGCGGCCCTCGACCCCGTGATAGAGCGTGCAGCCCAGCGAGAACAGATCCGCGGCCGGGGTGGGCGGCCCGCCCGTGGCCCGCTCCGGCGCCAGATAGCCCGCGGTGCCCACCAGCACGGACGTCAGCGTGTACCGCGTCTCCCCGGCGTCCGGCTGCACGGAGATGCCGTAGTCGGTGAGCAGGATCCGCCCGTACGGCGACCCGGTGCGGTCCGGCGCCAGCAGGATGTTCGCCGGCTTCACGTCCCGGTGCATGACGCCCTGCTGGTGCCCGGCGGTCAGCGCGTCCAGCACGGCCAGACCGATCCGGGCGCACTCCGCCGGGGCCAGCGGACCGCGCCGGGCGACCAGCTCGCGCAGGTCCACCGCGCCCGCCACGTACTCCATGACGATCCACGGCAGCCCCTCGTGGTCCAGCACGTCATGCACGGTGACCACATGCGGATGACCGCGCAGCCCCGCCGCGTGCCGGGCCTCCGCACGGGCCCGCGCCACCCGCGCCTCCCGCTCGTGACCGGCCTCGGCCCCGTCCCGGAACACGATCTCCTTGAGCGCGACCTCGCAGGCGAGTCTCTGGTCGTGAGCGAGCCACACATGGCCCATGCCACCGCTGCCGAGCTGGTTCAGCAGCAGATAGCGGCCGGCGATGACCCGGCCCACTCCCGATGTCGATGGTCCTGAAGGCATCCGGTGACTCCCGGGGTCTGCGGGGACGCTATGCGGCGGCGCTTGCGGTGGGCTCCTCGGTCGCCGTCTCGCTGCTGGGCGGCGCGCTGGTGGTGACCGGAGGCGGTGGCGCACTGGACGTCGTCGGCGGCGGTGCGCTGGTCGTGGTGGGCGGCGGTGCGCTGGTGATGGTCGGTGGTGGAGCGCTGGTCGTCGTCGGTGGGGCCGACGTGCTGGGCGGGGCTGAGGACGTCGTCGGCGCACTGCTGGAGTTCGCGGGTGTCGACGGCCCGGACGACGACGGCCCGGAGGACGAGGGCCCTGACGAGGAAGGTCCGGACGACGAAGGACCAGAAGACGAAGGGCCAGAAGACGACGGCCCGGAGGACGAAGGCCCGGATGTCGAGGGCCCCGGGCTGGACGGCCCGGACGTCGAGGGCTGCGGGGGAGTGCTCGTGGGCCCGCCCGAGTCGTCGGAGCCCTCGGCCACGCTCAGCATCACGTACTGCCCGAACCCCAGATCCGTCCCGGCCGGCGGATCGGTCGCGACGACCTGCGCGTCGTCCGGCGGCACCTTCGCACTGTCGTACCCGACGGCCAGCCCCTGGGCGATCAGCGTCTGCCGGGCCTGACCGAACGACGCCCCGGCGAGGTTGGGCACCTTGTGCTTCTCCCGGGTGTCGAACTCGGTGTCCTTCGTGCCCGCGGTGCCGACCGGGCGCTTGATGCCGCGGTCGGGATCATCGACGTCGACGAGGTCGATCTGCTCCAGCGGACGAGCCGCCGGCCGCACGGCCACGACGGAGGACCGGTCGTAGCCCTTCCACTCCTTGTTCCCGTCCTCGAACTTGACCGAGATCCGGCTCGTGTCACCGGCGAAGGGACGCAGCGGGTTTCCACAGCTGCACTTCACGGCGGGCTGCCCCTGACGATCGACCAGAATCGCGATTCCGGCCTGCAACAAGGAGTCGTAGGGAACAGCCTTTCCCTTCTTGTAGTCGTGGTTCTTCACGAGAGTGTCGTGACGCAACAGAACGGGTGTGAGCCGATCGAGATATTTCGGTATCCGGTCCGTGGTGATATTCAGGGCCCGTGCCCACGCCTGAGCCTTCTGGTCGTTCCTGGGATCGGTGAGGAATTGCTCCAGCTTGTCGACGTCACAGACCGTCGGCTGTTTCGAACCCCCGTACAGACCCGGGGTGTCCCCTTGCTGGAGACTGCCCCGCACCGGCCGCGACGCGACCTGCGCGTCCTGGCCGAGGCCGCTCTTCTCGTCGAAGAAGGGCGCGAGCGAGGGCACTCCCACGGCGACCGCCTTCACGGCCCGCAGGGCCTCGCGATCGCACCCGGTGAGTGCCAGAACGAAGACCAGCAGCACCGCGACCTTACGGATCGCCGATTTCCCGGTCGTTTGCAGAAACACGTGAATTGTCATCACCGCTCCCCCCGGCGGTTCCCCCAACGCGTTTCATGCTACTGAATGGAAAAGCATTCCCGGCGGATTGAGGGCAAAGAGCGGACTGAGGGGAAAGAGGTGTCAGCGCCCGCGTGCGTTGAGTGAGGCCAAATAGGCGTTGTACGCCTCGAGTTCCTTGTCCCCGTCCCGGTCCGCGGCCCGGTCCTTGCGCCGCGCCTGCCGCTGCTCGGAGCCGTACCACTGGAACAGCAGCGCGAGCAGCACCAGCACGGACGGGATCTCACTGAACGCCCAGGCGATACCGCCCGCCGCGTTCTGGTCGGAGAGCGCGTCGATACCGAGCGAGGCGGGCGGGTTCTTGAACGACTCGACCATCGGCGTGGACGCCATCATCAGCGCGATCCCGAAGAACGCGTGGAACGGCATGCCCGCGAACAGCTCCAGCATCCGCATCAGATACCCGGGCCGGTTCGGCCCCGGATCCACCCCGATGATCGGCCAGAAGAACACCACGCCGACCATCAGGAAGTGCACCATCATCGCGATGTGCCCCGTCTTCGAACCCATCAGGAAGTCGAAGAGCGGCGTGAAGTACAGCGCGTACAGACTCGCGATGAACAGCGGAATGGTGAACGCCGGATGCGTGACGATCCGCATGTACCGGCTGTGCAGCAGCGCGAGCAGCCACTCACGCGGCCCCTTGCGCCCCTTCCCCGCGACCGGCAGTGCCCGCAGCGCCAGCGTCATCGGCGCCCCGAGCAGGATCAGGATCGGCGACAGCATGCTGATGATCATGTGCTGCACCATGTGCACGCTGAACATGACCATTCCGTAGTCGTTGAGCCTGGTGCACATCACCAGTGCGATGGTCAGTACGCCGACGACGTACGAGATGGTCCGCCCCACGGACCAGGCGTCCCCACGCCTGCGCAGCCGCACGACCCCCCAGCCGTACAGCGCGAGCCCGAGCAGACAGGCGACGAGGAAGAACGGGTCGGCCGACCACTGAAGACCCCGCCCCAGCGTGAACGGCGGCAGATCCATGGTCATGCCGTGCCCGCTGTGATCCATTCCGGCGGCTCCTGATTCGTGGGGGGTTGTGCGATGTGTCCGCCACACAGACTAGAACCGCCCCCGGCCGCTGCTGCGGCCGGGGGCGGACTGTTCAATTCCGTACGGTCGGATCTAGAGCACGCACTCGGCCTCTTCGTAGCGCTCGGCCGGCACCGTCTTCAACGTCTCCACGGCCTCCGCCAATGGCACCATCACGATGTCCGTCCCCCGCAGCGCCGTCATGTGACCGAACTCGCCCCGGTGCACGGCCTCCACCGCATGCCACCCGAACCGGGTCGCCAGCACGCGGTCGTACGCCGTCGGCGTGCCACCCCGCTGCACATGCCCCAGAATCACCGGCCGGGCTTCCTTCCCCAGCCGCTGCTCCAGCTCGATGGACAGCTGACGGGCGATCCCGGCGAACCGCTCATGCCCGTAGACGTCCTTGCCGCCCTCGTCGAACTCCATGGTCCCGGCGGCCGGCTTGGCCCCCTCCGCCGCGACGACGATCGCGAACCGCTTGCCCGCCTCGAACCGTTCGCCGACCCGCTTGGCCAACTCCTCGATGTCGAAGGGCCGTTCCGGTACGACGATGGCGTGCGCGCCGGCCGCCATGCCTGAGTGCAGGGCGATCCACCCGGTGTGCCGCCCCATGACCTCGACGACGAGCACGCGCTGGTGGGACTCGGCGGTGGTCTTGAGCCGGTCCAGGGCCTCGGTCGCCACACCCACCGCGGTGTCGAAGCCGAAGGTGACGTCCGTGACGGCGATGTCGTTGTCGATGGTCTTCGGCACGCCCACGATGGGCAGACCGGCGTCCGACATCAACCGGGCCGCCTTCAGCGTGCCTTCACCGCCGATGGGGATGATCGCGTCGAGCCCGAGCTCGGCGACATGCCCCTTCGCCCGCTCCACACCGTCGCGCAGATGCGAGGGCTGGACGCGGGAGGAGCCGAGGATGGTGCCGCCGCGGGCGAGGATGCCGCCCACCGCGTCGAGATCGAGCTTGAGATAGTCGCACTCCAGGAGGCCCTTCCAGCCGTCCCGGAAGCCGATGACCTCGTCGCCGTGGTCGGCGACGGCGCGGTGCACGACGGACCGGATGACGGCGTTCAGGCCGGGGCAGTCGCCGCCGGACGTGAGGACACCAATGCGCATAGCCCGAAACAACCTTCTCAACGTGGGCCGGGGACCGGACCACGCTGTCCGGCTCGATCCCCGCCACCCTAGCGGCAGGAGGGGGCGGGGCCGTACCGTGCGTCCGCCTGCTGGACGGGCCCGCTCAGGTGTGCGGACCCATCGTCAGACGGGCCGGTAAACGGGGGCTGGAGCGCCGATGAAACCGCAGGTCAGGCGGGCTGCTGCGCGGCCGCGATGCGCTCGTTGCGCAGCGCCTCGTACCAGCGGTCGTCGGTGGGCGGCAGCGCGTTCACGTCCAGCGCCAGCTTCAGCAGCAGGTCGGCGATGAGCGGGTTCCGCGCCAGCACCGGTCCGTGCATGTACGTACCGAAGACGGTGTCGTTGTACGCGCCCTCCGTACCGTCGCCCGTCCCGTTGCCGTTGCCGAGCTTGACCTGGGCGAGCGGGCGGGCCGTCGGTCCGAGGTGGGTGACGCCCTGGTGGTTCTCGAACCCGGTCAGCGGGGGCAGCCCGAGCCGCGGGTCGATGTCGGCGAGCACGTCACCGACGCAGCGGGCACCCTCGCCACGCACCGAGACCACGTCCAGCAGCCCGAGCCCGGGCTCGCGCTGACCGAGGTCGTTGATGAACTCGTGCCCGAGGATCTGGTATCCGGCGCACACCGAGAAGACGATCGCCCCGTTCTCCACGGCCCGGTGCAGTCCGCCGTCGCGGCGCAGCCGCTCGGCCGCGAGCCGCTGCGGACGGTCCTCGCCGCCGCCGATGAGGTAGATGTCCCCGGAGGTCGGGATCGGCTGGTCGCTGCGCACGTCGAGCCGGGCCACGTCGAGGCCGCGCTGCCGCGCCCGGCGCTCCACGACCAGGACGTTGCCCTGGTCGCCGTAGGTGCTGAGCAGGTCGGGATAGATCCAGACGACCCGCAGCTGGTTGTCGCTCACAAAAGTCCCCTGAGTGTCAGTTGCCGACGCGGCGGCGCAGGTCCTGGAAGGCGGTGTAGTTCGCGATGACCTCGATACGGCCCGGCGGGCACATCTGCACGGCCTGGTCGAGGTTCTCGCAGACCTGGAAGTGCTGGTTCGCGACCTCCAGACGCACCGCGAGGTCCAGCTTGCGGTCGCCGATGACGCAGATCGGGTGGCCGGTCAGACGCGTGTAGTCGACGTCCCACAGCCAGGAGGTGTCGGTGCCGTCGGCGCCGCGCGCGTTGACGGAGAGGATCACCGGGGTGGGCGGCGGATCGATCAGGCTGAACGTTTCGAGCCAGCCGGCCGGGTTCTTCGCGAGCAGCAGCCGCAGATCGCGCTGCTGGAACTGGACGACGTCGTACCGCCCCGCCACGGCCTGCACCTGGTACATGCGTTCCAGGGCGACCTGCGGCGGCACACCGAACACGGCGGCGACGGCGGCGGAGGAGGCGGCGTTGGCCTTGTTGGCGCGACCGGGCAGCTGGAGATGAATGGGCCAGGCGGAACCATGAGGGTCCAGCACATGGTCGCCGGACAGCGCCCAGCTCGGCGTGGGCCGCCGGAATCCGCACTCACCGCAGAACCAGTCGTCGCCGGGCCGCTGCATCACACCACCGCAGGACGGGCAGGACCAGGCGTCGTCCTTCCACATCTGCCCGGCGGCGACCCAGATGACATTGGGGGAGGAGGAGGCGGCCCACACGACCAGCGGGTCATCGGCGTTGGCCACGATGACGGCCTTGCTCCCGGCCAGCCCCTCACGCCAGTTCTCGGCGAGCATGCGGGTCTCGGCGGCACGGTCGAGCTGGTCGCGCGAGAGGTTGAGCAGCGCGATGCACTTGGGGTCGGTGTCCCGGGCGACGCCCGCGAGGTACTTCTCGTCGACCTCGATGACGCCGTACCGCGCCTCGGATCCCCCGGCGAGCGCCGAGGTGATGCCGGCGGGCATGTTGGCGCCGAGCGCGTTGGAGACGACGGGCCCGGCGGCGCCGAGCGCCTCGGCGATGAGCCGGGTGGTCGTGGTCTTGCCGTTGGTCGCGGAGACCAGGACCACATCCAGGTTCTGCGCGAGCCGGGCGAGGAGGTCGGGGTCGAGCTTGAGCGCCACCCGGCCGCCGATCACCGAACCGCTGCCGCGCCCCGCGGCGCGAGACGCCGCCGCGACCGCCTTGCCCGCGGTCACGGCGATCTTGGCCCGCGGCGTGAGCGGGTCCGAGTTGCCTGCCATCAGTTCTCGATCCTCCTTGCGTACGCGCCGCGCCTGACGGCAACGTGGTGGTGGTCAGCCTATCGAGATCCATTCGCACTCCCGAATCCGTACCCTGGCCGACATGCGACACAGTTTGATTCCGGGCACCCGCGGGCGCGTACGACCGATGACTCTCTTCGGCGATCCGGTACTGCATTCCCCCTGCGCCGACGTAACCGACTTCGGCCCCGAACTGGCGTCACTGATCGAGGACTTGTTCGCCACGATGTACGCCGCCCAGGGCGTCGGCCTGGCCGCGAACCAGATCGGCGAGTCACTGCGGGTCTTCGTCTACGACTGCCCCGACGACGAGGACGTACGACATCTCGGACATGTGGTGAACCCGCGTCTGGTGGAAGCGGACGGTGTGGTGCTACGGGGCCCGGAAGGCTGCCTGTCGCTGCCGGGCCTGGAGGCGGGAACGGAACGATACGACCACGCGGTGGTGGAGGGTTTCACGGCGACGGGAGACCCGGTAAGGGTGCACGGTACGGGCTTCTTCGCCCGCTGTCTCCAGCACGAATGCGACCACTTGGAGGGCAGCGTGTATGCGGACCGAGTGACGGGCTGGCGTCACAGACGCTTGCTGAGGCAAGTGGGCCGAGCCTCTTGGCGCCGGGGAAGTGCAGACACCTAAGGGGCGCGGGGCTGTATCGATTTGCGGCTCCGCCGCGTGGGCGCGATCAACCCCACAGACCCGCAGGCGACACACAACCCTCAGAACCCAGGTCCACCGATCTTGTCCCCGGCCGCAGCGAGCCGCCCCCAAAGGAGATCGGCCAGACTCCGCACCAACTCCGCACGCGAGCAAGGCCGTTCCCCCAGCCACCAGTCACCGGCCGCATGCATCATCCCGACGATCCCATGCCCCCACACCCGGGCAAGCTGCTGACTGCCGGGCCCGAGATCCAGCCGGTCCTCGATGACCTGCGCCAACTCCTCACCCATCTGCCGAAGCAACGGCACCGAGTGCTTCCCGACATCGAACCCGGGATCGCCCGACTGCCCACCCTCCGCGGGATGCATCAGGAACCGGTACACCTGAGGCCGCAACTCGATCGCCGCGAGATAAGTGTCGAGGGTCGCCTCGACCCGCTCGCGCCGATCCGCAGGTGCGTCGAGAGCCGCCCGCAGAGAATCCAGCAGCGCATCCGTATGCCGCTTGGCCAACGCCGCGTAAAGTCCCCCCTTGTCACCGAAGTGACGGTAGAGGATCGGCTTCGTGATGCCCGCTTCCGCGGCGATCGCGTTCATGGAGGCTTGAGGGCCGTCACGCAGGACTACCCGGTCTGCGGCCTCCAGCAGCTCTCGCCGACGGCGGTCGGCGGACCGCTGCTGATCGGTCCGCTGCGTGGTGTCCATGAGCTCTCCCCACCCGTGCTGTTTCGGTGACGCCTGCGCAAACTAACACTCAACCTGCCCCTCGCATCGAACGGGCTACCGAGCGGTCATCAGGAGTTGACTTTTCCTACCGGTCGGTAACAGACTCGGGTTACCGCTAGTAACATGCACGTCGCGCCGCCGCTGGAGGGGACATGGCCGAGTTCACCATGGAGCTCAACGACGAACAGAAGGAGGTCCGGGACTGGCTGCACGGCTTCGCCGCCGACGTCATCCGCCCCGCGGCCGCCGAATGGGACGAGCGTGAGGAGACTCCCTGGCCGGTCATCCAGGAGGCCGCCAAGGTCGGCATCTACTCACTCGACTTCTACGCCCAGCAGTACTTCGACCCCACCGGCCTCGGCATCCCCATGGCGATGGAGGAGCTGTTCTGGGGCGACGCGGGCATCGCCCTGTCGATCGTCGGCACCGGCCTCGCCGCCGTCGGCGTCCTCGCCAACGGCACCGAGGAGCAGATCGGCACCTGGATCCCGCAGATGTACGGCGACGCCAACGACGTCAAGGTCGCCGCGTTCTGCTCCTCCGAGCCGGACGCCGGGTCCGACGTCGCCTCGATGCGCACCCGCGCGGTGTACGACGAGGCCAAGGACGAGTGGGTCCTCAACGGCACGAAGACCTGGGCGACCAACGGCGGTATCGCCAACGTCCACGTCGTCGTGGCCGTCGTCGACGCCGAACTCGGCTCCAAGGGCCACGCGTCCTTCATCATCCCGCCGAACACGCCCGGCCTGTCCCAGGGCCAGAAGTTCAAGAAGCACGGCATCCGCGCCTCGCACACCGCCGAGGTCGTCCTGGAGAACGTCCGCGTCCCGGGCCACTGCCTGCTCGGCGGCAAGGAGAAGCTGGACCAGCGGCTGGCGCGGGCGCGCGAGCGGGCGAAGGCCGGGAACGGCGAGCGCGTGAAGAACGCGGCGATGGCCACGTTCGAAGCCTCGCGGCCGGCGGTGGGTGCGATGGCCGTCGGTACGGCCCGTGCCGCGTACGAGGTGGCCCTCGACTACGCGAAGACGCGTGAGCAGTTCGGGCGTCCGATCATCGACAACCAGGGTGTGGCTTTCCAGCTCGCGGACATGCGTACGTCGATCGACGCGGCGCGTCTGTTGGTGTGGCGGGCGTCGTGGATGGCGATCAACGGCAAGCCGTTCACCGCGGCCGAGGGTTCGATGTCCAAGCTCTTCGCCAGCGAGACGGCGAAGAAGGTCACCGCGCAGGCGGTCCAGATCCTCGGCGGCAACGGCTACACGCGGGAGTACCCGGTGGAGCGGATGCACCGGGACTCCGCGATCTACACCATCTTCGAAGGCACGAGCGAGATCCAGCGACTGGTGATTGCCCGGACGCTTTCGGGGATGTCCATTCGGTAGTCGCGCGGCTGCGGCGGCGTGGGGGCTGGTCGCGCAGTTCCCCGCGCCCCTAGGTGTCTCACCGGTGCCTGAGTGGAGTGAGTTGCTGGATGTCGTATCTCCCTCGCAACTCCTCGATCGCCTCGTGATCCGGCGGACCCCCGCCCCCCAGGATCTCCAGCAGCTCCTCGAAGTACCGCTCGTGATCCGGCGGCGGGGACGCCTGGAAGAACATCTTGGCCGGGGTGTCCGTCGGGTTCGCGAACGCGTGCGGGCAGCCCGGCGGTACGACGATGACCGTGCCCGGTGTCGCCCGTACCACCCGGTTGCCCGAACTCGACTCCCAGCGCTGCCAGTTGTCCGGGGTCCGTACCCGCGGCTCGAAGGCGAGCACGTCCAGCTCGCCCTCCAGGACGTAGAACAACTCCTCGCTGCGGGTGTGCACATGGGCCCCCACGTCGAAGCCCGGCGGGACGATCACCTCGAACGTGGACGCCATGCGGGAGTGGGAGCCCGTCACCTTGAAGGTCACGTGCTGGGCCGGGGTCTCGACGACCCGGCCCTGTCCCGGCGGTACCAGGAGTCCTTCGGCGGCCGTCACCACATCACCGGCAGAGCCTCGGGGCCGCGGATCAACGCACCCTTCTTGAAGGGGACTTGGTCCGGCGGCACCGCCAGCCTCAGCCCGGGCACGCGGTCCAGCAGCGCGTCCACCAGCAGTTCGGACTCCAGGCGGGCCAGCATGCCGCCCGGGCAGTAGTGCGGGCCGAAGCCGAAGGACACATGCGGGTTGGGGGTACGGGAGAAG
Organism: Streptomyces sp. NPDC046909; assembly: GCF_040644695.1. Taxonomy (NCBI): domain Bacteria; kingdom Bacillati; phylum Actinomycetota; class Actinomycetes; order Kitasatosporales; family Streptomycetaceae; genus Streptomyces; species Streptomyces sp. NPDC046909. The sequence continues at coordinate 274,984 of NZ_JBEYXC010000009.1, read as the reverse complement.
TCGATCGTCTCCGGGTACGGGAAGACGGCCTCGTCGCGGTTCGCGGCCAGGTACGACACGTACACCGCGTCGCCCGCCCGGATCCGTACGCCTCTGATGCCGACGTCCTCCAGGGCGATCCGCGACAGGCCGACGGCGTTGCGGTGCGGGATGTAGCGCAGCAGCTCGTCGATGGCCTGGGGGCGGATCGACGGTTCGGCGCGCAGACGGTCGGCCAGGTCGGGGCGGGTCAGCAGGAGGTAGAACATCTGGCCGCTGTTGTTCGTCACCGCCTCGCCGCCGATCTGGAGCAGGACCGCCAGGCCCACCGCCTCCTCCAGCGTGACCTCGCCACGGCCCACCGCCGCCCCCAGGAGGGACGCGACGTCCTCGCCGGTGCTGCCCTCCCGCAGGCCGATCAGATCGGCGAAGTAGGCGCCCATCTCGTTCTTGGCCTTCTCGCTGACCTTCTTCCCGTGCGAGGAGGACAGGATCAGCTGGGTCCAGGTGTGCATGCCCTGCCGGTCGGCGGCCGGGACGCCCATCAGCTCGCAGATCACCGCGATGGGGAACGGGGTGAGGACGGTCGCCGTCAGGTCGGCCGGGGGACCGTCCTGGAGGAGTTCGTCCACCAGCTCGTCCAGCATGTGGCGCGACCTCTCGCGGATGCGCTCCACGCCCCGCGCCGTGAACGCGGCGGCCACGGAACGCCGTAGCCGCGTATGGTCCGGCGGGTCCAGGAAGCCCACCGCGCCGCGCGCCGGGATGAAGTGCGGGGCGAGCCGGGTGACCTCCGGCTGGTCCATGACGGCCTCGCGGCTGAAGCGGGGGTCGTTGGTCACCATCCGCACGTCCTCGTACCGGGTGACCAGCCAGGCCCAGCCCTCGCCGTTGGGCAGCTGGATCCGGGTGACCGGACCCTCGCGCATCAGCTCGGTCAGCACCGGGTCGAAGTCCGTGCCGCTCAGATCGAGCGCGGGCCAGTGCCGGACGGGTGGCAGGATCTCGGTGATCGTCTCTTCGGTCATCTCACGCCGTCTCTGCGTAACGCTGCCAGCGGCCCAGGGCCATTTCCGCGGTGATGCCGGGCCCGAACCCGGCGAGCAGTCCACGCGCCCGGTCGTGCGCGCCGCCCGCGTCGAACAGCCGGCGCAGCGCGTCCAGGACGACGGCGCTGGCGATGTTGCCGTACTCGGTGAGCGTGGCCCGGCTGAAGCGGAAGGCGTCCGGGTCGACCTGGAGGAACTTGCTCAGGTCGTCGAGGATGCGCGGGCCGCCCGCGTGGACGATGTAGAAGTCCAGGTCGGCCGCGTCCCAGCCGTGCAGGCCCGCGAGATCCTGGAGCGCCGGGGCGAGCGGCTCCATCGTGGCCGGCACCCGCTTGTCCAGCTGGAAGTGGAATCCGGTGGCCCGGACGTCGTACATGATCCATTCCTCGGTCTTGGGGATCAGGTACGAGCCGTTGCGCTCCAGCGAGATGCCCTCGCCGCCCCGCCCGCGCACCACGGCGGCGGCGATCCCGTCCCCGAACAGTCCGTTGGAGAGCAGGTTGCCGATGCCGAGGTCGGTGGGCTGGTAGCACAGGGAGCAGAACTCGCAGGCCACGATGAGGGCGTTGGCCTCCGGGTAGGCCGTGCAGAAGTCGTGCGCCCGGTTGATCGCGGCCCCGCCGGCCGCGCAGCCCAGCTGGGCTATGGGTATCTGCCGGGTGGTGGACTGGAAGTCCATCTCGTTGATCAGCCAGGCCGTCAGCGAGGGCATCATGAAGCCCGTGCAGGACACGTAGATGATGACATCGATGTCGCTGGTCAGGAGCTCGGCGTCGTCGAGCGCCCGCTGCACCACGGCCGGTACCCGCGCCTTCGCCTCGGCCACGTAGACCTTGTTGCGCTCCTCGAAGCCCGGATGCTTCAGCGTCTCCTCGATGGGCTGCACGAGGTGCCGGGTGCGCACCCCGGTGTTCTCGATCAGCCGGAGGGCCAGCGGCAGTTGGGGATGGTCGGAGTGCCGGGAGCGAGCCAGCTCCAGCGTCTCCTCCATCGTGATCACGTACTCCGGAACGGACACCGAGGGTCTGCACAACGTCGCCATGAACCGTGCCTGCCTTCACCTCAGGAAGTGGTCCAGTCCACGATCACCTGAGAGGGCGGCAACTTCGCGCGGGGTTACTCCAAACGCGGGACACGGGGGATACCTGAAGAGCCGCTACGAGGTGGTCCCGCTGCTGTGCGCGATGCACGCCACATCGATGCGATCGGCGAGCTTCGCGAGTTCGATCGTCAGCGCGGCCACCGTGTCCTCGTCGAGCCCGTCCTCCCCGGCCTCGACAAGGTGCAGCCACCGTCCGCCAACCGTGCGGAGCAGCTTGCTGACGTCGGCCGCGGCCACTTGCAGCGTCCCCCGGTCATCGACGATCAGAGGCAGAGTCACTTCACGGTTCACACCGGGGATCGTAGCCGCGCAAGCGTCACGCTCCGTGCCAAACCGTCGTGATGTTGCAGAACTCGCGGATTCCGTGCCCGGACAGCTCACGCCCGTAACCGGACCGCTTCACCCCGCCGAACGGGAACGCCGGATGGGAGGCGGTCATGCCGTTGAAGAACACTCCGCCGGCCTCCAGGTCCCGTACGAACCGGTCGACCTCGGCCTCGTCGCGCGTCCACACGTTCGAACTCAGCCCGAACGGGGAGTCGTTGGCGATGAGCACCGCCTCGTCGAGGTCGCCCGCGCGGTACAGCGTGGCGACCGGGCCGAAGGCCTCCTCGCGGTGGATCCGCATGTCGCGGGTGATGCCGGCGAGGACGGTCGGCGGGTAGTACCAGCCCGGCAGCTCGGGCCGCCGCAGCCGATGCCCGCCGCACAGCACCTCTGCCCCGCTCCGCGTCGCGTCGTCGACCAGTTCTTCCAGGTCGTCGCGCCCCTGCTCGCTGGAGAGCGGACCGATGTCGGTGTCCTCCTCCATCGGGTCGCCGACCTTCAGCGCCTTCATGCCCTCGACGAACCGTTCGGCGAACGCGTCGTACACGTCGGTGTGGACGATGAACCGCTTCGCGGCGATGCACGACTGCCCGTTGTTCTGGACCCGTGCCGTCACCGCGATCTGCGCTGCCCGGTCGATGTCGGCGGACGGCATGACCACGTACGGGTCGCTGCCGCCGAGTTCCAGGACCGTCTTCTTCACCATGTCCCCGGACACCGAGGCCACCGCGCGGCCCGCGGGCTCACTCCCCGTGAGCGTGGCCGCCTTGACGCGTTCGTCGCGCAGGATCTCCTCGACCTCGCCGGAGCCGATGAGGAGCGTCTGGAAGGTGCCCTCCGAGTAGCCCGCCTGGTGGAAGAGGTCCTCCAGGAACAGGGCGGTCTGGGGGACGTTGGAGGCGTGCTTGAGCAGCCCGACGTTGCCGGCCATCAGCGCGGGCGCGGCGAACCGGATCACCTGCCACAGGGGGAAGTTCCACGGCATCACCGCGAGCACCGGGCCGATCGGCCGGTACCGCACCCGGACCCGGGAGGCGCCCGAGTCCTTCACGTCGAACTCCGAGGGCTCCTCGTCCGCGAGCAGCGCCTCGGCGTGCTCGGCGTACCAGCGCATCGCCTTCGCACACTTCGCGGCCTCGGCGCGGGCCTGCTTGACCGGCTTGCCCATCTCCGTGGTCATGACCTTGGCGATGTCCGGCGCGATGTCGTCGAGAAGACCCGCGGCCCGGTTCAGCAGCCGGGCGCGCTCGTCGAACGGCGTCGTCCGGTACGTACGGAACGTCGCCTGCGCGAGCTGGAGCCTGCGCTCGATCTCCTCCGGGCCCATGGCCTCGTACGTCTTGAGCGTCTCGCCGTTCGCCGGGTTCACCGTCGCGATGGGCATGACCGACCTCCTGAAGAGCGGACTGTGCTTCGACCTTCCCGCGCGGCGGCCCGCGCCGCAACGTGTCAAGCCGAGTGCTCCGCCAGCCGGTCGAGAAACGCGGCCTGCGCCTTGACGATCACGTCCCGGGCCCGGTCCAGGCCGAACCACTCGACCCGGTCCAGCTCGGGGAACTCCTGCTCATGGCCCGACTTCGGCGGCCACTCCATGCGGAACGTGCCCGGCACGACGGTCGTCGGGTCGAGGTCGGCCTCGATCGCCCAGACCGTGACGAGCTTGCCGTTGGTCTGCTTCACCTCGCCGAGCGGTACGGCTTCCCCGTCGGGCGGCGGCAGCCCGAGTTCCTCCTGGAACTCACGCCGGGCGGCGTCCCAGGCGGCTTCCTCGCCGGCCACGTACTCGCCCTTGGGGACGCTCCAGGCACCGGCGTCGCGGCGAGCGAAGAAGGGGCCGCCCATGTGGCCGAGCAGGACCTGGAGCCCGTCGTCGGTGTGCCGGAACAGGAGCAGCCCCGCACTCGTCCTCACGGCTTCACCTCGGGGTGCGCGGCCAGCAGCGTCTCCACCGTGTCGGCCTCCTCCGGCCGCTTGTCCTCGCGGTAGCGGACCACACGGGCGAAACGGAGCGTGACGCCCGCCGGGTAACGCGTGGACTTCTGGAGCCCGTCGTAGGCGATCTCGACGACGAGCTCCGGGCGTACGGTCACCACGTACCCGTCGGTGTCGACCGCGAGCTCCTGGAGCCGCTCGGTCTGCCAGGTCAGCATCGCGTCGGTCATGCCCTTGAAGGTCTTCCCGAGCATCGCGAAGCCGCCCTCAGCGGTACGGACGCCGAGATGGAGGTTGGAGAGCTTGCCGGTACGGCGGCCGTGGCCCCACTCGGCGGCCAGGACCACCAGGTCGAGGGTGTGGACGGGTTTCACCTTCAGCCAGGACGCGCCCCGGCGGCCCGCGCTGTACGGGGCGTCGAGGGACTTCACCACCACGCCCTCGTGCCCGCGCTCCAGCGTCTCGGCGAGGAACGCCTCGGCCGCGCCCACGTCCTCCGGCCTGGCCACCAGCGTCCGCCGCACCCGCATCGGCTCGGGCACCAGTCGGGCCAGCTCCGCGTGCCGTTCGGCGAAGGGGAGGTCGAGGAGGTCGTGGCCGTCGACGGACAGGGCGTCGAAGAAGACGGGGGAGACGGGGACCTCGGCGGCGGCCGTCGTCACGTCCACGCGGGAGCCGACGCGGCCGGCCGTCTCCTGGAAGGAACGGGGGCGGCCGTCCGCGTCGAAGGAGATGACCTCACCGTCCAGAATGAAACGCTCGCCTCGCAACTCCAGGGCGGCAGCAGTCAGTTCGGGCAGGCGGTCGGTGATCTCGTCCAGGGTGCGGGTGTAGATCCGTACGTCGTCGCCGTCCCGGTGGACCTGGACGCGGATGCCGTCCAGCTTCTCCTCGACCGCGCACGCCCCGAGCTTCTCGACCGCCTCCGCCACCGAGGACGCGCTGTGCGCCAGCATCGGCAGGACCGGGCGGCCGACGGTGAGCGAGAAGCGGTCCAGGGCGGCGGGGCCGTCCGCGAGCAGGGCCTCGGCGACGGTCTGGAGTGAGCCCGCGAGCATCACCGCGCGGCGGACGTCGGCCGGGGGTGCCTCGGTCGCCTGGGCCAGCCCCTCCGTGGCGACGGCGTCGAGTGCGCCCTGTCGTACCTCGCCGCTGATCAGGCCGAACAGGAAACGTTGCTCGGCCTCGGTCGCCGCGCCCATCAACTCGCCGACGATACGGGTGCGTTCGGCCTGCGAGCCGGTGCCGGAGACTTTGCCCAGCTCGGTGAGGAGGGCGTCGACGTTCCTGACGTTCAGGCTGGGCTCGGCGGCCGGGGTGACCGGACGGCTCAGCACCTTCCAGCCCACCCCCAGCCGCCCCTGGGGGAGGCGTCCCGCCAGATACGGGATGACGATCGGGACGTCCTCCGGCTCGGCCTCCCGGAACAGCTCGGCGAGCAGCGCGATCTTCTTGGAGCGCGCAGAGGTCGCGGCGACCTCCTGGGACACCTGGGCCAGCCGGGCAAGCAGCATGCCACCAGACTGCACCGGAGTCGGCGGGTCTACACCCGGGAAGCCGCGTCGAGGTCTGCGAAGAGCAGATCCCCGTTGATGAATGCCCCGGCCCGGTAACCGCCCGCCGCCGCGTTCACCACCTGCTCGGAGAAGCCCATCGCGTTGCCCACCGCCCAGACGCCCCGCACCGACGTGAGGCCGGTCGGGTCGACCACCGGGTACGCGCCGAAGGGGGTCTCCGTGAACTCGGCGCCGAGCTTCGCCAGCAGTTCCGTCTGCGGTACCGTGCGGGGCGCGAGGAACAGCGCCTCCCGTGCGTGCACCGAGCCGTCCACCAGGCGCACGCCCGTCAGCCGGTCGTCCTCGATCCGCAGCCCTTCGACCTCACCCGGCACCACCCTGACCCCGGCGGCCGCGAGCCTGCGCAGGTCGTCGTCCGACAGGTCCGTCTCCGCGACCTCGTGCAGGAACAGCGTCACGTCCTTCGACCACTGCGACACCATCAGTGCCTGGTGCACGCTGAGCGGGGTCGTCGCCAGTACGCCGAAGGCCTGGTCGCGGACCTCCCAGCCGTGGCAGTACGGGCAGTGCAGCACGTCACGGCCGAAGCGCGCGGCGACGCCGGGGACGGCCGGGAGCTCGTCCTTGAGGCCGGTCGCGATGACGAGGCGACGGGCCCGGACGGTGCGGCCGCTCGCCAGGGTCACCATGAAGTCCCCGGCGGAATCCTTGGTGGACTCCTTGGTGGACTCCTTGGTCACGTCCACCGCGCGGTCTTCCACCAGCTCGACGCCGTACCGCGCGATCTCCTCGCGGCCGAGCGCCAGGAACTCGGCGGGCGGCATGCCGTCGCGGGTCAGATAGCCCTGCATATGGGCGGCGGGCGCGTTGCGGGGCTCGCCGGCGTCGATGACGAGGGTGCGGCGCCGGGCCCGGCCCAGGACGAGGGCCGCGGAGAGGCCCGCCGCGCCGCCGCCGATCACGATCACTTCGTAGGTCTCGGGTGTCTCGGGTGTCTGGGTCATGCCGACACGGTCGTCCCGTGGGTGCGGGATTGACAAACTTCTTTGCCGAATCTGCAATACGGGGCATGACTACGGATGACGTACTCGCGGAGGTCGGGCCGAGGCTGCGGCGGCTGCGGAAGGACCGGGAGGTGACGCTCGCCTCGCTGTCCGAGACGACCGGCATCTCCGTCAGCACCCTGTCGCGGCTGGAGTCCGGGCTGCGCAAGCCCAGCCTGGAGCTGCTGCTGCCGATCGCGCAGGCCCACCAGGTGCCGCTGGACGAGCTGGTCGGGACGCCGCCCGTGGGGGACCCGCGGGTGCGGGCCAAGCCCCTCGAACGGCACGGGCGCACCTACTGGCCGCTGACCCGCCAGCCCGGCGGGCTCCAGGCGTACAAGGTGCTGGTGCCGCAGCGGACGGAGGAGCCCGAACTGCGTACCCATGAGGGCTACGAGTGGTTGTACGTGCTGTCGGGCAAGCTGCGGGTCGTCCTCGGCGGGCATGACGTGGTGATGGCGGCCGGGGAGGCGGCCGAGTTCGACACGCGGGTTCCGCACTGGTTCGGGTCGACCGGGGAGGGGCCCGCGGAGTTCCTGAGTCTGTTCGGGCCGCAGGGGGAGCGGATGCATGTCCGGGCGAAGTCCCGGCGGTCGTGACGCCCGCTACTGTTCCGCGGCGGACTGTTCCCTGATGGCAAGCGACCGCTTAGTATGCGGTGAACCCCGTCAGACGATGCAGTCGCGTGGAGGCACCGCATGCAGGCATGGCAAGTGCACGAGAACGGCGAACCGGGTGAGGTGATGCGCCTCGAAGAGGTGGCGACACCCACGCCCGGCGACGGCCAGGTCCTGCTGAAGGTGCGTGCCGCGAACATCAACTTCCCTGATGTGCTGATGGCCCGCGGCCACTACCAGGTGCGGCCGCCGCTGCCCTTCACCCCGGGCGTGGAGATCTGCGGCGAGACCGAGGACGGACGCCGCGTGCTCGCCAACCCGGCGCTGCCGTACGGCGGTTTCGCCGAGTACGCCGTCGCGGATGCCGCCGGTCTGCTGCCCGCGCCCGAGTCGCTGGACGACGCCGAGGCCGCCGCGCTGCACATCGGCTACCAGACGGGATGGTTCGGACTGCACCGCCGGGCTCATCTCGAGGCCGGGGAGACGCTGCTCGTGCACGCCGCCGCCGGTGGGGTCGGCAGCGCCGCCGTGCAGCTCGGCAAGGCGGCCGGGGCCACCGTCATCGGGGTCGTCGGCGGTGCCGAAAAGGCCGCCGTGGCACGGGAGTTGGGCTGTGACGTCGTCATCGACCGGCGTGCCGAGGATGTCATCGGTGCCGTGAAGGCGGCCACCGGCGGGCGGGGCGCCGACGTGATCTACGACCCGGTCGGCGGCGAGGCCTACACGCAGTCCACCAAGGTCGTCGCCTTCGAGGGGCGGATCGTGGTCATCGGGTTCGCCAGCGGAAGCATCCCGAGCCCGGGGCTCAACCACGCCCTCGTGAAGAACTACTCGATCCTCGGCCTCCATTGGGGCCTGTACAACACCAAGAACCCGAAGCTGGTCCAGCACTGCCACGAGCAGCTCACCGAACTCGCCGCCCGGGGGGCCATCAAGCCCCTGGTGAGCGAGCGGGTGCCGCTGAGCGAGGCCGCGGCCGCGGTGCAGCGGGTCGGGGACGGGGTCACCACCGGCCGGGTCGCCGTCGTCCCGTCCCTCGGTGCCTCTTCGGAGAACGGAGCCGCCGCATGACCGACGCAGCCGAACTCAAGCGCCGCACAGCGGAGTTGTTGGCCGCGCACCCGCCCACCCGTCTCCCGCCACCACCCTCAACCGAGGACCCTGCGGGCCCGCCCCCCTTGTCTGCCACGACCGAGCGTCTGGACTTCCTGCGGGCCCGCTTCGACGCCGGGCTGGCCTGGGTCCACTACCCCGAGGGGCTCGGCGGACTCGGTGCCGCGCGCTCCCTCCAGGCCGTCGTGGACGCCGAACTGGAGGCCGCGGGCGCCCCCGACAACGACCCCCGCCGCAATGGCATCGGCCTCGGCATGGCCGCGCCGACCATCCTCAAGTACGGCACCGAGGAGCAGAAGCGGCAACTGCTCCGGCCCCTGTGGACGGGCGAGGAGGTCTGGTGCCAGCTGTTCAGCGAGCCCGGCGCCGGATCCGACCTGGCCGCGCTCGGCACCCGGGCCGTCCGCGAGGGCGACGGGTGGGTGGTGAACGGGCAGAAGGTGTGGACGTCCAGCGCGCACAACGCCCGTTGGGCCATCCTCATCGCCCGCACCGACCCGGACGTGCCCAAGCACGCGGGCATCACGTACTTCCTGTGCGACATGACCGACCCGGGCGTCGATGTCCGGCCGCTGCGCCAGATCACCGGCGAGGCCGAGTTCAACGAGGTCTTCCTCACCGACGTCCGCATCCCCGACTCCCGTCGCCTCGGCGAGATCGGCGACGGCTGGCGGGTCGCGCAGACCACGCTCAACAACGAGCGCGTCGCCATCGGCGGCATGCGACTGCCCCGCGAGGGCGGCATGATCGGCCCGGTGTCGAAGACCTGGCGCGAGCGCCCGGAACTGCGCACCCATGACCTCCACCAGAGGCTGCTGAAGCTGTGGGTCGAGGCCGAGGTCGCCCGCCTCACGGGTGAGCGCCTGCGTCAGCAGCTTGTCGCCGGTCAGCCCGGCCCCGAGGGCGCCGGCATGAAGCTCGCCTTCGCCCGGCTCAACCAGGAGATCAGTGGCCTGGAGGTCGAACTCCGGGGCGAGGAGGGCCTGTTGTACGACGACTGGACCATGCGCCGCCCCGAGCTGGTGGACTTCGTCGGCCGCGACGCCGGCTACCGCTACCTCCGCTCCAAGGGCAACAGCATCGAGGGCGGGACCAGCGAGGTCCTGCTGAACATCGTCGCCGAGCGCGTCCTGGGCCTGCCGTCCGAGCCGCGCACCGACAAGGACGTCGCATGGAAGGACCTGGCCCGATGACGGACCTGCTGTACTCGGAGGAGGAAGAGGCGCTGCGGTCCGCCGTACGGGACCTGCTCGCCGACCACTGCGACGCCCCCGGCGTCATCGCCCGCACCGAGTCCGACGCCCCGCACGACCTCGCCGCCTGGAAGGCCCTCACGGACGGCATGGGCCTCGCCGGTCTCCTGGTCCCGGAGGCGCAGGGCGGCCAGGGCGCCACGCACCGCGAAGTCGCCGTCGTGCTGGAGGAGTTGGGGCGCGCCGTCGCCCCGGTGCCGTACCTCACCAGCGCCGTCGTCGCCACCGAGGCCCTGCTGGCCTGCGGCACGGACGACCTGCTCGCCGAACTGGCCTCGGGGCGGAAGATCGGCGCCCTCGCCGTCGCCCTGAACATCGCGGCGGGCGGCGCCTACAAGGTCGTACGCCATGAAGGCGGGGCCCTGCACGGGGAGTTGACCGGGATCGCCGACGCGGTGGCCGCCGATGTGCTGCTGGTGCCCGCGGACGACGGCGGGCTGTACGCGGTGGACGCCGCCGACGTGACGGTCACGCCGCAGGTGTCGCTGGACCTGACCCGGCCGCTCGCGACCGTGTCCCTGAACGGTGCTCCCGGCCGCCTCCTCGGCGACGCCGAACCCGCCGTACGCCGGGCCCTTCGGGCCGGTGCCGGGCTGCTCGCGTCCGAGCAACTCGGTGTCGCGGACTGGACGTTGACCGAGACCGTGCGCTACCTGAAGGAGCGCAAGCAGTTCAACCGGCCCGTCGGCGGGTTCCAGGCGCTCAAGCACCGGCTCGCCCAGCTGTGGCTTGAGGTCGTCAACCTGCGGGCCGCCGCACTCAATGCCGCCGACGCGCTCGCCGGCGGTGAGTCCGGGAAGGAAGCGGACGTGGCGGTCGCCGTCGCGCAGGCCTACGCGGCGTCCGTCGCCGTGCACGCCGCCGAGGAGGCGCTCCAGCTGCACGCCGGTATCGGCATGACGTGGGAGCACCCGATCCACCTGTACCTCAAGCGGGCCAAGGCCGACTCGATCGCGTACGGCACCGCGGGCGCCCACCGGGCGGCGCTGGCCGAACTGGTGGACCTGCAAGCCCCCTGACGTTCATCCGGGAAAGCCCGCCCCACCTGGGGCGGGCTTTTTCGTGTGCCCCGCGCGAGGGCGATGAACAGACGGCGGCAGTCCGGCCAACTCCTGTCACGAGCATGCCCTTTGAGAGCGGTACGACCGCATACTCGCCGGTGTCCCGTACCGCCCTCAAAGGGAGGCAGGCATGGCCCTCACCACCCGACGCAGAGCCCTCACCACCCTCGGCGCCGCCCTCGCGGGCGTCGTCGCCCTGCCCGCCACCGACGCGCTCGCCGGCCAACAGAAGCGCCACCCACGGCCGTTGTGGCGGGCCCACGCCCACAACGACTACGAGCACCCCCGCCCCCTCTTCGACGCCCTCGACCACCGCTTCGGCAGCGTCGAGGCCGACATCTTCCTCGTCGGCGACCAGCTCCTCATCGGCCACACCGTGGACGACCTGGACCCGACCCGCACCCTGGAGTCCCTCTACCTGGACCCGCTGGCCAAGCTCGTCAAGGCCAACCGGGGCTCGGTGTACCGGGGTTACCGCAGGCCGCTCCAGCTGCTCATCGACATCAAGACCGAGGGCTCCTCGACGTACCTCGAACTCGACCGGCATCTCCAGCGCTACAAGCACCTGTTCACGACGTACGCCCACGGCCGGGTCCTCCGCGGACCCGTCACCGCCGTCATCTCCGGCGACCGCGCCGCCCGTACGCCCATGGAGGCGCAGACCGTGCGGCGCGCCTTCTACGACGGCCGGCTCACCGACCTCGGCAGCTCCGCGCCCGCCTCCTTCATCTCGCTGATCAGCGACAACTGGACGCTCAACTTCACCTGGCAGGGCGTCGGAGCGTTCCCGGACGCCGAGCGGCAGAAGCTGCGCGGCATCGTGCAGGCCGCCCACGCGCGCGGGCAGCAGGTGCGGTTCTGGGCCACGCCGGATGTCGCCGGGCCCGCGCGTGACGCGCTGTGGGGCGAGCTGCTCGCCGCCGACGTCGACTACCTCAACACCGACGACCTCGCCGGACTCGAAGCCTTCCTGGACGCCCACCGGTCGGCGTAGACACCACACGTTCGGCGGACAGGTCAGCCGCCCGGACGAACCCTCCGCTACGCCACACTTGCGGCCGAACGCCGTGAACCGGACGTGCTGGCGTGGCGGAGGAGGCTGACGATGGCGATTTCCATCTCTGTGGTGATGCTGCTGCTGATCCTGGCGGTGATCTTCCTGCGCAACGGCGGGCTCAAGGTCTCCCACGCCCTGGTCTGCGCCCTGCTCGGCTTCTACCTGGCCAGCACCAGCATCGCCCCGACCATCAGCAGCGGCCTGACCGCGACCGCGGACATCGTCAGCAGCCTCCGCCCCTGAGGCTCACCCCGTCGAGAACACGCCGATGCCGTTGGGCACGGGGCGTTCGGCGCCGCCGGTGGGGTGGTTGTACACCGACACCGTCGACGCGCCCGGCGCCCGCGCGACCAGCGTCGAGGACCCTCCGCCGTCGAGGCTGAAGCCGTCGACCGCGCCCAACCCCCGTAGTACGGACGCCACTTCGGCGATCGTCAGCCCCGTGCGGTACGCGGTCGCGCCGTCCACGGCGAGCAGCAGCACCCGCCTGCCGCTGTCCGCGACGCCCACCGCGGTGCGTACCGCCGACGTCGTGGCGTCCAGGCCGGGCAGCGGTGAGCCGTCGTCGAGGACCGGATAGCCGCCGAGGACGAAGCGGTACGGGATCCGGGTCGCGGACGCCACCAGCCGCTGCCGTAGCTTCACGAACTCGCCCACGGAGAACTTCCGCAGCTGCTGCGCACCCGCCTCGCGGCCCACGAGCACGGTGGTCCGCGCCCCGATGGGCCCGCTGCCCGGGGTGTCGGAGGCCGACACGACCCGGCCGCCACGGACCGTCACCTCGTAGGTGTCCGTGCTGCACGGGGCGGCCCGGTCGGTGTCCGTGCCGCAGGTGGCGCGCACCCGGGAGGCGCTGCCCCAGGCGGTGGTGTAGGCGCCGATGGAACCCACCGGCAGGGCGTACTGGTTGAGCCCGCCCAGCGGCAGCTGCGTCCAGGGCGTCCGGACGAAGCCGGTCAGGGTCAGGCTGTCGAGGCGGGTCCGCCGGTCGACGCCCATGCCGAGCACGTTCCTGGTGGAGGTGCCGGGCGGCAGGGCGGGGCCGAAGCGCTGCCCGTCCGGTACCGCGGCCTTGAGCGTACGGCCGCTCGCGATCGCAGGGCCCACGCTCGCGCCGGTCGCCTCGACGCCCGGGTGCTGGGTCTCGGTGATGTTGAAGAAGTCACCGTTGACACCCGCGACCGCGCCCTGCGCGTCGGCCAATCGGGAGACGGGCGCCCGCGCGGCCACCGCGCCCGGGTGCAGCAGGTCGAGCCGTACACGCGGATCGCGCAGATTGACCGTCAGCACATGGATACGGGTCGGCCCCTTGGCCGCCTGGATGTCGTACTGCTGATAGGTGACCCCCGACGCGACCCGGACGGCGCTCGGTACGGCGGCGGCCGGCGCCGCCCCCGTCAGGGCCGCACCGGCCAGCGCGCCGAATGCCGTGAGAAACGCCAGTACCGTTCTGCCCGCTCGGAACCTTCTCTGACGACGCGTCACAGTCCCCCCTGAAGTCGCGTCAACTCTCCCAGGACTCAGGGGAAGTGCACCAGACGGCAGGGTTTCTAGGCGCCGAGAAGCCGGGAACGGGTCAGAAAACGCACTCCTTCGGGTGCTTCGAGCGAGAAGCCGCTGCCCCGGCCCTCGACGACATCGACGATCAGCCGGGTGTGGGACCACAGCTCGTACTGGCTGCGCGACATCCAGAACGTCACCGGCTCCTCGACCCCCTCCACCACCAGCTCCGCGAGCAGCACATCGGAGCCGCCGGTGCGGAACTCGCCCTCCGGGTAGCACATGGGGGCGCTGCCGTCACAGCAGCCGCCGGACTGATGGAACATCAGCGGGCCGTGCGCCTCCCGGAGCCGGCGCAGCAGGTCGGCGGCCGCGGGGGTGAGCTCGACGCGCGGGATCTCCTCATCCATGCGGTCCAGCGCAGCAGACGGGACGTTGCGAGAAGGTTGCAGCCGGAGGGCGAGGGCCGGGGTGTCAGGCGGGCTGCGGTGTCAGTCGCTTGTGGCCCTTGCGGTCGTAGTAGACGGTCATCGCGAAGCCGAACAGGACGCCGAGGACCGCGCCGATCGCGGTCATGGTCCAGGCGCGGGTGAGTCCGGCGTCGCCGCGGGCGTCGAAGTAGAGGATCGCGCGGACGCCGTCGCTGAGCTGGCGCATGGGCTCGAAGTGGGAGAGGAAGCGGTAGAAGTCCGGGACCGCCTGGAGGGGCACGGTGGCGCCGGAGGAGGGCAGGCCCAGGACGATGAACACGAACATGGAGACGAGCTGGCCGATACCGCCGAACGCGGCGTTGATCGCCTGGACGCCGAGGCCGACGGCGAGGGAGGCGCAGTAGGAGTAGATCCACAGCAGGGGCAGGTGGGTCGCGTCCATGTTCAGGAAGGTCACGCAGGCCAGCATCACGAGGGAGACCGTGAGCAGGGTGATGCCCGCGGTCATCGCCATCTTCAGCAGCAGGGTCTGGGTGCGGCTGATCGGCACGGTGGGCAGCCGGGTGTGCCAGGGGCCGATCTCGTTGTCGGCGTAGCCGAGGGCGGTGTCGACGCCGTTGCTGACGATGTTGCCGCCCATGAACCCGGCGAGGACGAGCAGCAGCGTGTAGTAGAAGGCGGTCAGGCCCAGGCCGCTGTGCCTGCCGACGGGGTGGCCGACCTCGGTGGCGACCGTCACCGGGTCGGCGAGCAGCAGCTTCTGCGTGGCGTTCGCCCGCGGGGCGGCCGCGGTCAGCTCCTTGCCGATGGTCTGCGAGGCCTGACGGGCGGCCGCCGTGGTGATCTGACCGGCGAGGGAGGAACCGAGGCTGCCCTTGCCGGGGTTGGTCAGCACCGTCATCGTCGGCCGCACGGTGGCGCCGGTGGTGGTGAGCGCGCCGACCGAGGCGGTGAAGTCGGTGGGGATGACGAGGGCGCCGTAGACCTTGCCGGAGTCCAGCTCGTCCTGGGCCTGCGTCCGGGTGAGCCGCCGCCAGTCGGCCTTGTCGTAGGAGGTGTCCGACATGATCGCCCCGGCGACCTGGGTGCCCAGGTTCTGCTTCTGTCCGGGCAGCGGTTGGCCGGTGTCGGAGTTGACGAGCGCGATCGGCAGATCCTTGAGGTCGCCCTGCGGATTGACGATGCCGCCCATGTAGAGCAGCGACAGCAGCAGGGCGAGCAGTCCGCTCAGGACGGTGGGGACCACCCACAGTTTGGGGTTGCGCAGCAGAGCGGAGGCACGGGCCTGGGGAGCGGCGTCGTTCATGGCTCTCCGTCGGGTCGGCGGCGACACGGTCCCTCCAGTCGTACGCGACGGCGGCCCGCCGCGCATCCAGAGTGGGGGAGGGGGCCGGGTCCGCCCCCTCCCGGGCGGCGTCACACGGCCAGGCGCGCCAGCGTCTCGTGGAAGTCCGGCGCGCCCTCGGCCCGCCGGTTGTACGGCAGCCGGCTCAGCACGGCCGCCATGCCGCAGGTGTTGGTCACGGCCGAGAAGACCAGGCCCGCGCCGATCAGCCCGGACAGCCAGTGGGCGGGTGGCTGGACCAGTCCCGCGGCGAAGCCCGCGACGACCAGCGAACCGGCGGTGAGGCGGACCTGACGGTCCATCGGCCAGGGGGTGCGGCCGGTGCCGGCCGGGCGCTCGACCGCGTGTCCGGCCGCCGCCCAGGCACCGGTGCCGCCGTCCAGGGAGAGGGCCTCGACGCCCAGGGCCGCCAACCGCTCGCAGCCCTTGGCGGACCGGGCGCCGGACGCGCAGACGATCAGCAGCGGCCCGCGCGTGGCGACCGCCCTCAGGACGCTCGCGGCCTCGTCGAGCCGGTCCAGCGGGATGTTGTGGGCGCCGGGCACATGGCCGCCGGCGTACTCGCCGGGCGTGCGCACGTCGACGACGGTGAACGCGTCCAGCCGGGCGGCGGCCACGGGGACGGAGACGGGGACGGGGACGGAGGAGGGGGTGGTCACGGAACAGAACCTTTCGGTGAGGTGTTGCCCCGCACAGGTAGGATACCCGTGGGGGTATATAGGGGCCTGTATGAGGAGGAAACGTGCAGCTCGACATGTCGGCCGAGGAGCTGAAGTCCGCGCTCAACCGGCTGCGGCGCGCGCAGGGTCAGCTCGCGGGGGTCATCCGGATGCTTGAGGAGGGCCGGGACTGCGAGGACGTCATCACCCAGCTCGCCGCGGTCTCCCGGGCGCTGGACCGGGCCGGTTTCTCGATCATCGCCACGGGTCTGGAGCAGTGCATGACCAGCGAGGACCCCGAGGTGCGCGACTCCGTGGCGATGCGGGCCCGGCTGGAGAAGCTCTTCCTGTCGCTGGCCTGATCACAGCATCACGCCGACGCCCATGGCCACGGCGACCGCCAGCAGTACGGCCCCGAAGACGCGCTGGAGCACGGCCGCGGAGACCTTCGCGGCCAGCCGCCTGCCGTCCCAGGCCCCGAGCACGGCCGTCGCGAGGAACGGCATGATCAGCGCCCAGTCCAGCTCGACGGCGGTGTGGGCCCGGGCCGCCAGCGCCACCAGCGCGTTGGCGACGATGACCAGCAGACTCGTCCCCACCGCCGCGCCCATCGGCACCGCCAGCACCGTCACCAGCGCGGGCACGGCCAGAAAGCCGCCGCCGACCCCGAGAAACCCGGTCACCGCCCCCAGCCCGGCCCCGGCTCCGGCCGCGCGGCCCGCCGACGCCCGGACGCGCGCGTGGGGCGTACGCCGACGCAGCATCCGTACGGCGGCCAGGCCGGCCAGCGCCGCGAACATCAGGGTGAGCAGCGTGTCCGGGATCCGCGCCGACAGGGCCCCCGCCACGGCGGCCGGCACCAGACCGGCCCCCGCGAACAGCAGCCCCGCCCGCCAGCGCACCGCCCCGCAGCGCGCGTGGGCCACCAGCGCGGTGACCGACGTGACGATCACGATGACCAGGCTCGCGGTGGTCGCCGCCGCCGGACCGAAACCGAGCAGATAGATCAGCGCCGGGACGGTGAGAATGCTCCCGCCCGCCCCCAGCGCGCCGAGCGCCAGACCGACCAGGGCTCCGGCGAACAGAGCCAGCACGAACGCGGTCATACGACGATCCCGGGCGCCCCGTGCGCGTCCGCGACGGGAAGTCCCTGAGCGGCCCAGTCACGCATACCGCCGATCACGTCGACGGCCGTCACGCCGTGCTCCGCCAGCAGGGCGACCGCCTGCCGCGAACGGTTGCCGGAACGGCAGACGAGGACGAGGCGCTGAGCGGTCCCGAGGTGCCTCGCAGCGCTCACGGACTCCAGCCGGGCGAGGGGTATGTGCAGCGCCCCGGGTATGTGCCCGGCCCGGAACTCGTCCGCCTCGCGCACGTCGACGAGTACGGCCTCGCCGTCCCGGAACAGCCGCCGGGCCTCGGTGACGGAGGCACGGGGGTGAGAGGGGTCGTACATGCTCAGCGTTCTCCGGTGACGAGGGTGAGGCCCGCCTCGGCCGCGGCGGCGTACCCGTCGTCGACGGCCACCACCTCGCGCCCTGCGGCATCGAGCAGGGACGCGGCGATGGCGGCCCGCATCCCGCCCGCGCAGTGGACCCACACCGTGCCCTCGGGCACCTCGTCCAGACGGCGGTGGAGCTGGTGGACCGGGAGGTGGACGCTGCCCTCGATCCAGCCGCCCGCGCGCTCGCCGTCCCGGCGCACATCGACGACGACCAGGTCCTCGCCGCGCTCCCGGGCGGCGGCCAGACCGGCGAACGTGGCGCGCGGGAAGGCGGCCGGCTCGGCCCCGTCCACCAGCCAGTCCGCCGGACCGCCGACGGCCGCGGCGGCGGGCCGGTCGATGCCCACGCGGGTCAGCTCCCGCTGGGCGCGGGCGACGTCCTCGGCGCTCTCCGCGAGCAGTGTCACCGGCTTGCCCCACGGGATCAGCCACGCGAGATAGGTCGCCAGCTGCCCGTCGACCTCGAAGTTGACCGCCCCGGCCACATGGCCCGCGGCGAAGGCCACCCGGCCGCGCAGATCCACCACCCACTCACCGGCCGCGAGCCGTCGCGCTATCTCCTCGGCGTCGGCGCGCCGAGGCGGCGTGAGGTCGACCGGGGCGGGGCCGCCGCTGTTGGCCGGACCCATGTGGGCGTAGTAGGCGGGGACGTCGTCGAGCCCGGCCAGCAGCTCCTTGACGAAGGAGTCGACGTCCTGGACGAGCCCGGGGTTGGAGACCTTCTCGGCGCCGATCGTGCTGTGCGCCCCGCCCGCCTCGGACGAGGAACAGAAGCTGCCGAACCCGTGCGTCGGCATGACCGCCACCTCGTCGGCGAGTCCCGCCGCGAGCCGCCGCACGGACGCGTGCTGCGCCCGGGCCAGCTCCTCGGTGAGCCGGGGCTCGACGAGATCGGGCCGGCCCACACCACCGATGAGCAGCGAACCGCCGGTGAAGGCGGCCACCGCGTGCCCCGACTCCTCCAGGACGTACGAGGTGTGGTGCGGGGTGTGCCCGGGGGTGGCCACGGCCCGCAGCACCAGGTCCTCGTCGACCGGCTCCACATCCCCGTCGGCGACCGGCACACGCGCGTACGCCACCTCGGCACCGGCCGGCACCAGGTAGCGCGCCCCGGTCAGCCGCGCCAGCTCCAGACCGCCGGTGACGTAGTCGTTGTGCACATGGGTCTCGGCGACGGCCACGATCCGCGTCCCGCGCCGGGCGGCCGCCGCGATCACGCGGTCGATGTCGCGCGGCGGATCCACGACCACCGCCGCGCGGGCTCCGCCAGCCAGATAACCGCGATTGCCCAGCCCTTCGGTTTCCAGCGCGTCGACAAAGAACATGGCTGACTCCTTCGTGGAAAATTACCCCCCGGGGTATCTGAATCCCACGGTAACAGATACCCCTGGGGGTATTTTTCGGCGCCCGGAAAGGTGTCGAAGATCCCGCGAAACCCGGGCCCGGATGTCGGATGTCCCGGCCACGGCGGTCTGTGGCTGGTTTCCCGGGGCCGACGAACCGAGGGTGACCGACGTCCGTCACATCCCCGCGCCCCTCCGGGCGCCGCTAGGAGAGCTTCCGTGAATGCCACGACCACGGCGCACCCGTCGCAGGAACGCCGGGCCGCCACGCTCGTCATGGCCTGCGTCGGCGTGTTCGTCGCCTATCTGCCGGTGACCACCGTGTCGGTGTCCCTGCCCGCGATGCAGCGGGCCCTGGGCGCGTCGACCTCCCAACTGTCCTGGGTCTCCGACGCGTTCGTCCTGCCCATGGCCGCCCTGATCCTCACGGCCGGGGTCTTCGGAGACGTCCACGGCCGCAAAAAGGTCTACCAGGCAGGCCTCGCCCTCAGCG
This sequence comes from Streptomyces sp. NPDC046909, assembly GCF_040644695.1. Lineage (NCBI taxonomy): Bacteria > Bacillati > Actinomycetota > Actinomycetes > Kitasatosporales > Streptomycetaceae > Streptomyces > Streptomyces sp. NPDC046909. The sequence continues at coordinate 255,659 of NZ_JBEYXC010000009.1, read as the reverse complement.
GCCTCGGCGCCCTGGTCGCCCTGTGCGCGCGGTCCGTCGAGGTCGTCTGGATCGGCCAGGCCCTCGCCGGACTCGGCTCGGCCGCCCTGCTGCCCACCACCCTCGCCCTGATCAGCCACGCCGTCCCCGACCCGCGCGAGCGCGGCAAGTACATCGGCCTGTGGGCCACCGCCCTCATGGGCGCCCTCGCGACGGGCCCGATCGTCGCCGGCATCATCCTCGACCACTTCGCCTGGCGCTGGATCTACCTCCTCTCCGTCCCCGCCTCCCTCCTGACCATGGCCTGCGCGGCCAAGCTCCTGACCGACTCCCGTGCGCCCGGCACACGCCGCCTGGACTGGCCCGGACAGCTCACCGCCGCGCTGTCGATCACCGCACTCGTCTACGGGATCATCGAGGGCGGCGCGACGTCCTTCACCGAGCCGAAGGTGATGGTCGCGCTGTCCACCGCGGCGGTCGCCGCCGTCGCGTTCGTCCTGGTGGAACGCGCGAGCGACAGCCCCATGCTGGACCTCACGCTGTTCCGCAGCCCGTCCTTCACCGCCACCACCCTGATCGCCATGATCAGCTTCCTGGGCCTGATCGGCTTCTTCTTCGCCCTCAGCCTCTACTTCGGCATGGTCCAGCACCTCTCCACCCTCGACGCGGCCTGGCGGCTGGTGACGGTCTGCGCGGTCCCGCTCCTGCTCGGCCCGCCCGTCGGCCGCCTCGTCCACCGGGTCTCGCCCCGGCTGCTCATCCCCGGCGGACTGCTGGTCACCGCGGCCTCTCTCCTCTCTCTCACTGACATCGGTCCGGACACCTCGTTCGGTTCACTGGCCTGGCGGCTGGCCCTGCTCGGCCTCGGCCTCGCCTTCGTCATCACCCCGATGACCGCCACCGCCGTCAGCTCGGTGCCCTACCGGCAGGCCGGCATGGCCGCCGCCGCGAACAACGCCTTCCGCCAGGTCGGCGGCGCCCTCGGCCCCGCCGTCCTCGGCGCCCTGCTCACCAGCGAGGCCGTCGACGCCCTCCCCGGCCACCTCGCCGACGCGGGCCTGAGCGGACGTACCGTCCAGCAGGTCACGGCGGTCGCCGAGCACGACGGGATCGGCGCGGTCGGCGGACTCGACCTCGGCGCCGACACACCCCGCGTCCTCGCCGCGCTGTCCGAGGCCTTCGTGGACGGCCTCCACCTGTGCCTGGTGGTCGCCGCCGTACTGGCGCTGCTCGCCGCCGCCGTAGGAGCGCTGCTGCTGCGCCGGCCGCGGCACACGGCGTCCGCGGTGACCGCAGGATCGGTTCCGCCGGCCGTGCCCGTGGGCAGTCGCGCGGGCGAGTGACTCCGGGGGCCCGGGACCACGTACGACACGGTCCCGGGCCCCCGGCCGGACACGCCGTACCGTTGATCGACCACCCCCGAACGAGGAGGGCCGCCGTGGACCCCCGGCCCCTGGACGCGCTCGACCTGAAGCTGATGCAGGCCCTCCAGCTGGACGGACGGGCGCCGTTCAGCCGTATCGGCGAAGTGCTCGGGGTGTCCGACCAGACCGTCGCGCGCCGCTACCGGCGCCTGCGCACCACCGCGGGGCTGCGGGTGGTCGGCGTGGTCGACGAGGCCAGGCTCGGCCGTGCCAGCTGGGTCGTCCGGCTGCGCTGCACCCCTGACGTGGCCGAGCAGTTGGCCAACGCCCTGGCCCGCCGCGCCGACACCTCCTACATCGAACTGATCTCGGGCGGCACCGAAGTGCTGTGCGCGATGAAGCCCCGCAGCCGCAAGGACCGGGACGAACTCCTCTTCGAGCGGCTGCCTCGCACACCCCGTGTCGTCTCCGTCAGCGCGCACTGTCTGCTGCACGTCTTCTACGGCGGCCCGCTCAGCTGGCTCGACAAGATCCAGGCCCTCGACGCGGACGAGGAACGGGCACTGCGACCGTCGTCGGCGGAGCCGCCCGGCACCTCAGACACCGCCGATACCTCTGACACCCCCGATTCTCCCGATACCCCCTCCAACCTCGACGCGGGCGACGAGGCTCTGGTGGCGCTGCTGCGCCGGGACGGCCGCGCCCCCTACAGCGAGCTCCAGGCCGCGACCGGGCTGCCGGAGTCCGCCGTCAAACGCCGGGTGGAGCGGCTGCGCTCCTCGGGACTGCTCTACTTCGACATCCAGCACGACACGGAACCCTTCGGCCAGGGCGTCGGCGCGATGCTCTGGCTCACCGTGGCGCCCTCCGCCCTCGCGGACGTCGGCCAGGCGCTCGGGGCACACCGCGAGGTGCGGTTCGCCGCGGCGATCACCGGCCAGGCCAACCTCGTGGCGGCCGTCCTGTGCCGGAGCACCGGTGACCTCTACGCCTATCTGAGCGAGAAGATCGGCGCGCTCGACGGGGTCCGGTCCGTGGAGACGACGCTCACGCTCCGCCAGGTCAAGCAGCTGACCTACGAACCGGCGCCGCGCTGAGGCGAGTTCAGCCGGGCAGCGGCTGCTCGAACCAGACGACCTTGCCCGTGCTCACCCGGGTCGCCCCCCAGCGCTCGGAGAGCTGGTCGACCAGGAACAGTCCCCGGCCGCCCTCGTCGCTCAGCTGCGCGTGCCGCATCCTCGGCACCACCGACGAGTCGTCCCCCACCTCGCAGCGCAGCACGTTCGTACGCAGCAGCCGCAGGGTGATCGGCCGGGTGGCGAAGCGCACGGCGTTCGCCACGACCTCGCTCACCATCAGCTCGGTGGACTCGACCAAGGAGTCGAGATCCCAGAGGCGCAGTGTCCTGCGGGTCAGCCGACGGGCCTGCCCCGCCGTCTGCGGACGCGGGGCCAGATACCAGTAGGCGACCGTGTCCGGCCGGATGCCCTCGAAGCGGGCGGCGAGCAGGGCGATGTCGTCGTCCCGGTCACCGGCGCCCAGCGTGCCGAGCGCGCGGTCGCAGAGCTCTTCGAGAGCCGGGGGAGCCGGGGGAGCCGTGGCGAGCCTCTCCCGCAGCAGCTCCACCCCGGTCAGTACGTCGGAGTCGCGGGACTCGACCAGACCGTCGGTGTACAGCAGCAGGGTCGCCCCGGCCGGCGCGTGCATCTCGAAGGACTCGAAGTCACCGCCCCCGACACCGATCGGCGCGCCCGGCGGCACCTCCAGGACCTCCGTGCTGCCGTCGGGACGCAGGAGCACGGGCGGCAGATGGCCGGCGTTGGCGATCAGCAGCCGGTGCAGCACCGGGTCGTACATGGCGTACAGACAGGTCGCCGTGTGCTCGCTGCCCAGCCGCTCCGCCTGCTCGTCGAGGTGGTGCAGGATCTCGTCCGGCGACAGATCGAGCCCGGCCAGCGTCTGCACGATCGTGCGCAGCTGGCCCATGATCGCCGCCGAGGTCATGGAGTGGCCCATCACATCGCCGATGACCAGCGCGACCCGGTTGCCGGGCAGCGGGATCGCGTCGTACCAGTCCCCGCCGACCTGCGCGGCGCGGGAGGCCGGCAGATACCGGCTGGCCAGCACCACGCCCGGAGGTTCGGGCAGCGAGGGCGGAAGCATCGTGCGCTGCAACGCGTCGGCGACGGAGGCCTCACGGGCGTACAGCACCGCCTTGTGGATCCCGAGGGCGGTGTGCGTGGCCAGCTGGGAGGCGACGAGCAGGTCGTCGGGGGTGAACGCACGGCGTCCGGGGCCCCTGACGAGGACGACGCTGCCCATGACATGGCTGCGGCCGTGCAGCGGGGCGAGGATGAGCCGCCGCCCGGAGGCGGTGGCCCGGCGGGCGTTCGCCGGGCCCAGCAGCTCGGCCACGGCGGGGGCGACGCCGGGGGTGTTGCCGAAGACGGGGCGGCCGGTGCGCAGGAGGGTGGTGAGGGGGCCGGTGTCCGAGGGGTGGACGACTTCTACGGCGTGGAGGGGGTCGGTGGGGTGGGCGAGGGGGGAGGGGCGCGGGGCTTCTGTGGGGTGGGTGGCGTCAGCTGTCCGGGCGGTGGCTGTGGGGCGTGCGGTGGCGGTCGTTCGGTTGGTGTCGGTTGGGCTGGCGGCGCTTGGTGTCTGGTCGGTGTCCGATGAGCCTGTGGCGCCTGGTGTCCGGGAGGTGTCCGTCGGGTTTGCGGCGCCCGGTGTCCCGCCGGTGTGCGTGGTGCGTGCGCTGCCGGCCACCGGGTCGGTGTCCGCGGGTGACGGAGTCGTCGCTGGTGGTGGGGTGCGGTCCGCGGTGTGGAGGCGTAGGACGCCTGGGGCGGTGAGGGGCTCGTCGTCGACCGGGAGTGGGGCGTAGAGGTGGACGAAGGCGGTGTCGGCGAAGGCAGGGACGGCCGCCCGGCACAGTTCGCGGACCGTCTCGTCGAGGTTCATGCCGCGGGCGATCTGCCGGGTCGCCGCGTCGAGGTACCGCAGGCGTTCGGTCTGCGGCTCGGCGGCGCGCCCCCGCCCCGTCGGCGCCTTCGAGGCCGACAGGCGCATCGCGGTGCCGCGCTCGCCGCCGAAGTGCTTCGTCACGCGTGTCCTTCCGGCCGTGCGGCCCGCCGGGGCGGGCGGATCAGGAATCGTCAGGCGTGCCGTCGGCAGCGCAGGAAGATCTGCACCTCGGGCGGGACGTCCGCGGACGCCGGAGCGTACGAGTAGGAGGCCTCGTCGACGATCTCGAACCCGGCCGCGTCCACGACCTCGCGCAGTTCGTCCCGCAGATAGCCGGAGACCCGGATGGTGCTGCCGATGAACGGGATCTCGAAGTCGTCCACGTCGGCCTCGACCATCGACAGGGTGAACAGGCCGCCCGGGACCAGCAGGTGGTCGATGGTCCGCAGCGCGAGCGGGATCTCGGCGCGCGGCAGCATGAGGAGAGAGAAGAACGCCGCCACCGCGTCGAAGCGGCCCAGGTCCCGGGGGCCTCCCGGCCGTAGATCGGCGATGTCCGCGCGGTGGAACTCCCCGGCGGGCACATGACGCCGGGCGAGCGCGACCATACGGTCCGACAGGTCGACCCCGACGACCTTGAGCCCCGACTCCGCCAGCTGCCGCGCGGTCGGGACACCGGTGCCGCACCCCAGGTCCAGCACGCGGGCCCCGGGAGCCAGGGACGCGATGAGCCACTCGGCGGACGCGACCTGCCCTTCCTTGTGCGGGAAGGCCTCGTCGTAACGGTCGCCGATGGCGTCGAAGGCCTCGGCCTGGCCGGTACGGTCCAGCCGCAGGCCGCCGTAGCCGAGCTGGTCGCCGGGACTGCTCACGAGGGTTCTCCTTCGACGCCGTATGTGTAATTTTTTCACAGTTATACAGACTTTGGTGGGGTCATGCCGCCCCGCACGGGTGGGGGTGGGCGTGGGGACGGGGGGCGTACGGGGCGGTGAAGGAGATGCCTGCGCTTCTTGTGGCGGTCAAGTCGTCTGACGCGTCAAGGATCCGCGGTCCGCTGTCACGAGAACGGTGTTGACCGCGATCACGATGGCGAAGGCGATGGCGGAACCGTGCCGGCCGATGGCGTACAGGGCGGCGACCGCCGCGCCGAACACCAGTGCCTTCACCCCCAGAACGACCGTCGACGGCACCGGAATGCGAGCCTTCGGGGCGGCGAACAGCCCCCACAGGACCGCCGCCGACAGCGGTGCGGCCCCGGCGAGGGCGATACGCGCCGCCAGGTTCTCGACGCTCTGCCAGCCCCAGCACGCGAGAACGACGAGGGCCGCGACCTCCAGGAGAAACGCCAGTCCCTCGTTGACGACACGCAAGGGGGCGGGGAGCTTCATCGGTTGTCACCCTTCGTCATGAGCGCGGCGCTTGATTGGAACAGAGGTGCCCGTCGGTGGGGGGCGGATTACGTCGGCGGGCCGGTGAAAACCCTGTGGCAGCGGTGTCAGTGGTGGCGTTTATGCTGCCCCTCACGATCACGCGGTACCAGGGGAGGGCGCGGCATGCTGGGGAAGTTGTTCGGGAGAGGTGCGGAGAGATCGGCGGCGGATCCGCATGCCCTTCCGGTCCCGGGCAAGAAGAAGCACGGGACGTACGCGCTGCGCGCGCTGGGGGACGCCCGGGTGCTCGCCCTGGTCGAGGCGGCCGACGCGGGTGACTGGGCGGCGGTCAAAGCGGCGTCGGCCCCGTTCGACCTCGGGCGCCAGCAGGAGGTGCTGGGGCAACTGACCGAGGTGGGCGGCCTGGAGGAGTGGATCGTCCGCGCCGCCGAGGAGGACAAGGACGACAAGGAGCTCCGGGCGACCGCCCTGCTGATATCGGGTGCCCGCCACGTCTCCTGGGGCTGGGAGGCGCGCACCTCCGCCCGGGCCGTGGACGTCAGCCGCGAGCAGTGGCAGACCTTCTACGAGCGGCTGCGCATCGCCGAGGAGCACCTGCTCGAAGCCGCCGAGCTGCGGCCCGACTGGGTCACGCCGTGGCGCCATCTGCTCACCTCGGGACGCGGTATGTCTGTCGAGGACAGCGTGCAGGAGGCCCGGCTCGCGGCCGGTCTGCGCCGTGACCCGCTCAACCTGGACATCCACCTGGAGTGGATCTCGCACCTCCAGCCCCGCTGGGGCGGAGAACCGGGCCAGGCCCTCGAGTTCGCCCGGAAGGCCTTCGCCGCCGCGCCCGACGGGCACCGGCTCGGCTGTGCCGTCGCCATGGCGCACATCGAGGACTGGGTGGAGTCCGACAGCCGCGACTGCCTGCAACAGCCGCGCATCCGGACCGAGTTGAGGGAGGCCGCGGAGCGCAGCATCCTGCACCACGCGTATGAGCGCCGCCTGGGCTGGCAGGGCGACTACAACATCTTCGCCATGGCCCTCTCGCTGGCGGGCAGCAGCAAGGCCTCCAATGTCTTCCGCGAGCTCGACGGTGTGATCACCCGGTGGCCGTGGGCCTTCATGGGGGAGCCGGAAAAGGCGTACGCCCGCTTCCGCAAGGCCTTCTGAGCCGACGGCCGCATCTGCCGCACCGGCTGCTGCCCTCGGCTCCGCCGGCACCGCCCGTCTCCGGCCGGTCCCGCGGACCACCGCCCACCCCCGCCGTTCCCTTCACCTCGGACTGCCCCATGCCTCTGCGTGACACATCCGCCCAGCCCGCCGCCACCGACCGCACCTTCCAGGTCGACCTCCGCGGCCTGGTGGACCTCCTCTCCCACCACCTCTACTCCAGCCCCCGCGTCTACCTGCGCGAACTCCTCCAGAACGCGGTCGACGCGCTCACCGCACGGCATGCCATCGAGCCTCAGGGCGACTTCGGTATCCGCCTGTACGCGGACGGCGCGACCGTACGCGTCGAGGACGACGGCGTCGGTCTCACCGAGGCCGATGTGCACACCTTCCTCGCCACGATCGGGCGCAGCAGCAAGCGCGCCGAGCAGGTCGCCGAGCAACGCGCCGATTTCATCGGCCAGTTCGGCATCGGTCTGCTCTCCTGCTTCCTCGTCGCCGACGAGATCCACGTCGTCAGCCGCTCCGCCCGTACCCCCGACGCCCCCGCCGTGGAGTGGCGCGGACGCGGCGACGGCAGCTACACCGTCCGCACCCTGCCCGCCTCCGCCCGCCCCCGGCCCGGCACCACCGTCACGCTGACGCCGCGCGCCGACGCGGGCGAGTGGACCCGGCCGAACCAAGTCCACGCGCTGGCCCGGCACTTCGGCTCCCTGCTGCGTCATCCGGTCACCTTCGAGGACGGGTCGAGCGGACCGAGCGTCCCGGTCAACCCCGAGCCCGCGCCCTGGGCCCGTACGTACCCCACCCCGGGAGCCCGTTCCCGCGCGCTCGCGGCGTACGGCGAGGAGGTCTTCGGCTTCGCCCCGCTGGACACCATCGAGCTGGACCTGCCGGCCGTGGGCCTGAAGGGCATCGCCTGCGTACTGCCCGAGGCGGTGCCCGCCGGGCGGCGCCACGGACACCGCGTGCACGTCAAGGGCATGCTGCTGTCCGAGCAGGCCGAGGAGATCCTGCCCGAGTGGGCGTTCTTCGTGCGCTGTGTCGTCGACGCCGAGAGCCTGCGTCCGACGGCGTCCCGGGAGTCCCTGTACGAGGACGACACCCTCGCCGCCGTCCGTGACGCGCTCGCCGAGGGGCTGCGCGCGTGGATCGCGCGGGCCGCCGCCAGCGACCCGGACCTGCTCGGCCGTTTCCTCCAGGCCCACCACCTGGCCGTGAAGTCCCTCGCCGTGCACGACGACGAGATCTTGCGGATGCTGCTGCCCTGGCTGCCGTTCGAGACCACCGACGGGCACTGCACCCTCGACGAGTTCGCGCGCAGCCACCGCACCGTGCTCGTGACGTCCAGCGTCGAGGAGTTCCGCCAGGTCGCGGCCATCGCCTCGGCCGCCGGGCTCGGCGTCGTCAACGGCGGCTACACCTACGACCGTCAACTGGTCCACCGGCTGCCCGAGATCAGGCCCGAGGCCACGGTCGCCGACCTCGACCCGGCGACCCTCACCGCCCACCTCGACCCGGTCGACCGGGAGACGGAGCTGGCCGCGGCGGCCTATCTCGCGCAGGCCCGCGACGCCCTCGCCGTCTTCGACTGCGATGTCGCGCTGCGCACCTTCCAGCCCGCCTCCGCGCCCGCCCTCCTCGTGGACAGCCGCGAGGCCCGGCACGAGCGCACCCGCTCCCAGCTCGCCCGGGAGCAGGAGGGCGGTCTGTGGGGCGACATCCTCGGCGCGCTGCGCCAGGAGGCCCCGCGCGCGCAGCTGATCCTCAACCAGCTCAACCCGCTGGTCCGCACCGCCGTCGCCATCGACGAGCCCGAACTGGCCCGCACCAGCGCCGAAGCGCTCTACGGACAGGCCGCGATGCTGTCCCGGCGGCCGCTGAGGCCCGCCGAGTCGAGCCTGATCAACCGCTCCTTCCTCGACCTTCTCGCCCACGCCCTCCGCAAGGACAGCTGACGATGCCTACCCTGCCCCAGACCACCGAGGAGCTGTTCCAGGCGCTCCAGGAGAACGACCGGCGCCCGTACGGCCGTACCCGCACCGTCACCGCCGAGGAACTCGTCGACGCCGCCGAGCAGTTCGACGAGCCGGTCCCGCTCATCCACGCCCTCCTCGAACTCCAGGAGGCGTACACCTACGGCTCCGAACCGCGTAAGTCCCCTGTCGTCTTCGCGCGCCTGCTCACCCTCTTCGACGAGCAGCCCGACCTCTTCGACGAGCGCCTGCGCCACCAGCTGTTCTGGCGGTTCAAGTGGGTGGCGCACGCCCTGCGCCAGCTGCCCGAGATCCCCCTGGCCAGCCTGCGCCAGTGGCTGACGGAGATGCGCGACCGGTACGAGAAGGCCGGCCTCGGCCTCCAGCCGTACTACGGCCAGGCGTATCAACTCGCCGTCCACGTGGGCGAGGACACCGCACTCGCCCACGACCTGTGGGCGGGCCGCACCCGCACCCGGCTCAGCGACTGCGAGGCCTGCGAGACCTGCCAGCGCGCCCGCCACCAGCTCCGGGCGGGCGACGACGAGGGGGCCCTGCGCGCCTTCGAGCCCGTCCTCGCCGGGAAGGAGTCCTGCAAGGAGGAGCCGGCCCGCTCCGCCTCGTACGCGCTGCTGCCCCTGCTGCGCACCGGCCGCGGCGACCGGGCCCGCGAACTGCACCTCGCCGGCTACCGCGCCTGCCGCCGCAACCCCTCGATGTCCGAAGAGGTCGGCCGGCACCTGGAGTTCTGCGCGCTCACCGGCAACGAGGCACGCGGCCTGGAGCTCCTCGCCGAGAACCGGAACCTGTTCGACGAGGTCGACTCCCCGCTGGACCAGCTCGGCTTCCTCACCGGCGTCGAGGTCCTCCTCCAGCGCGTCGAGGCCCTCGGCCACGGTGAGCTGCCCGCCGCCGGGTACGCGGGCCGCACCTGGACGGTGGCCGGGCTGCGCGCCGAGGTGCGCGGCCGGGCCGACGACCTCGCCGCTCGCTTCGACGCCCGCAACGGCACCACGACCCTCGGCGACCGCCGCAAGGCCCGCCTCGACCGGGCCCCGCTCCTGGAGTCGCTGGAACTGACCCTGCGGACGACGGGCCTCGACGACGTCGCCCCGGCGGTCCCGGCCGCCGCGCCCGCCGCCCGCACGCCCGCCGCCGTCCCCGACTCCCTGCCCGAACTCATCCTCGCGGCAAGGGCGTTGGACGAGCAGGGACACCCGGACGCGCGGGGCGCCTGGGCGCGCCTTGCCACGCTCGTCGCCGCCCGCGACTACACCCACCCCGACGACCCGGCCGTCGGCCCGCTCGTACGGCTGCGCGCGGACCTGCTCTCCGACGAGGCGAGCCGGGCGGGCGAGCGGGACGAGTACGCCGACGCCGCCGCCCTGCACGAGGAGGCCGCGGCCCTCTACGACGACGCCGGGGAACCGGGCCACGCGGCGGTCTCCCGGGCCTGCGCCCTGCTCGCCACCGCCGAGATCCCGGCGGAGGGCACCGGCACGGCCGACGCCGCCGAGGCGGCCGAGGCGAAGACCGCCGCGCTGACCGAAGCCCACGCGGCCATGGTCCGGCTGCACGAGGAGACGTCCGGCCTCGCCCCGTTCGTGGAGGCCCGCCTGCTGCGGCTGCGGGCGACCGTGCTGGGCCTGCGGCTACAGAGCTCGGGGAGCGAGGAGCACATCCCGGAGGTCCTCGCCGAGGTGGACCTGCTGCACGCGTTCGCCACCCGGCACGACCTCCCCGGGCAGCTCTCCGGCGCCCTGCTGCTGCGGGCCAGCACCCACGCCCTCTCCGGCGACCTGCCCGCCGCGGTCACCGAGATCGACGCCCTGATCGACCGGCTGAGGAAGGACGGTCCCGCCTGGCATCTGCCCCGCACGCTCGGACTGCGCGGCCGGTTCCAGTTCGGCCTGCGGGACGCGCAGACGGCGTACGACAGCCTCAGCGAGGGCCTGCGCCTGGCCGCCGAGTGGCCGGCCGACACCGGCGGCACCAGCCGGCTGCACGGCGATCTGGCCGAGGCCTGCATGCACCTGGGCCGCCCCGACGAGGCACTGCGCCACCTGACCCGCTCCGCGGAGACGGACCTGCGGCGCGGCAGCCGGACCGAGGCGTACTGCACCTACAGCAACGCGGCCCAGCTCAGCCTCGACCTCGGGCGCATCGAGGACTGCATCGCGCTGCTCGACTCCCTGCTGGCCGAACCGGCCGTCGCCGCCGGGGAGTTGGACGACCGGATCATCGCGCAACTGCGCCTGACCCGCGCCCGCGCGCTGCACGCGGGGGAGGATCTCAAGGCGGCCACAGCGGAGTTCGTCACGCTGGCGGCCGAGTCGGCCGCGTGGGACGACGACCCCGGGAGCCACGCCATGATCGCCGCCGAGACCGCCGTACTCCTCGGCGAGTCCGGCGAGTTCGAACGGGCCCGCGAAGCGGCGGACCAGGCACTCGCCGCCCACGCCCGGGCCCCGCGCCACGAGCACCTCAGCAGTTCTCTGCGCGAACTCGCCCGCCTCCAGTCCCAGCGGCAGGGCGCGGACGGCCTGCCCGGCGCGCTCGCCTTCCTCGCCGACGCGGGCCGGATCGCCGACGAGGCCCGCGCCGCCGGGTACGAGGCCCGGGGCCGAGCCCTGGACCCGGCCCTGGCCTACGAGTACGGCCGCGTCAACGCCTACGCGGGCGAGTACGAGGACGCCCTGGCCGCCCTGGACAAGGCCCTCGCCCTCCTCGGCGACCCGGGCCGGGACGACGACGCCGGCGAGTGGGCCGAGTGCGTCCGCCTCGCGGGCGCGGTGGAAGGCATCTACCTGGAACGCCCCGCCCCCGCCCTCACCCGCCTCGACGCGGCGATCTCCCGCCTGACGGCCCTGGGCCACACCGAGGAGACCGAGTCCCTGACCTCTCTGGCGGCGCAGCTGCGCGACGAGAAATGACACGAAGGGCGCCTGCCGGGGGTCTTTCCTGGGCAGGCGCCCGTTCCCCGTCGCCTAGAAGAAGCCCAGCTTCTTCGGGGAGTACGACACCAGGAGGTTCTTCGTCTGCTGGTAGTGCTCCAGCATCATCTTGTGTGTCTCGCGGCCGATCCCGGACTGCTTGTAGCCGCCGAACGCCGCGTGCGCGGGGTAGGCGTGGTAGCAGTTGGTCCAGACGCGGCCCGCCTGGATCGCGCGGCCCGCGCGGTACGCGGTGTTCATGTCGCGGGTCCACACGCCGGCGCCGAGGCCGTACAGCGTGTCGTTCGCGATCTTGATGGCGTCGTCGAAGTCGTCGAAGGAGGCCACCGAGACGACCGGTCCGAAGATCTCCTCCTGGAAGATCCGCATCCGGTTGTCGCCCTCGAAGATCGTCGGCTGGACGTAGTAGCCGCCCTTCAACTCGCCGTCGTAGTCGATGCGTTGGCCACCGGTGAGGACCTTCGCGCCTTCCTGGCGGCCGATGTCGAGGTAGGAGAGGATCTTCTCCAGCTGGTCGTTGGAGGCCTGGGCGCCGATCATCGTGTCGGTGTCCAGGGGGTGGCCCGGCTTGATCAGCTCAGTGCGGGCGACCGCCGCCTCCAGGAACTCGGCGTAGTTGCCGCGCTGGATCAGGGCCCGGGACGGGCAGGTGCATACCTCGCCCTGGTTGAGGGCGAACATGGTGAAGCCTTCGAGGGCCTTGTCGCGGAAGTCGTCGTTCTGCGCCCAGACGTCGTCGAAGAAGATGTTGGGCGACTTGCCGCCGAGTTCGAGCGTGACCGGTTTGATGTTCTCCGAGGCGTACTGCATGATCAGCCGCCCCGTCGTGGTCTCGCCGGTGAAGGCGACCTTCGCGACCCGCGCGCTGGACGCGAGCGGTTTGCCCGCCTCCACGCCGAAGCCGTTGACGATGTTCACCACGCCCGGCGGCAGCAGGTCCGCGATCAGGCTCATCCAGTAGTGGATGGACGCCGGGGTCTGCTCGGCGGGCTTGATGACGACCGCGTTGCCCGCGGCGAGGGCGGGAGCGAGCTTCCACACCGCCATCAGGATCGGGAAGTTCCACGGGATGATCTGCGCGACCACGCCGAGCGGCTCGTGGAAGTGGTACGCCACCGTGTCGTCGTCCAGCTCGCCGAGCGAGCCCTCCTGGGAGCGGATCGCCCCCGCGAAGTAGCGGAAGTGGTCGATCGCGAGGGGGATGTCGGCCGCCAGCGTCTCGCGCACCGGCTTGCCGTTCTCCCAGCTCTCGGCGACCGCGAGCTTTTCGAGGTTCGCCTCCATCCGGTCGGCGATCTTCAGCAGGATGTCGGAGCGCTCGGTCACCGACGTACGGCCCCAGGCCGGGGCGGCCGCGTGCGCCGCGTCGAGCGCCCGCTCCACGTCCTCCGCCGTGCCCCGCGCCACCTCGGTGAACGGCTGCCCGTTCACCGGTGACGGGTTCTCGAAGTACTGCCCCCGGACCGGCGGCACGTACTCCCCGCCGATGAAGTGGTCGTAGCGCGCCTGGTAGGAGACGATCGCGCCCTCGGTGCCGGGCGCCGCGTAACGGGTCATGCTGGTCTGCCTCCCTGCAGCAGCGCTGCCCGCCGTTGGGCAGCTCTCTGCGCGAGGCTAGGAACGGGGACGTTGCAACTACGTTGCCGTCGGCGCGGGTACCGCGTGGAGGCCTCGCTCCGTCCCGGCAACGCGCCCCCGGTGCTGCTACCGCGTCTCAACCCCCCGCCGCCGTAGGCCCGGTATCGCCAGCTCCGCCTCCAGCGCCGCCAGCCGTGACCGCACCGCCGCCGTCGGCCGGGTCGCCGCCAGGGCCCGCCAGACGTCGAAGTCGTCCTCGCCCCACGGCGCGTGCGCCCAGTCCGCCAGCAGATCGGGGTCGCGGCGGGCGATCAGCGCCGTGCGGAGGCCGTCGGCGAGACGGTGCCTGAGGCGTACCACAGCCGGCGCCTGGGAGGCGGGGAGCAGCGGACCGGCGTACGACGTCGCCGCCGCCGTGACCGCGCCGGTCTCCAGGCGCCGCTCCACGACGGTGACATCGGACTCGACCGGCACCGTCAGCCGGTACGGGCGCGAGGCCAGCAGCCCGGGGCCGAGGACCCTGCGCAGCCGGGCCAGTTCGGCGCGCAGCGTCACCGGTGTCACCGACTCGTCCTCGTACAGCGCGCACAGCAGCTCGTCACCGGTGAGCCCCTCCGGATGGCGGGAGAGCAGCACCATGATCTCGCTGTGCCGGCGGCTGAGCCTGACCTTGCGGCCGCCGATGAGGAGGTGGGCCTCGTCGCGGCCCAGCGCGGTGAGCTCGGGCAGGTCGGCAGCGGGTGTCTCCGGGGCGAGCAGCGCCAGATGGGACTCGGCGGCGCGCGCGACCGCCTGGACGAACCCCAGGCTGTGCGGATGCGCGAGTCCGTCGCCGCCGGTGATGTCCACGGCACCCAGCACGCGCCCGGTCCGCGGATCGTGCACAGGAGCCGCCGCACACGTCCACGGCTGCACCCGGCGGCTGAAGTGCTCCGCCGCGAACACCTGCACCGGCCGGTCGACCGCGACCGCCGTGCCCGGCGCGTTGGTCCCGACCGCGGTCTCCGCCCACCGCGCACCCGGCACGAAATTCATCAGCCCCGCCTGCCGCCGCGTCGACGCGTGCCCCTCGACCCACAGCAGCCTGCCGTGCGTGTCGCACACCGCGAGCAGATGCTCCCCGTCGGCCGCGAACGTGCCGAGCAGTTCACGGAAGAGCGGCATCACCCGGGCCAGCGGATGCTCGGCCCGGTAGGCGCCGAGGTCGCCGTCCATCAGCTCGACGCTCGCGGTGCCGTCGGGCCCGACCCCGGCCCGCGCGGAACGCCGCCACGAGTCCGCCACCACCGGACGCACCGGTCGCGACACGGTGCCCGCCGCGGTGAACGTCTCATGTGCGCGGCGCAGCATCCGCGCATGCTCGGCAGGGTCGGCCCCCGGCTCCAGGGCCACCCACGGATCGGTCAACTCGGCCTCCCCGAAAGGCGATGCGGCTGGGGACATCGTCACTCCCGGTACGCGTGCCGACAACCACTTCGACCGGCATCACCCGAACGACGTCACCGCGCCGCGTGTTCGACCAGCCCCATGTAGCGCTCCCAGTCCCAGTGCGGCCCGGGGTCGGTGTGGTCCGTACCCGGCACCTCGTAGTGCCCGATGATGTGCGACCGGTCCCTCGGTATGCCGTACTTGACGCAGATGTCGGCGGTCAGTCTCGCCGACTGCGCGTACATGACGTCGGTGAAGGAGGAGGACCGCTCCACCCGCCCTTCGTGCTCGATGCCGATGCTGCGCGTGTTGTAGTCCCAATTCCCGGCGTGCCAGGCGATGTCGGTCTCGCGGACGCACTGCGCGATGTTGCCGTCCCGCGACCGGACCACGTAGTGGGCGGAGACCGCCTTCGCGGGGCTGCGGAAGACACCCAGGGCCTTGCGGTAACTCGTCTGCGTCACATGGATGATCACGAGGTCGATGCGGTGGTCCGCCGGGCGCTGCGCGGGCGTGCAGTTGGCGGTCGTCGCGGGCTGCCACTCGGCGAGCGGGTGGTCGACGGGGTGGGTCTCCGCTCCGGCGCGCGCGTCGGGCAGCAGCGCGTACGGGACGGCGGCCAGGGCGGCGCCCTTCAGGAGCCGCCGTCTGCTGGGCAGCGGTCTTGCCCGGTCCATGGACGATTGCCTTTCGGACGATTGCCTTGCGGCGGTGCGGTGTTGATCGAGACGTGGGTCAGGGGCGGATGGTTGCGGCGGTGTCCCTGAGCTGTGCGTGGATGCCGCGGTGTGTCTCCCGCGCGGGCAGCCACTCCTTCCGGATCTTCGCCACGCACGTGTAGTTGGTGTCGCACACGTTGGCCAGCGGCGACTCCACGGCCTGGGTCGCGAACTGGTACGCGTCCAGTTCGCTGAACCCGTAGTCGCGCACCAGCCATCGCACGAGGTCGAGTTGGGATATCCGGAACGCGTCCTCCAGCGGGCGCGCCGACCCCGTCGAGATGATGTGGGTGTCCGATTCGATGCGCGGCCAGGGCGTGGCGAGCCCCTTCAGCAGTTCCACGATCACCACCGTGTTCATCGCGCACTCGACGGCGACTCCGCAGGTCTCGCCCTCGCCCTGCCGGGCGTGCCCGTCGCCGAGGCTGAGCAGGGCGCCCTCGACGTTCACCCCGAGGTAGCAGGTGACGCCGGCCCGCATCTCCGGGGTGTCCATGTTCCCGCCGTGCGCGTCGGGCACCAGGGCCGAGCGGACCTCCAGGTTGGCGGGGGCCACGCCCACGGTGCCGTGCATCGGGTCCATGGGCAGCTCGGCCTCGATGTCGCTGTCGTGCGCCCGGAACAGCGCGGTGCGACGGGTCCGGTCCAGCTGCCAGATCCAGACGGTCTCCGGGAGCGGAGGCTGGAGGGTGGCCGTGGTGTGCGTCGAGGTGAGCGCGCCGAAGAGGGGCACGGTGGTGGACGCGGCCCAGTCCCGGGCCGGCTCGATCGACACGAAGTGCACGGCGACCGTGTCGCCCGGCTCGGCGCCCTCGATGTGGAAGGGCCCGGTCTGCGGGTTCAGGAACGGGAACTCGCACACCTCCGACACGAGATCCTTCTCGGACCGCACCCGGCCGGCGAAGCAGTCCTCGGTGTACAGGTCCAGGACTGTGCCGGGCGCGATCCGCGCCACGGGCGGCGCGCCGCCGAACGTCCAGGCGTACTCGCCCGGTTCGGGCCGCACGGTCAGGATCCGGGGGTCGCTCATGGCTGTACTGCTCCGTTCTGTGAAAAGCCGATGGGATCGGCGTTCTGTGAAGGGCCGGTGGGTTCAGCTCGGTGAAAGGCCGACGGGATCAACGGGATCGGTGGGGGACGGGTCGTCGAGATGGACGCGGGCCGTCTCGGCTATGCGTCCGGGATGACGCCGTATCAGCACGGCCAGCACCACGACGCCCACGGCCATCCACACCCCGACGACCGGACCCGCGTACGACACCGGGGCGGTCAGTTCGGTGACGAAGTCGAAGACGGGCAGTCCGGCCGCGGTCAGCAGCGCGGGGACGAACGCGACGATGCCGAGCAGGGGGAGCAGCAGGTGCCGTACCGGCTTGAGCGACTCCCTTCTGCGGCGCAGGAAGTAGCCCGCGCAGGACAGGTTCACCACGATGTAGACACCGATCACGACCGTGACGATCACCGTGGCCAGCAGGAGGAAGGCCGTCACCGGGTCGTAGGCGAAGCCCAGGCCCAGCACCGCACCGACCGCCACCACGGTCTGCACGGCGATACCGGCGACGGGCGAGCGGTACCTCGGGTGCAGCAGGGCGAGGAACGAGGGCAGGACCCGGATGCGGGCCAGGGCGAAGGCCGTGCGGGTGGAGACATTGGCGCACGCGTTGGCGTTGGCGATCGTCGAGTTGACCACGGCGAGAAACACCAGCACCCAGAACAGCCCGAACGACGCCCGCGCCACTCCTTCCCAGGACCCGGGGCCCGAGGCACCGAACTCCGCGAACCGGTCCGGTCCGTAGTACACGGTCATGGCGTATGTGGTGAGCACGTAGAAGAGTCCGATGGCGAGCGCCGCGCCGAGCACCGCGCGGTGCATGGTCCGGCGGGGGTTCCTCGTCTCCTCGGCCAGCGGGGCCGCCGCCTCGAAGCCGGCGAAGGCCAGCACCGTGTAGACCGAACCGGCGAAGACCCCGCTGATGCCTTCGTAGGCGTCGCTCGTGTGCGAAGTGCCGAACACCGACAGGGTGTTGTCGCCGCCCGCCTTGGCGATCAGCCAGATCGCGAACACCAGGAGGACCAGCACCTCGAAGACACCGAGCACGGTGCCGAAGCGGGCCGAGGCGCGCACCCCGAAGTACCCCGCCACCGCGATGATCGCGGCGCCCAGCAGCGCCCACGGCCACCACAGGTCCGCCGGATACGAGGACCACTCCTCGTGCAGAGTGCCCGCCGTCGTGAAGCCCAACTGGAGGAGCAGCAGCGGCGGTATCAAGGCCTCCACGAACACGTAACCCCAGCCCACGAGGAAGCCCACGGCCGGATGCAGGCCCTGCGCCGCGTACGTGGCCACCGAACCCGCGGCCGGCAGCTCCCGGGCCAGCTCCGCGACGCAGGACGCGGTGAACAGACAGGCCACCAGCGCGATCAGCACCGACAGCGGCAGACTGCCGCCCGCGAAGGCGGCGCCCGACGGGATGGACGCGGCGACCGCAGCGGCCGGTGCCATGGCCGTGATGCTCTGGAACAGGACCTCGCGCATCCCGACGGCGTCGCGCCGCAGTCCTTCAGCCGTTTCCCCCGACATCCGAATCCCCTCGTCCCCCCGACGAACCCCTTTGTTCCCCCTGACCGCTGCCAGGGCGGTTGCGTCTCGCGTGCATCACGGTACGGCGCTCGAGGGTCGGGCAGAAGGGCGCGGCGGGTTTCGGTGGACGGCCTCGGACCTGTGGAAAACTCGCCCACTCGTCCGAGTGAATCAGGCTGAAGTCGCCCTGGGATCAGGCCCGTTCGCCCACCGCGGCGGGGTCGTCGAGCACGGCCCGGATCACGGAGTGCGCGGCCCCCAGCAGCGGCCCCTCAGGGCCCAGCCGGGACACGGACACCGGACAGGGCGGCCCCGCCGTGCGCCGGGCCAGCTCGGACTCCAGCGTCGGCAGCAGCCACGGCGCCAGCCCCGACAGCTCCCCGCCCAGCACCACACTCTCGGGGTCCAGCAGGTTCACGGCCCCGGTCAGCGCGACCCCGAGCGCCCGCCCCGCGTCCCGCAGGGCACGTCGTACGGCCTCGTCGCCTTCGGCAGCCCGCCCCGCGAGCAGCCCGACCCGGTCCTCGCCCGGTTCCAGACCGGCCGCGCGCAGCACCGCCTCCTCGCCGGCGTACTGCTCCAGACAGCCCCGGCCGCCGCACGGGCACCGCGGGCCCTCCGGTTCCACCGGGACGTGTCCCAGCTCGCCCGCGAAACCGCGGATCCCGCGCAGCAGCCCGCCGCCCACGACGAGGGCCGCGCCGATGCCGATCTCCGCCGACACGTGCAGGAAGTCGTGCGGGGTGGCGTCGCCGAGCCAGAGTTCGGCGAGAGCGCCGAAGTTGGCCTCGTTGTCCACGGTGGGCGGGAGCGCCGGGGGCAGCAGGGCGCCGAGGTCCGTGTCGTGCCAGTCGAGGTTGGGGGCCCGGACGACGGTACGGGCGTCGCGCGCCACCAGGCCCGGCACCGCCACCGCGAGCCCCGCCGGCCACAGACCCTGCCCCTCCGCCTCGGCGACGACCTGGTCGAGCAACGCGGTGAGTTCCGCGATGACCGGCTCGGGGGAGCGGCCGCGGTTGGCGCCGTGCCGTACGGCGCGGGCCCGTACCTCGCCGCGCAGGTCGACCGCGCAGACCGCGAGGTGGTCGACGCCGACCTCGGCGCCTATCCCGGCGGGACCGTGCGCGCTGACGGCGAGCGCGGAGCCGGGCCGGCCCACCCGGCCCGGCCGCTCGGGGCCGAGCTCTTCGAGCAGGCCGGAGCGTATGAGCTCGTCGACCAGGGTCGACACCGCCGCCCGGGTCAGACCGATCCGCGAGGCGACGGCGGCACGGGACAGCGGCCCCTCGGCGCTGACGGCGTACATCACCCGGGCCAGGTTGCGGCGGCGCATGCCCTGCTGGGTGTCGGGCAGCGCGCGCCCCGGTCCGGCCGGGTGGGCGTCGTGCAGCGGTGCGGTCATGCCTCCGTCAGTCCTCGCTGGTCGGTGCGGTGCGCAGTGGCTCCGTAAGGGCCTGCTGGTCGGTGCCGTGCTCAGCCCCTCGTCGGCCCTTGCCGGCCGGTGCCGTGCTCAGCCCCTCGGTCGGCCCCTGCTGGTCGGTGCGGTGTTCAGTGCCTCCGTAGGTCCTCGGCGGTCGGAGAAGTGTTCCCCGCTCGGTCAGTCGCCCTCCGTCGGCCTGTCCAGCAGCGGAGCCGCGTCGGAGAGTACCCCGGAGATCCGTGCCATCGTCGCCTCGTCCCGCTCCACGGCCTCCAGCACCGGGCCCGCGGTGGTGTTCCAGCGCCGGGCGACGGCGGCCGGGTCCTCGCCGGTCAGCAGGCCCGCGGCCTGGGCCGCCGCGCCGAGCGCGACCAGTTCCTTGGCCTCGGGGATCTGCACCGGGCGGCCCGAGAGCCGTCGTACCGTCTCCTGCCAGGCCCGGCCGCGAGCGCCGCCGCCGATCAGCAGCAGCGGGGTGGAGCGGTCGGCGTCCTCGTCGAGGACCAGGTCGAGGGCGCCGAGCAGCGCGTGGACGGCACCGTCGTAGGCGGCCTGGAGGAGCTGGCCGCCGGTGGTGTCGTGGCGCAGGCCGTGCAGCAGCCCGGAGGCGCCGGGCAGAGCGGGGGTGCGCTCGCCGTCCAGGTAGGGGAGCAGTGTGACGCCCGTCGTGGGTTCCACGGCCTCGCGGTCCAGGCCCAGCAACGCGGCGACGCGGTCGACGGCGAGGGTGCAGTTCAGGGTGCAGGCCAGCGGCAGCCAGTCGCCGTGCGCGTCGGCGAAGCCCGCGACGGTGCCGGTCGGGTCGGCGGGCCGCCGCTGGGAGACCGCGTACACCGTGCCGGAGGTGCCCAGGCTCAGCACCGGCGTGCCGGGGCGCAGGCCGAGGCCCAGCGCGGCGGCGGCGTTGTCGCCGGTGCCCGGGGCGACCAGGGTGCCCTTGGAGAACGGCAGGTCGTGGATGTCGCGCACGGTCCCCGCCACCTCGCCGGGCCGCACCACGCGGGGCAGCAGCGCGGGGTCGAGGCCCACGTGCGCGAGGATCTCGTCGTCGTACGCCTCGGTCGCCGACGCCCACCAGCCGGTGCCGGAGACATCGCCGCGGTCGGTCGTGCCCTGGCCCGTGAGGCGCTCGGTGAGGTAGTCGTGCGGGAGGCGTACGGCCCTGGTCGCGCGGATCGCCTCGGGCTCGTGCTCGGCCAGCCAGGCCCACTTCGTGACCGTGAAAGACGGTCCCGGGACACTGCCGGTGCGCTCGGCCCAGGCCTTGGCGCCGCCCAGTTCCTCGACGAGCCGCGCGGCCTGCGGAGCCGAGCGCACGTCGTTCCAGAGCAGCGCGGGGCGTACCGGCTCGCCCTCGGCGTCCAGCGTGACCAGGCCGTGCTGCTGCCCGCCGATCGACACGGCGGCGGCCTCCCGGGCCGCGTCACCGCACTGGTGCAGGGCCTCGCACAGCGCGTCCCACCACTGGCGCGGGTCACTCTCGCGACCGGCCCCGGAGGAGACGGTGTGCGGCGCCTGCCCGCTCGCCACCACCTGTCCGGTCGACGCGTCGACGACCAGGGCCTTGGTGGACTGCGTGGACGTGTCCACGCCGACGACGAGCGGACCCTCGGCAGCTGACATCGGGCTCTCCCTTTTGCGGGCTCAAGTTTTGCGTGCTCAAGCGGCTCGGGTCTCCGTCCGAAGACGGTCGGAGACATCTTGTCTCTTCCCAGAGATGCGATCGCATACTAATTTGTAAACCGCCATGACGAAATAGTCGTGGAGAGCAGTCGTCAGCGAGTAGGAGCCGCGGCATGAACTACCAGCCCACCCCCGAGGACAGGTTCACCTTCGGCCTGTGGACCGTCGGCTGGCAGGGAAGGGACCCGTTCGGCGACGCCACGCGGCGTGCCCTGGACCCTGTCGAGACCGTGCAGCGCCTGGCCGAGCTCGGCGCCCACGGTGTGACCTTCCACGACGACGACCTGATCCCCTTCGGGTCCTCGGACAGTGAGCGCGAGGGTCACATCAAGCGCTTCCGTGAGGCCCTCGACGCCACCGGCATGAAGGTGCCGATGGCCACCACCAACCTCTTCACGCACCCGGTCTTCAAGGACGGCGGGTTCACGGCGAACGACCGTGACGTGCGCCGCTACGCGCTGCGCAAGGTGATCCGCAACATCGACCTCGCGGCCGAGCTCGGCGCCGAGACCTACGTCGCCTGGGGCGGCCGTGAGGGTGCCGAGTCCGGCGCCGCCAAGGACGTACGCGTCGCTCTCGACCGCATGAAGGAGGCCTTCGACCTCCTCGGCGAGTACGTCACCGAGCAGGGCTACACCCTGAAGTTCGCCATCGAGCCCAAGCCGAACGAGCCGCGCGGCGACATCCTGCTCCCGACCGTCGGCCACGCGCTGGCGTTCATCGAGCGCCTGGAGCGCCCGGAGCTGTACGGCGTCAACCCCGAGGTCGGCCACGAGCAGATGGCCGGGCTGAACTTCCCGCACGGCATCGCACAGGCCCTGTGGGCGGGCAAGCTCTTCCACATCGACCTCAACGGCCAGTCCGGCATCAAGTACGACCAGGACCTGCGCTTCGGCGCCGGCGACCTGCGGGCCGCCTTCTGGCTCGTCGACCTGCTGGAGAGCGCCGGGTACGCCGGTCCGAAGCACTTCGACTTCAAGCCGCCGCGCACCGAGGACTTCGACGGCGTCTGGGCGTCCGCCGCGGGCTGCATGCGCAACTACCTCATCCTGAAGGAGCGTTCCGCCGCCTTCCGTGCCGACCCGGAGGTCCAGGAGGCGCTGCGCGCCGCGCGGCTGGACGAGCTGGCGCAGGCCACGGCGGCGGACGGCCTCAAGGGGCTGCTCGCGGACCGTACGGCCTTCGAGGAGTTCGACGTCGAGGCGGCCGCCGCGCGCGGGATGGCCTTCGAGCAGCTCGACCAGCTCGCGATGGACCACCTGCTGGGCGCGCGGGGCTGACACGTGCGCGTGCGCACGTCGTGACCGCACGCGCGCGTGGGCCCGCCGCACGTCCTGTACGGCGGGTCTTGTCAGGCACGCGCGCGTGCACCGGGTGTTCGACCTCCGCGCGGAATGCTCCGGAATCATGCGGTCCGTGGCATGAGTCCGTATCAACTTCCGTGCGGGGGTCGCGCCCTGCCCGGCGCACCGGGACTCTGGACGGTATGGCCATGCCGCCCTTACCGCCTCAGCCCCCAGGGCCGCCGGACGACACACCGCCCTACAGCGGTGGCTTCGGCCCCCCTCCCGACGGCTACGGCCAAGGAGGAGGGGGGTATGGGCCGCCGGGAGGTTACGGACCTCCTCCTGGAGGCAACGGCCCGCCCTCCTACGGGGGCTGGGACCCGCCTCCGCCGGAACCGCCCGGCGGCCCGGGCCGGCGCCGCAGCCCGCTGTTCGTCCTGCTCACCGTGCTCGTGGCCGGTGCCGTCGTCGCCGTCATCGTCCTGATGGCGTCGGGGAACGACGACGACTCGCCGGACGACAAGCCCAGCGCGAGCGCGAGCAGTTCGCCGCGCCCCACGCTCAGCCTGCCGAGCGAGCTGCCCAGCCGGCTTCCGAGCAAGCTGCCGACCGAACTGCCCTCGCAGTTCCCCAGCGATCTGCCGAGCGAGTTCCCGAGCGGCCTCGAATCGCTGATCCCGTCCTTCGCGTCCGACGAACTGCCGTACTACATGCTGAAGACCGGCGACTGCTTCGACACCGACGCCGTCAGGCCCGGGCAGGCGGCCAGGCGTTCCTGCGAGAAGCCGCACGACGCCGAGGTCGTGAAGGTGGCGGAACTCGAAGGCGCCTACACGACCGACGCCGCCCTGAAGCAGGCCGCCTCCGACCTGTGCGAGCGGACCCTGAACAGCAAGGCGGCGGACCAGCCCGCCGGGGCCGTGGGCGGCATGCTGGTGCAGTACCCGGACCCGGCCGGCTACCGGCTCGGCATCGACAACGTCGCGTGCAGTCTGGCCGCCGACGACGGAGCCACCCGTAAGCTCACCGCCCCCCTGACGTGATCAGATCCCGCGCGGCAGCCGCACGTACGTGACCTTCGTCTCCACACCGCTGTCGACCAGACGTCCCTGCGCGTCGAACGCGCCCGAACCGTCGGTCATCCCGAAGTCGTTGTCGTTGATCAGGGCGAGCGTGTCGTGGTCCACGCGCGCGACGCCCTCGATCTTCCCCGGTACCCCGGCGACCGTGCCCAGGTCGACGACGAGCCGCTTGGCGAGCACCGGCACCCCGGCGGCCGCCGGATCGTCGAGCTGCTCCAGTGACGGCGAGGTCGTGTCGTCGTCATAGGCGCCACCGAGAATGTCCGCGTCCCGGTCGAGGCGTACGAGTTGCAGCCGGGCGGCCTTGTCGGTGCGCTCCTCGACCAGCAGCCGGTCGCCGCCCACCGCGACCACCGAGGAGATCTTCAGCTCCGAGGTGTCGTCCTCGCCCGGGTCGACGACCTCGACCGGGTCGAAGCGGTAGGCGTACTCGGCGGTGACCGCCTTCTTCCTGGGCGAGAACCGCAGCAGCCGGGTTGTGCGCGAGGCCTCTCCCGCGGCGGTGTCCGGCAGGGACAGCGGACTCTGCACCGCCAGCACCAGGTCGCCGCCCGGCAGTTGGGCGAGCCCCTCGAAGCCGCGGTTGATCTTCCGGTGCAGCAGGACGGAGGGCAGCGCCTCCACGACCGGGTAGTCGGTCCCGGTGAGGTTCAGCCCCTCGGGGACGTACCGCGTGAGCACCTTCCCGCGCGCGGAGACGTGCACCAGGGAGGGTCCGTACTCGTCGACGAGCCAGAAACTCCCGTCGGCGGCCCGCACGATGCCCTCGGTGTCCAGCCCGTTCGGGTTGAACGCCAGGCGCGTCCTCGCGTCATAGGTGTACGGCGCCTCGTCGCGCCTCTCCTGGTCGGGCAGCCCGGTGACCGGCTTCCCGGAGGAGGTGGTGATCGGGATCGCGTCCAGCACCTTCACGGTGTCCCCGGACACCTTGATCCTCACGATCGCCGG
Organism: Streptomyces sp. NPDC046909; assembly: GCF_040644695.1. Lineage (NCBI taxonomy): Bacteria > Bacillati > Actinomycetota > Actinomycetes > Kitasatosporales > Streptomycetaceae > Streptomyces > Streptomyces sp. NPDC046909. Next base: position 231,151 of record NZ_JBEYXC010000009.1, on the reverse strand, counting down.
GTCGAAGCCCGGGACCGGGAACGTGCGGCGCTTCGTGCCGTCCACCTTGATCTGGCCGTTGGGGCCGCGGTCGGTGACGGTCCAGAACTCGCCCTGGCGGCCCGCCGGGTAGATGTCACTGCCGATGCCGCCGAGGTCCACGCCACGGTCGTCGTCCACCGTCCCGGGCAGCAGCGTGTCGCTGAACGCGCCCAGCGGAATGTCCCCGAGCGTCGCCGTGCGCGTGACGTACGGCTCGCCCGACGAGGCGCCCGAGGCGGGAGCGGCCGCCACGAGCGCGGCCAGTACGGCGAGAGGCACGCCCGCCGCCACGGAACGGTGGACGCGGCGCCGGCCGGCGGCAGACGGGGACATCGGGCCTCCTGGGTGAACAAGTTCGTTGACAGCGGCCAGATTTGGGCCCCGTGTCGAACGCCGTACGACCGGCAGGTGAACGACGTGTGGCAAGGGCTCGTCGAGCATGCGTGAGGATGGGGCGCATGACACAAGGCGTTCTGGAAGTGGTGGCCGCCGCGATCGTCCAGGAGGGACGGCTGCTGGTGGTGAGCAAGCGGGCGGCTCCCGAGGTCTTCTATGTGCCGGGCGGCAAGCCGGACCCGGGCGAGACGCCCTTGGAGACCCTGTACCGCGAGCTGGACGAGGAGTTAGGGGTGCGGCCCCTGCAACCGCGCTTCCTGGTCGACGTGGAGGCCGTGGCGGCCCTCGAAGGCGTGCCCATGCGGATGTCCCTCTACGCCGCGCGCCTCGGTGAGGTGCCCCGTCCCGCCGCCGAACTGGCGCATCTGCGCTGGATCACCGGACACGAGGACGGCATCCGGATCGCGCCGGCGGTACGGGATCACGTCCTGCCGATGCTGTGGCAGGGCCGCCTCACGACGTAGAGGACGGCCCTGCACGGCCTTGACGACGGTGAGGGCGGCCGCCGCTCCTCACCCCGTCAGCGGAACCTCCTGTGCCGCCGCCAGAGCCGTCGCCGGATCCTGGGTGGCGCCTCCCGCCGGCACCCAGCGGCCCCGCTCCTTGCGATACGGCCACCAGCGGCCGTCCCGTCCCAGGCGCAGCTGACTCGAAGAGCCCACGACCGTCCACCGGTTGCCCCGCGCCCGCAGCGACGGCCGCTCGTCGTCGTCCCACGCCGAGTCGAGCGCGGCACGCGCGCGTGCGAGCGTTTCGCCGGCCACGGCCCACTCCTCTTCGAGCACATCCAGTGCGGCCACGCCCCCGTCCCGCCACGCGCCGACCGCCAGTGCCAGCTCCTCCGCGGTGCGCCCGGTGCCCTCCGCCAGCCGCTCCCGTACGGTCGGCTCGCCAGCGTCCACCGCGAGGCGGACGGCGTCCTGGGCGACGGTCAACTCGTCCTCGAAGACGTCCTGTCCGTCCAGGAGCCGGTACGCCCGGACCGCGGTCCGGCCCGCCAGGAACTCCAGGGCGGCCGGATCGACACCCGGCGGGGCCGGCGTCTCGGTGTCCAGGGAGGGCGGTGTGCCGGGTTCCTCGGGCAGTTCCGGCAGGGCGGGCAGCGGCGGCAGGATGTCCCCGGCCGCGAACGCCTCCGCAGCGTCCACCCCCTCGGGCGCCGGGGCGGGCGTCCCGTCGGGCACGGACGTGCGGTCCTGGAGCTCGTCCAGCAGGGCGCGTTCACCGCGCCCGCGCATCAGCAGCAGGACGAACGGGTCCTGGTCGAGGAGCCGCGCGACCTGGTAGCAGAGCGCCGCCGTGTGCCCGCAGTGGTCCCAGGCGCCACAGTCGCACTCCGGCTCCAGATCACCCAGGCCCGGCAGCAGGTCGACGCCCGCGGCCGCCGCGTCCTCGACCAGGTGCGGCGGCATGTCCCGGTCCAGGAGCGCCGCGACATGCCCGGCCCGCTCGACGGTCATGTCCAGGAAGCGGTCCCACTGCTCGGCCGACAGCTCCTCCAGCAGCACATCGGCCCGGTGCGCGGTGCGGTCGCGGTCCTGGACGACGGCCGTGATGCGGCCGGGCCGCACGGACACCGCGCCGACGGCACCCGCGCGCGCGAGCCTGCGGCCCACCTTGACCTGCGCCGAGTCCAGCGCGGCGTCCTCCAGCGCCTTCAACCAGGCCTGGCCCCACCACGTCTGCGCGAAACCCTTCCCGTGCGCGGGCGGGAACGCGGCGAACGTCCGCTCGTTCTCGTCGTTCATCGTGCGCCCCCTCGCAGTTCGACCAGATCCGCCAGCTCCGCGTCCGTCAGCTCCGTGAGCGCGGCCTCCCCGGCGCCGAGCACCGCGTCGGCCAACTGCTGCTTGCGGCTCAGCATGTCGGCGATACGGTCCTCGATCGTGCCCTCGGCGATCAGCCGGTGCACCTGCACGGGCCGGTTCTGCCCGATCCGGTACGCGCGGTCGGTGGCCTGCGCCTCCACGGCCGGGTTCCACCAGCGGTCGTAGTGCACGACATGCTCCGCCCGGGTCAGGTTCAAGCCCGTGCCCGCCGCCTTCAACGACAGCAGGAACACCGGCACCTCACCGTCCTGGAAGCGCCGCACCATCGCCTCGCGCCGCGCGACGGGCGTGCCGCCGTGCAGGAACTGCGAGGACAGACCGCGGCCCGCCAGATGCCGCTCGATGAGCCGCGCCATCTGCACGTACTGCGTGAAGACCAGCACGCTCGCCCCCTCGGAGAGGATGGTGTCGAGCAACTCGTCCAGGAGCTCCAGCTTTCCGGAGCGGCCGACGATCCTGGGCCGCTCCTCCTTGAGGTACTGCGCCGGGTGATTGCAGATCTGCTTCAGCCCGGTCAGCAGCTTCACGATCAGCCCGCGCCGCGCCATGTTGTCGGCGCCCGAGATCTCCGCGAGCGTCTCGCGCACCACGGCCTCGTACAGCCCCGCCTGTTCCTTCGTCAGCGACACCGCGCGGTCGGTCTCCGTCTTCGGCGGCAGCTCCGGGGCGATCCCCGGATCCGACTTGCGGCGACGCAGCAGGAACGGGCCCACCAGCCGGGACAGCCGCTCGGCGGCCCTCGGGTCCCGGCCGCCCTCGACGGCCGCCGCGTACCGCGCGCGGAACGTACCGAGGCGGCCCAGCAGCCCGGGTGTCGTCCAGTCGAGGATCGCCCACAGCTCCGACAGGTTGTTCTCCACCGGAGTACCGGTGAGCGCCACGCGTGCGCGTGCGTTGATCGACCGCAGCTGCCGGGCCGTCGCCGAGTACGGGTTCTTCACGTGCTGTGCCTCGTCCGCCACGACCATGCCCCACGACACGTCGGCCAGCCGGCCGGCGTCGAGCCGCATCGTGCCGTACGTGGTGAGCACGAACTCCCCGTCGCCCAGCGAGCCCAGATCGCGTCGCGGCCCGTGGAAGCGGCGCACGCGCGTGCCGGGCGCGAACCTCTCGATCTCGCGCTGCCAGTTGCCCATGAGGGACGTCGGACACACGACCAGCGTGGGACCGGCCGTCTCCCGGTCGGACTGGCGGTGCAGATGCAGGGCGATGAGCGTGATCGTCTTGCCGAGACCCATGTCGTCGGCGAGACAGCATCCCAGCCCCAAGGAGGTCATCCGGGCCAGCCAGTTGAGGCCCCGGCGCTGGTAGTCCCGCAAGGTCGCTGCGAGCGCCGCGGGTTGCTCCACGGGCTCCTGCGCCTCGGGGTTCGCGAGCCGTTCCCGCAGCGCCGCCAGCCACCCCGTGGGCTGTACGTCGACCCGTCGGCCGTCCATCTCCGTCGAGCCCGTGAGAGCGACGCCCAGCGCGTCGACAGGTGTGATCTTGCGGTCCTGCTGGGCGTGGGCCCGGCGCACCTCCTCCGGGTCGATCAGCACCCACTGGTCGCGCAGCCGCACGACGGGCCGGTTCGCCTCGGCCAGCCGGTCGAGCTCCTCGCGCGTGAGCTGCCGGTCGCCCAGCGCGAACCGCCAGTTGAACGCCAGCAGCGCGTCGGCCGACAGGAACGACGGCGCGTCCGAGGAGACCTTGCCCGGCTCCGCGCCCTCGTCCGCCGGGCCGACCACCGCGCGGGCCGTCAGCTTGCGGGCCAGCTCCTTGGGCCAGTGCACCTCGACACCGGCGACGGCGAGAGCACGGGCGCCGGCCGCAAGGAGATCGGTGACCTCCTCGTCGGCGAGTTCGACGACGTCCGGCACGGCCGCCGAGAGCAGCGGCGCGAGCGGCGGCCACGCGCGCGCCGCCCGCCGCAGGGCGAGCAGGGCGTCCATCCGCACACGCGGCCCGAACGCCCCGTCGGACCCCGCCCATACGTCGGCGGCGTCGGCGGCCAGAGCCGGGTCGCTCACACTGTGGATCTGCAGCACGGCGCGGAACGACGGGTCCGGATCGTCGGTGCGGGCCACGGCCTGGATGCTTGGGGCGCGCGGGGTCGGGTCCAGCGCGTCGATGTCCAGGGCCGCCGAGGCAGGGTCCGACGCCGCGAGGTCCTGCGCGCGCGTGGTCGGCTGCGGCGCCTCGATGGCCTGCGCCGCTGAGACAGGGTCCGTCGTCTCGACGTCCTGCGCCTGTGCGGTCGGGTCCGACGCCGCGAGGTCCTGCGCACGCGCGGTCGGCTCCGGCTCCTCGATGGCCTGCGCCGCCGATGCAGGATCCGTCGCTTCGACGCTCTGCGCCCCCACCGTGAGCCCGAGAACCTCGATCCGCAGCGACAGCCGCACGCCCGCGTCGAGGCCCGCTGCCACGTCGGCCGCCCAGGCGCGGTGCCCGGGCACGTGCCGGGGTTCCCGGACCGCGTAGGCGGGGCCGCCGGTGACCAGGGACGCGGCGGGGGAGCGGGGGAGCGTGTCCGCGACGGCGTCCAGGAAGCCGCGCAGCAGCCGCTCCGGGTCCGGCAGCCGCAGGGGTTCGCTCTCGTCCAGCGGGAGGGCATGCGCCTCGGGCGGCATCGCCGCGCCCAGAGCGCGGACCCGTTCGACGTCCTCGGGGCGCAGCGGGCCCGCCCGCCAGGCGTCGTGGTCGGTCTCGGACAGGCCGGGCAGCAGCAGACCACGGGCCGCGAGCTGGAGGGCCTGTACGGCGGCCGCGCCCCAGAACGCGGTCGCCCGGTGGGCGTGCGCGGCGGCACGCGCACGTGTGAGGACGGGCAGGGCCGCCCGCACCGGCAGCAGCACGGCCGGCACGGTCACCGCCTCGACGCCCCGCTCGCCCGGCACGACGACGGCGAGATCCTCGACGGTCCCCGAGGCGACGGTCGGCGGGGCGTCCCCGTCGGGGTCCCAGAAGGCGACGACTCCGGTGCGGGCCGGGTCGCCGGGGACGAACACGGCGCAGCAGCGGGCCAGTTGTGAGATCTCGGACGGTGTTGCCGCGGGAATCCTCGGCACAGGAATGCGACACTCCTCAAATTTGACTACTCGGCGCGGAGTGGCCGAGAGTACAGCACTTTCCCGGACCACCTCGAAGGGCGCGGCCGTGACCTGGGTCACTTCATGGAAGCGCTGGGTATCCCAACCTCAGGGACGTGTCCCAGTCTCAGGGACGTGTAGGGGTCGCGTCTCAGGGACGTCTCAGGGTCGTGGTGCGGAACTGCGGGAAGCGCGGACCCGTTTTCAGGACAGAGAGCGGCAGTGGCCGCGGAGGAGGCGACACATGTCGAAGAACGCGAAGATCGCCGCAGGAGGTGTGGCGGCCGGCATCCTTCTGCTGATCTGGCTGCCGTGGTGGGCCGCGCTCCTGATAGTCCTGGGAGTACCGGCCGCCGCGTACCTCACGCTGGACCCCTCGCAGCGGCGCAGGCTGCGCCGCGTCACACGCAAGGAGCTCGGTCGCTGAGACCCCCGGCCTACCGGGCCGCCCCGGTCCGGTCGGTCAGGGCGCAGGAGTCGACCACATCGCCGCTCGCGGGCCTGCTCACGGCATGGTCCGCGGGCGGCGGGGTGCCCCGCTCCACCCACGCCACCAGCGCGTCGAAGGCCGACCGGTAGCAGGGCAGGATCGGACGCAGCCGGTCCGGATAGCTGTCGTACAGGCCGTCGACGTGCGTCCCGCCCTCGACCGTGTAGTAGCGGTGCAGCCCGCCCCGCCCGCGGGCGTCGATCATCCGCGCGTACACATCCGAGTCGGCGGCCTTGGGCAGCAGCGCGTCCAGGTCACCGTGCAACGTGATCAGCGGCCGTCCGATCCGCCCGGTCAGTGCCACCCGGGCCACTGCGCGCCGGACCGACTCGGGGCGTGCGGCGTAGTCGTAGACCGCGTCGGTCGCACAGGGCGCCAGTATCTGCTCCGGGGTCGTACCGGCGGTCGGGCCGGGGCAGTCGCTGTCGTAGGACGGGTCGAACTCGGCGCGGTAGATCTTCTGCGTGACTCCCCAGTAGGCCATCTCGTGATACGGCCACAGGAACTCCGAGCCGCGCGCGAAGCCCACCGCGTACAGATCCTCGTCCCGTGCCGAGCCGGTCATGCGGGCCACGGCCGTGGGCAGCGAGGTGAGCAGGTTCGGGCCGTCCTCGGTCCACAGCGCGCCTTCCCAGTCCACGCCGCCGTCGTACAGCTCGGGGTGGTTCTCCAGCTGCCAGCGCGTCAGATAGCCGCCGTTGGAGATGCCGGTCATGTAGGTGCGCCGCGGCGCCTGCCCGTAGCGCTGGGCGACGGCGCGCTTCGCCGCGCGCGTGAGCTGGGTGGTGCGTGCGTTCCACTCGGCGACCGCGTCGCCGGGGCGGGTGCCGTCGCGGTAGAAGTCGGCACCGCTATTGCCCTTGTCGGTCGCGGCGTAGGCGTAGCCCTGAGCCAGCACCTGGTCGGAGATCGCCTTGTCCGTCGCGTACTGCCTGCGGGTGCCCGGCGCGCCCGTGACGACCAGCCCGCCGTTCCAACGGTCCGGCAGCCGGATCACGAACTGCGCGTCGTGCCGCAGGCCGTGGGTGGCGTTGAAGTGGGAGGAGTCCGGGAAGTAGCCGTCGATCTGCACCCCGGGAACCCCTGACGGGGTGCGGGTCGCTTTGGCGGTCAGCCCCGCCTGGTCCGCCAGGTCGGTGTACGCGGTACCGGCGAGCCCGGTCGTCGTCAGGTCCGCCAGACACGCACTCTCCTGATGGGCCGCGCCCGGCACGCGGACCCGCTCCTGGCGAGCGCAGTGACCAACCGTCGTTCCCGCGGCGGGAGTCGGCCAGGTGAGCGCCGTGGCCACCAGCGCGGCGGCGAGGAGCGGGATGCCTCGGGACATATGCATGAGGGCCTCCGGGTCGGATCGGGGAGTCCAGGGCTGCCTCATGGTGCGAGTGGTCCCCGACGCCATCCATGGGGCGGGACCACATGGAACGGGGCCGACGTATGGGGGCTACCGGCGGTGACTGGGTTCAGAGGGGGCGTACGGCCATCTTGTCGAGTGCCTCCAGCAGTCCCGGCAGCTCCGGGCCGCGGCCGACCGGCAGAACCTCGCCGGGCTCGTCGTCGAGGAGCACGAAGGCGATGTCGTCGGTCCTGGCCACGAGTGACCAGCCGGGCCCGTCGGCGCGCAGCGTGCGGGCGTCGCCCGGCGCGAAGGACGAGCGGACCCGGCCCAGGGGCGGCGGGGAGTCCACGTAGCCACGCGCCTCCGCGAGGACGCGCCGGATGCCGACATGGCCCTTGGGGGCGGCCGCGTCTTCGCCCTCCTCGGCCTGCTCGGCGGCCCCGTTCGCGTCCGGCGTCGGGAAGTCCGCGTCGTCGATCTGCTCGCGCCACGTGGCCCACTGGAGGGCGATCTCGTCGGCCCCCAGGCGTCGCTGGGCCGGGCCCCAGACGCTGGTGTCCGGCGGCGTCAGCGGTGGACCGTCCGCGATCTCCGGGTCGGGGTCGTGCGGGGCGGGCACGCCCGGGGCCGCGACGGCGACGGCGAGCGGCCAGCCCGGCAGGGCGGCGACGACCGTGCGTTCGTCGGGGGACAGGTCGTACTCCATGCCGCAGTCCCAGGACGCGATGGCGACGGCGACCAGCGAGACGTCGTCGATGACGACCGTCCAGCGGGAACCGTCGCCGTCCTGGCCGATCACCAGGCCGTACCCGTCGGCGAGCGGCGCGAGACCGAGCGCCGCACAGGCTTCCGGATAGTCGTCGCCCAGCGCGCTCGGGAACTTCGCCGGCGTCAGCAGCACCGCCGTGAGCACATAGAGCGCGTCGTCCGCGGCGGCGACGGCCTCTTCGTCCGTCCCGGCCATCCCAGCCTCCCCATCGGTATGTCCAACGGCGCGCACCCTAGTGCCCGCACGAGCCGCTTGTCACGACTCCCCAACACACCCGGAGCTGCAGTTTTCCGGCCGGACGGGGCGAATCGACCGCGGTCGGACCGTCCGTTCAGGCCGCCGGGAGCCCCAGGAGCGCACGGGCCACGGTACGCGGTGACTCGTCGCGCTCCCGCGCGAGGGCGATGACCGCGCGGCACGCCAGCTCGCTCACCCCGAACGACAGCGCCTCCGGCGACACCCACCCCGCGGCCTCGTCGATCCGCTCCTGATCGTCCTCCGCGCACGCCGAGACATAGGTTGCCGCGGCCTCGAACAGGTTGTGCGTGCGCCGGTCCCGGCCGTCGTCCACGTTGGTACGCACCGAGTTGACGAATCTGGCGAAAGACTTGTGGACCCTGCCGAACATGCTGACCACCTTCCCCCTGTGCTTGCCTGGCCGATCGGTCATCTCCTCCTGTTCAACGTAGAGTTGGAGCCTCGGGGACAGAAGGGGGACGGTGCGGTGAAGCGGGGCGGACGACTCTCCCCGGGGCCGCGCGCACTCGTTCTCAATGAGCTGACCAGGGGAGTCGATCAGTGAGCTCTGTCGTGGGAACGGGCCGTCGGGGCGGACGGCACGCGGTCGTCGTGGGCGGGAGCCTCGCTGGGCTGCTCGCGGCGCACGTCCTGGCCGCACACGCCGAGCGGGTGACCGTCGTCGAACGCGACCGGTTCCCGGACGGCACCGCCGCCCGGCCCGGCGTACCGCAGGGCAGGCATCCGCATGTCCTGCTCCAGGGCGGACAGGTGGCGATGGAGTCGCTGCTGCCGGGATTCCTGGCCGAGCTGCGGGCGGCGGGGGCGCCTCGGGTGGGCATGCCGTCGGACATGGTGCTGTGGCAGAACGGCCGCTGGTTCCGCCGGCTGCCCGCCACGACCCACATCTACACGGGCTCCCGCGCGCAACTGGAGGAACTCGTGCGACGCCGGGTCCTCGCCAACCCCGTGATCAGCGTGGTCGAGGGGACCGACGTCGTCGGCCTGCTCGGCGATGCCTCACGGGTGCGGGGCGTGCGGCTGCGGGAACGCTCCGGCGGTCCGGGCGCGGAGCCCGAACCCCTGGAGGCCGATCTGGTCGTCGACGCTTCCGGCAGCGGCACCAAGGCTCAGCAGTGGCTCGAGGCGCTCGGCGCCGAGACCGCGCTCGAGGAGACCATCGACACCGGGCTCGCCTACGCCTCCCGTGTCTACCGCGGCAAGAGCGGCGTCCTCGACGGCGAGACCCTCGGCTACTACGTCTACCCCAACCCCGAACAGGTCCACGCCGGTGGCGCGTTGCCACTGGAGGACGGCAGCCATCTGGTCATCGTCTCGGGGCTGCGCGGCGACGAACCGCCCACAGGGGACGACGAGTTCGAGGCGTACACCAAGCGTCTCGCGCACCCGCTCCTGGACCGGTGGCTCGACGACGCCGAACCGCTGTCGTCGGCGTTCGGCTACCGGCGGACCGCGAACATCCGCCGCCGCTACGACCTGCCCGGCCGCCGCCCGGCCGGATTCCTCGCCACCGGCGACGCGTTGTGCACCTTCAACCCGATCTACGGACAGGGCATGGCCATCGCCGCGATGAGCGCGGTCGCCCTGCGTGACGCGCTCGCCGACCGTCGCCGTACGCCGACCACGCGCCGCGTGCAGCAGGTGCTTCTCGCGGCGTCCCGGCAGGCGTGGGACATATCCGCCGGCGCGGACCGCAAGATGCCCGGCGCGGTCGGCAGCGCGGTCACCGGTGGCCCCGCGGACCGGGTCGCGGACTGGTATCTGAGCCGGGTCACGGAACGGTCCCCGGGCGACCCCGTCGTCGGGCGCGCCTTCCGCTCCGTACTGACCCTCTCCGCGCCCGTCAGCGCCCTGTTCGCGCCGCCGGTGGTCCGGGCCGTCCTCTTCACCCGACCGGGGCCCACGCCCACCGAGCCGCCGGCGACACCGGAAGAACCGGGGACCTGAACGGGGCGGGCCGGCCAGGCCGTCCGACACCCGAACGATCTCGGGCGGCCCGCCTCTGCACACCAGCCGGGCGTCACGGTCGCCCCGACCACCGCAGCACGCAGAAAGGGCGATCATCCGTGCCGAGTTGGGACCGCAGGCTGAGGGCCGCCGGTGTGCAGGACCCTGCCCTGCGGGACGACTACTCCGTCGCCGCCCGGGTCTTCGCCCGCAGGATCCTCGCCCACTACGCCGTGGTGCGGCTGCTGGTGGCCCCGGCCCTGCAACCGCACCTGATCGCCGCCTACGCCTTCCTCGCCCGCACCGACGACCTCGCCGACCAAGGCCCCCTGCACGAGCGCCTGCCGCGCTGGCGGGCCTGGTCCGAGCAGGTCACCGCCGGGCTGGACTCCGGCCAGGCACAGGACCCGGTGCTGCGGGCCTTCCTGCACACCGTGTCCGTACGGCAGTTGCCGCATCACTGGGTGCACACCTACCTCAAGGCCACCGACGAGGAACTGCACTTCACCGGTCACGCCACCGAGGCCGACTTCCAGCGCTACGTCGACCACCTCGCCCTGCCGGCCCTGATGCTGATCGAGGACCTTCAGCACGAGGGCGGCGGTGACGCGGACTTCCGCTCCCGTTGCCGCTCCTTCGCCGAAGGTCTGCAACGCCTGGACTTCCTCACCGACCTCACCGAGGACCTGGGCGAGGGGCGCCTGTATCTGCCGCAGGAGGACCTCGACCGCTTCGGCGTCACCCGCGCGGCCCTGGAACAGGGTCAGGACACCGAGGCCGTACGGGAGTTGATCGCCTTCACCTGCCGCAGGACGAGACAGGCGCTGACGGACGCGCGGGCCCTGCCGGCCGCCACCGCACCGAGTTTCCGGCCACTGCAGCGGGCTCTGCTGGAGCTGGCCGAGCACCAGCTGTCCCGGGTCGAGCGCACCGGGTCCGCGGTCACCCGACGGACCGTCGGATACGGCATCCGCAAGCCCCTGGCCGTCCTGTTCCGCGAACGGCGTGCCATGAGGAACGGGGCGTCGCGCGGGGAGTGACGGCCACCCGGTCCCCGGTGTCCGAGCGCCGCCGTCCGTCAGGTGTTGTCGACCAGCACGGCGAGCCCGGCGACCAGCCCCAGGAAGGCGAGCAGCGCGAGCAGGCAGACGAACAGGGTCAACCAGCCGGTCAGGATGCCGGCCAGCGCGAGCCCGCGTCCCTCGCCGTCGAGCCGGCGTCCGCGGAAGCGGGCGATGTGGCCCGTGGGGATCGCCGCCACCGCGCACAACATGGCCAGGGCGACGAAGACGCCCGGGTTGAGCCAGGCGATGCCGGTGGCGAAGTTGGCGAGGAACGCCAGGGCCGCGAGCGCGAAGAACGCGCTGACCTTGGCGGCGCCGTTGCGTCCCGCGAGCGGCCGTTCGGCCCTGCTCTCGTCCGTGGTGTTCATGATCGGGTCCCTTCGAGCGAGGTCAGGGTGTCACGCAGCCAGGTGAGTTCGGCGCGGGAGGTGGCGCGCGCGATCGTCAGGATCCCGCGGCGGAACGGATCGTCGAGCTCCTCGGCGCGCACCGGCCGGTCGCCGTCGTAGAAGAAGCTCGCGGGCTCCTCCAGGAACGCCAGCCTGCGCCGCAGCACGGCCGCCTGCGCGGCGGCGTCGTCCAGGTGGCGGAGGAACGCGAGCAGGGTGAACCAGCGGTTCTCGTCGGTGATGTCGCGTCGCACGGGCTCGGCGAGCCTGCGGCGCAGATCGGCCCGGCCGTCCTCGGTGAGCGTCAGGACGTGCCGGGGGGCGGCGACGGAACCGGGCTCCGTCGTGCGCTCCAGCAGTCCCGCCGTCTCCAGCCGCTTGATCGCCGGGTAGAGCGTGCTCTCGGCGACGGGTCTCACATGTCCCGTGAGCGCGGTGATGCGTTTGCGCAGCTCGTAACCGTGCAGGGGGGCGTCGTACAGGAATCCGAGGATGGCCAGCTCCAGCATGCCCGCATTCTGCCGTACCGGCGGTGTACATCGCTCACGTAGTACATCGGTTCCGATGTATGGTCAGGTGGTCGAGAAAGATTCCGAGGGGGAACGCCATGCAGCAGGCAGAGTTCGACGGCAAGGGCAGCCGCATCCGCTGGACGGAGGTGCCTGGCGCGGAGCCCGCGCGCGTGTATGTGCACGGGCTGGGGTCGATGTCGGCCGTGTACCACGCCCACATCGCGGCCCGGCCCGAACTCGCGGGCCGCCGCAGCCTGTTCGTGGACCTGCCCGGGCACGGCATCAGCGACCGGCCGGAACACTTTGGTTACACGCTGGAGGAGCACGCCGACGCCCTGGCGGCGGCGCTGGACGCGGCGGGGCTCGGCGGGGCCGAACTGGTCGCCCACAGCATGGGCGGGGCCGTCGCGATCGTCCTGGCCCACCGACGGCCCGACCTCGTCTCCCGCCTGGTCCTCACCGAGGCCAACCTGGATCCGTACCCACCGCTCACCGCGGGCAGCAGCGGCATCGCCTCCTACGAGGAGGACGACTTCGTCAGCGGCGGCCACGCGCGCGTGCTGGAAAGGGTCGGGCCGCAGTGGGCCGCGACCATGCGGCTGGCCGACCCGCGCGCGCTGCACCGTACGGCCGTCGGACTGCGGCGCGGCTCGGAGCCGGTGATGCGCGCGATCCTCGAAGGGCTCGCCGTCGAGCGGGTGTATCTCCAGGGCGAGGCGAGCGGTGAACTGGAGGGCGCGCGGGCCCTGGAGGCCGCGGGCGTGCGGGTGGTGACCGTGCCCGGCGCCGGTCACAACGTCATGTTCGACAACCCCGACGCGTTCGTGGCGGCGGTCGCCGGGCGCGACTGACGGGTCAGGCCTCCTTCACGGCCAGCGCCAGGAACCTGCTGTCCTCGTCGACGTACGACGTCATGCGCCACCCGGAACCGGCCAGCAGGGGCCGGAGGTTGGGCTCGGCGCGCAGGTCGTCCGGGGTGATCTGCCGCCCCTGCCGGGCCGCGAGGGCCGCCCTGCCGATCGGGTGGAACAGGGCCAGCGTGCCGCCCGGACGCACCACGCGCGCCAACTCCCGCAGATTCGCGGCGGGGTCGGGGAGGTGGGAGATCAACCCCGCCCCGAACACGGCGTCCAGCGACCCGGACCGCAGCGGCAGCGCGGCCACGTCCGTCAGCAGAAGGTGCCCGTCACGGTCCCGTCCGGCCCGTACGGCGGCCTGGAGCATGGCCGAGGTCAGATCGGCCCCCAGGACCACTCCCGAGGGCCCCACGGCGGCGCGCAGGGGCGGCAGGGCGCGCCCCGTGCCGCAGCCGGCGTCGAGCACACGGTCCCCCTCGCGCAGTCCTAGATCGGCGACCGCGGCCGCGTAGGCGGGGCCGTCGCCGGGGAACCGGGCGTCCCAGCCGGCGGCCCGGGCGCCGAAGAACTCCTGGACATGTGTGTGGTCGTCGCTCATGTTCCGCATGATCCCTCACCGACAAGGATGACGTCGCTGTGCACACGTTCGAGCGGGAGGCGATCGTTCAGGGGCACCTCTGCGTCATATTCCAGCACCTTTCGAAATGCGCCCCCTTTGTGCTCCCATGCCCCGACTAGCGTCCCGGAGCCATGGGACACCTGGACCACGCAGCCCTCGGCTGGCTGACCCCCGCGCTGTCGTACGTGATGGCCTGCATCGGCGCCGCGCTCGGGCTGCGCTGCACCGTCCGCGCGCTCGGCGCCACGGGACGCTCACGCCGCAACTGGCTCATCACCGCCGCCTCCGCGATCGGGACCGGCATCTGGACCATGCACTTCGTGGCCATGCTCGGCTTCAGCGTCAGCGGCACCGACATCCGCTACGACGTGCCGCTCACCATCGTGAGCCTGCTCGTCGCCATGATCGTCGTCTGCGCCGGCGTCTTCGCCGTCGGCTACAGCAAGGACCGCGCCCGCGCGCTCTTCCTCGGCGGACTCACCACCGGACTCGGCGTGGCGAGCATGCACTACCTGGGCATGGCCGCCGTACGCCTGCACGGCGGCGTGCACTACGACCCGGCGCTCGTCGGCCTCTCCGTGCTGATCGCCGTCGTCGCGGCGACCGCCGCCCTATGGGCCGCGCTCAACATCAAGTCGCCCGTCGCCGTCACCATCGCCTCCCTGATCATGGGCGCCGCGGTCAGCAGCATGCACTACACCGGGATGTTCGCGGTGAGCGTGCGCGTCAACCCCTCCGGCGCGGCCCTGCCCGGGGCCACGGCGATGCAGTTCATCTTCCCCCTCGCCGTCGGCCTCGGGTCCTACCTGTTCCTGACCTCCGCCTTCGTCGCGCTCTCGCCGACGACGGGGGAGCGCGAGGCGTCCGCCTCGGCGCAGCGGCCGGTCGCGAGCGTCACCCGTTGACGCCGCGCCGGCCCCGTCGCCCCGCCGGGCACGCCCACCCGACCACTTCCGAGGCAGGAGGCCATGCGAACACCCCGTAGGACCCCCACGAACGGCGCCGAGGCGCCCCCGTCCCCCGCCCGCGGCCGCCGCGCGCACGCCGGACCACCCGCCGACGAAGGACCGGACGAACCGGCGGGCGCCGTACCCGACGAGCCGCCCACGCGCGCGGGGCGATGGCTGATACGCCCGCGCACCGTACGCGCCAAGATCGTCTGCCTGCTGATGGTGCCGGTCGTCTCACTGCTGGCCCTGTGGGCGTACGCCACCGTGACCACCGCCCAGGACGTCTCCCGGCTGCGGCAGTTGCAGCGCGTGGACTCCGAGATCCGCTCGCCCGTCGCGGCCGCCGTCGCCGCGCTCCAGGCCGAACGCGCGGCCGCGGTGCACTACGCGACCGACCCCGCCGGCGGCCGGAGCGGTGACCTCAAGACACTCGCCGAACGCACCGACAAGGCCCTGGCCAAGCTGCGCCTCGGCGACGACAACACCGTCGCCGACAGCGAGGAACTCCCCGCCGGAGTGGCCAAGCGCCTGGAGGCCTTCGTGACCGGCGCCGAGCAACTGCGCTCCCTGCGCACGGCGGTGCTCGACCGCAGGGCCGGCTGGGACGAGACCTACGCGCGCTACACCCGCACCATCGCGACGGCCTTCGGCGTGGGCGGCGCCCTCACCGGCATCCAGGACGCCGAACTCGGCTCCGACGCGCGCGTCCTGCTCGAATTCTCCCGCGCGGGCGAGGCGCTGTCCCAGGAGGACGTCCTGCTGACCGGCGCACGCCTCGCCGGCCGCCTCGACGGGGAGCGGCTGCGGCTGTTCACCGGCGCCGTCGACACACGCCGTACGCTCACCGACTCCGCCGTCGCCGACCTGCGCGGCCCCGAACGCGCCGCCTGGCAGGACCTCGCCGACGGCAGCGCCTACGCCGACGTGGGCACCCTCGAGGACAAGGTCCTCGCGAGCCGCGCGGGCACGGCGGCGATCGCCGCGGCACCCGAGGCCACGTGGACCAAGGCCCACACACGCGTGCAGGACGAGATGCGGACCATCGAGGAGGGCGCCGGGCGCGGAGTCGCCGACCGGGCCGACCCCTTCACCCGCGGTCTGCTCACGCCCGCCGGTGCCGCCGTCCTGCTCGGCCTCGCCGCCGTCGCCGCGTCGCTCGTCATCTCCGTGCGCATCGGACGCGGCCTGGTCGTCGAACTGGAGGGCCTGCGCAACAGCGCCCTGGAGATCGCCCGGCGCAAACTCCCCGAGGCCATGCGGAAACTGCGCGCGGGGGAGGAGATCGACGTCCAGGCGGAGGCGCCGCCGGGACCGCCCTCGGAGGACGAGACGGGCCAGGTCGCCGAGGCCCTGAACACGGTCCACCGCGCCGCGCTGCGGGCCGCAGTGGAACGCGCCGAACTCGCCAGCGGCATCTCCGGCGTGTTCGTCAACCTCGCCCGCCGCAGCCAGGTCCTCGTGCACCGCCAGCTGAGCCTCCTGGACAGCATGGAACGCCGCTCCGAGGACCCCAACGAACTGAGCGACCTCTTCCGGCTCGACCACCTCACCACGCGCATGCGGCGCCACGCCGAGAGCCTGATCATCCTCTCCGGCGCGGCACCCGGCCGGGCCTGGCGCATGCCGGTCTCCCTGACCAACGTCGTCCGCGCGGCCGTCTCCGAGGTCGAGGACTACGCGCGCGTGGAGGTACGCCAGCTTCCCGAGGCGTCCGTCGTCGGCGGAGCCGTCGCCGACCTCACCCACCTCCTCGCCGAGGTCGTCGAGAACGCCGCGCAGTTCTCGCCACCGCACACGCGCGTACGCGTCACCGGCGAACCCGTCGGCAACGGCTACGCCATCGAGGTCGAGGACCGCGGCCTCGGCATGGGCAAGGAGACCCTCGCCGAGGCCAACCGCCGCATCGAACAGTCCGAGGCGCTCGACCTGTTCGACAGCGACCGGCTCGGACTGTTCGTGGTCAGCAGGCTCGCGGCCCGGCACGGCATCAAGGTCCATCTGCGGACCTCGCCCTACGGCGGCACCACCGCGGTCGTGCTGCTGCCCACCGCGCTGCTCCACAGCGGCGCGGAGGAACGTTCCCCTCGCAAGGCGGTCGACCCGGAACGCGAGTACGCGCGCGTGCCCGGCGCGGCCCGGCAGCAGGAGTCCGTGCACGCCTCGGCCGACCGGCCCGCCCTCGTGGCCCCCGTCCCGGTCGTCGCGGAGCCCAGGGCCGAGGTCACGGCCGTGGCGAAGGCGGAGGCGGGGTCCGACACCCCGCCCCCCGGAGTCACCACCCTGCGCCTGCACCGCCCCCCGGACGACGCCGAGGAATCGGACGACCTGCCCCGCCGGGTCCGGCAGGCCAACCTCGCCCCTCAGCTGCGCGAACCGCGCACCGAGGAAGCACAGCCGCAGCCCGACCCGCGCGGCGACGACCGGCGCACCCCCGAGCTCGTACGGGACCGGATGGCGGCGTACCGCGACGGCTGGGCACGCGGTGGCGGCCGCCGGCCCGGGCGCGGCGCCACCCCCGATTCCCCCGCGGTCAGCGACAGCAGCGAAGGAGACCCCGCATGATCCAGGATCCGAGCATGAGGGCCGCACAGCGGTCCGGCGAACTGGACTGGCTGCTGGACGACATGGTGCTGCGGGTCAGCGAGGTACGGCACGCGGTGGTGCTGTCCAACGACGGCCTCGCCGTCGGCTCGTCGACCGACCTGCGCCGCGAGGACGCCGAACACCTCGCCGCGGTCGCCTCCGGCTTCCACAGCCTCGCCAAGGGCGCGGGCCGCCACTTCGGAGCGGGCGGCGTGCGCCAGACGATGGTCGAGATGGACGACGGCTTCCTGTTCGTGGCGGCCGCGGGCGACGGCTCCTGCCTCGCCGTCCTCACCGCCGTCACGGCCGACATCGGCCTGGTGGCCTACGAGATGGCACGACTGGTCAAACGGGTCGGCGAGCACCTGTACACGGCGCCGCGCGTCGCCGCGCGGCCTCCCGCCGGATGAGACGAGAAGGCGGTCCACGCTCATGACGGAGGACATGACCGGCGCCCCGCGCGAGCCGGGCAGCCAGTGGTACGACGGCGAGGCCGGGCCTCTTGTCCGGCCGTACGCCATGACGGGCGGACGCACCAAACCCGGTCCCACCGGGGTGCGTTTCGACCTCATCGCGCTCGTCACGCTGGACGCGGCCGCGCCCGGCGTCGACGACGACACCGCGCTGGGGCCGGAGCACCGGGCCCTGATCGAACTGTGCCGTGTCGAGACCCAGTCGGTCGCCGAACTCGCCGCGGGCGCCGATCTGCCCGTCGGTGTGGTCCGGGTGCTCCTCGGCGACCTCCTGGAACTCGGCTGCGTCACCGTCAGCCGTCCCGTACCGCCCGCGCAGCTTCCTGACGAACGGATTCTGCGCGAGGTGATCGAAGGCCTGCGGGCCCTGTAGAGGAAAGTTCGAAAGCCAATGCACACGACTCGGTCACATCGGTCAAATAGCGGTCCAATCCCTCGAAGGGGTGCCGCAGTTGTCATCATGCTGACTTCACGCACCTGCGCCGTGCTGACTGCACGCACTCGCACAGCCGACCGTTGCCGGCACTCCCGAGAGAAGTGATCGATGGTCTCCGAGCACTCCGACGCCCAGGGCGGCGAACAGACCGCGCTGGCGTTGAAGATACTGGTCGCCGGCGGATTCGGCGTGGGCAAGACCACCCTGGTGGGCGCGGTCAGCGAGATCAGGCCGCTGCGCACCGAGGAACTCCTCAGTGAGGCCGGTCAGTTGGTGGACGACACCGACGGCGTGGACCAGAAGGTCACCACCACGGTCGCCATGGACTTCGGCCGCATCACCATCCGCTCCGGCCTCTCCCTCTACCTCTTCGGCACCCCGGGGCAGGACCGTTTCTGGTTCCTGTGGGACGAGTTGTCGCAGGGCGCCCTCGGGGCCGTGGTCCTCGCCGACACCCGGCGCCTGGAGGACTGTTTCCCCGCGGTCGACTACTTCGAGCACCGGCACATCCCGTTCGTTGTGGCCGTCAACTGCTTCACGGGGGCCCGCACTTACGGCGCCAGCGATGTCTCCCGCGCCCTCGACCTGGATCGTGGCACCCCCGTGGTGCTCTGCGACGCCCGGGACCGCGACTCGGGCAAGGAAGTGCTGATCCGGCTCGTCGAGTACGCGGGGCGGATGCACACCGCCCGGCTCCTGGACTCGGTGGGCTGACCGCGCTCGCAGGCGGGCTCCCCCGGCCTTTTCGTGCAAAGGTTCGGCCATCTTCCGCGCCTTGGCCCGTCCTCCTTGCCCGGGCCCCGGCCGTCGGGAAAGGTGGCGGGGAGATCCTCCGGCCAGGGGGAGACGTCACACGGGGAGACGGAACATGGCGCAGAACCAACAACTCGGCTGGCTGCTGGACGATCTGACCGAGCGCGTCGACCATGTGCGGCACGCGCTGGTCCTGTCCAACGACGGCCTGGTGGCGGGAGCCAGCACAGGCCTGCGCCGCGAGGACGCGGAACATCTCGCCGCCGTCGCGTCCGGACTGCACAGCCTGGCCAAGGGGTCGGGCCGCCACTTCGGCGCGGGCAGGGTCCGGCAGACGATGATCGAGTTCGACGACGCGGTGCTCTTCGTCACCGCCGCCGGCACCGGCAGCTGTCTGTGCGTGCTCTGCGGCGCGGAGGCCGACATCGGGCAGATCGCCTACGAGATGACGCTCCTGGTCAATCGCGTGGGCGAGCACCTCACCGTGGACGCCCGCCAGCCCGAGCGGAGTTCGGCCATGGACCTCTGACCTGCTGATTCGTACACCCTCACCAAGTTATCCACAGGCTCGTCGCGAGATCCGCCGGACCGGTTACGGTTTTTTCACGGCGAACGCACCCAGCGTGAGCGAGTGACTCCACGGGGGAGTACCACCATGTCAGGCGCCACCATCACCAAACCCCACCAGCTGTCCTGCGCGCCGAGCCGCGCGGCACGGGAACTGGGCCTCAAACGAAGCGAGTTCGACCTCGCCGTCCATCTCGGCCATATCCGGACCGTCCCCGACGAGGGCGGCGGGGGACGCCGGGTCACCCGCTCCGAGATCGACCGGCTCCGCACGGAGGAGGGCTTTCCCGAGGCGCTCCAGGACCGGGTACGGGTCGTGGGCACGACCGACGGCGCGGCCGTCATGGACGTGCCGGTCGGCAGGTTCACCCGGCTCGCGCGACTCGGTGTGGTGTCGCCGGTTCGCTTCTATCTGAACCGGTACCGGGCCGTGGTCTGGCTGTATCTGGCCGAGGAGCTACGGCAGGTCGCCGCCGCCGAGGAGAACTCGCCACTGCTGACCGCCCGTCGTACACCCGAGGGGATGCGTGATCTGCTGGACGCGGGCGTGGACCTGAGGGCGCGCAACTGGCGCGGACGGCACCGGGAGTTCCTGCTGCGCACGGCCGACGGGCCGTGGGAGAGCGCCGGGGTCCTGGCCGCCTTCCTCGACCTGGCCCAGATCTCGGAAATCGTCCCCGATCCCTACGAGCGCTCCCACCTGCTCCGGTTCCGGCCGGACCCGCCCGCCCAGGGGGCGCAGGGCTCGCCCGCCGCGTTCCTCGCCGAGCGGATCATGACCGCCGACGACCCGGACGAGATCGACTGGCTGAGGACCGCTCTGGCCCGGGCCCTGGAGGACGCCCGAACTCTCCGGCCCGCGCCACGCCCCGCGGCCCGGCAGACGACCCCAGCGCAGCGGACACCTCCGGCCCGGCAGACCTCTCCGGCATCGGAGCACTCTCCGGAGCAGCCGTCCGAGCCGGACGTGCCGTCCCGCGGCCTGCTCGGCTGGCTCCGCCGCAGAAGCGCGTGAGAACCGCGTGAGACGTGAGACGCGTGAGACGTGAGAAGCGTGTGACCGGGCGCGGGCGCGGGTGGCTCAGAGCGCCCTGAACAGCCCTTCCTGGACGACGGACACCAGCAGCCGTCCCTCCACGTCGTAGATCCGCCCCCGGGCCAGCCCGCGCCCACCCGTGGCGATCGGCGACTCCTGGTCGTACAGGAACCACTCGTCCGCGCGGAACGGCCGGTGGAACCACATGGCGTGGTCCAGCGACGCGATGTCGAAACTCCGCGGACCCCACAGGGGTTCGACGGGGATACGGACGGCGTCCAGGAGGGTCATGTCGCTGGCGTAGGTCAGCGCGCACGTGTGCACGACCGGGTCGTCGCCGAGCGGCCCGACCGCGCGCATCCACACCGCGCTGCGCGGCTCGGCGTCCTTGACGTCCTCGCGCGTCCAGCGCAGCCGGTCCACATAGCGGATGTCGAAGGGCTGGCGGCGCGCCATCCGCTCCCAGCGCTCGGGCAGTTCGCCCAGATGCTCCCGGATCTCGTCCGTCACCGACGGCAGCGACTCCGGGTCCGGGACCTTGCGGGCCGGCGGGAGCTGGTGCTCGAAGGAACCTTCCTCAGGCTTGTGAAAGGAGGCGGTGAGATTGAAGATCGTGCGGCCCTGCTGCACGGCGGTGACCCGGCGGGTCGTGAACGACCTGCCGTCCCGCACCCGTTCGACCTGGTACACGATCGGCACCCCGGGCCGACCGGGGCGCAGGAAGTACGCGTGCAGCGAGTGCACCGGGCGGTCGCCCTCGGTGGTGCGGTTGGCGGCGACCAGCGCCTGCCCCGCCACCTGTCCGCCGAAGACCCGCTGGAGGGACTCCTGCGGGCTCAGGCCACGGAAGATGTTGACCTCGATCTGCTCCAGGTCGAGCAGGTCGACCAGTCTCTCGGCCGGGTTCGTCATGGGTGGGATTCTCCTGTGCTCACAGCTGGCCGACGTCGGTGACACGGATGACAGCACGACCCTCCGCGTCGGAGGCCGTCAGGTCGACCTCCGCGCTGATGCCCCAGTCATGGTCGTCGTTCGGGTCGTCGAAGATCTGCCGGACGCGCCACAGACGGTTCTCCGGCTCCTCCTCGATCAGGAGCAGCTTGGGCCCGCGGGCGTCCGGCCCGGTGCCGAGGTCCTCGTACTCGTCCCAGTACTTGTCCATCGCCTCGCCCCACGCGTCGGCGTCCCAGCCGGCCTCGGCGTCCAGCTCGCCGAGCTCCTCGACCTGGTCCAGGGCGGCGAGTTCGACACGGCGGAACATGGCGTTGCGGACGAGGACCCGGAAGGCGCGGGCGTTGGTGGTGACCGGCTTGACCTCGTCGGCCTTCTCCTGGGCCTCCTCGGCGGTCATCTCCTCCGGGTTGGCCAGCTGCTCCCACTCGTCCAGCAGGCTGGAGTCGACCTGGCGCACCATCTCACCGAGCCACTCGATGAGGTCCTGGAGGTCCTCGGACTTGAGGTCGTCCGGGATGTTGTGGTCCAGCGTCTTGTAGGCACTGGCGAGGTAACGCAGGACAATGCCCTCGGTGCGAGCGAGCTCGTAGAAGGACACCAACTCCGTGAACGACATGGCCCGTTCGTACATGTCCCGGATGACGGACTTCGGGGAGAGCGGATGGTCGCCGACCCAGGGATGGCTCTTGCGGTACGTGTTGTACGCGTGGAAGAGCAGCTCCTCCAGAGGCTTCGGGTACGTGATGTCCTGGAGGCGCTCCATGCGCTCCTCGTACTCGATGCCGTCCGCCTTCATCGCGGCGACGGCCTCGCCCTTTGCCTTGTTCAGCTGGGCGACGAGGATCTGCCGCGGATCGTCCAGCGTCGATTCCACGACCGACACCATGTCCAGGGCGTAGGACGGCGAATCGGGGTCGAGGAGTTCGAACGCGGCGAGCGCGAAGGTGGACAGCGGCTGGTTCAGCGCGAAGTCCTGCTGGAGGTCCACGGTGAGGCGGACGATACGGCCGGAGGCGTCCGGCTCGTCGAGCTTCTCGACGATGCCGCCGTCCAGCAGCGAACGGTAGATCGCGATCGCGCGGCGGACGTGCTTGAGCTGCGCCTTGCGCGGCTCGTGGTTGTCCTCCAGCAGATGCCGCATCGCCTCGAAGGCGTTGCCGGGCCGCGCGATCACCGACAGCAGCATGGTGTGCGTGACCCGGAAACGGGAGGTCAGCGGCTCCGGGTCGGAGGCGATGAGCTTCTCGAAGGTGCTCTCCGTCCAGCCGACGAAGCCCTCCGGCGCCTTCTTGCGCACCACCTTGCGGCGCTTCTTCGGGTCGTCGCCCGCCTTGGCGAGCGCCTTCTCGTTCTCGACCACGTGCTCGGGCGCCTGGGCGACCACGAAGCCTGCCGTGTCGAAGCCGGCCCGTCCGGCGCGGCCCGCGATCTGATGGAACTCGCGGTTGCGCAGGGTGCGGACACGGTTGCCGTCGTACTTGGTCAGGGCCGTGAACAGCACGGTGCGAATGGGGACGTTGACACCCACGCCCAGCGTGTCCGTGCCGCAGATGACCTTCAACAGGCCCGCCTGGGCGAGCTTCTCCACCAGACGCCGGTACTTGGGCAGCATGCCGGCGTGATGGACGCCGATGCCGTGCCGTACGTAACGGGACAGGTTGCGGCCGAACTTGGTGGTGAAGCGGAAGTTGCCGATGAGATCGGCGATCTGCTCCTTCTCCTCCTTCGAGCACATGTTGATGCTCATCAGCGCCTGCGCCCGCTCCACGGCCTGCGCCTGGGTGAAGTGCACGATGTAGACCGGCGCCTGCTTGGTCTGGAGCAGTTCGGTCAGGGTCTCCGTGAGCGGGGTGAACTTGTACTCGTAGGAGAGCGGCACCGGACGGGTCGCCGAGCGGACCACCGCCGTCGGGCGGCCGGTGCGCCGGGTGAGGTCCTTCTCGAACATCGAGACATCGCCGAGCGTGGCCGACATCAGGATGAACTGCGCCTGCGGCAGCTCCAGGATCGGGATCTGCCAGGCCCAGCCGCGGTCGCCCTCCGCGTAGAAGTGGAACTCGTCCATCACGACCTGGCCGACGTCCGCCTGCTTGCCGTCGCGCAGCGCGATCGACGCCAGCACCTCGGCGGTGCAGCAGATCACCGGGGCGTCCGCGTTGACCGACGCGTCGCCGGTCAGCATGCCGACGTTCTCGGTGCCGAAGATCTTGCACAGCTCGAAGAACTTCTCCGAGACCAGCGCCTTGATCGGGGCCGTGTAGAAGGTGACCTCGTCACGGGCGAGCGCGGCGAAGTGCGCGGCCGCCGCGATCATGCTCTTGCCGGAGCCGGTGGGCGTCGACACGATCACGTTCGCCCCGGAGACCACCTCGATCAGCGCCTCCTCCTGATGGGGGTAGAGCGTGAGCCCGCGCTCCTCGGCCCACGACTCGAAGGCTTCGTAGAGGGCGTCGGGGTCTGCGGTCGGCGGCAGCTGATCGATGAGGGTCACCCACCCATCTTGCCTGCCCTCCCGCCTCATAGGGGAATCGGATGCGGCTACGAAGATCACGACCAGTACGCTGTGTCGCCGACACAGCGTCAGCGCGGCCGGTCAACTGGACAGCGGTACACGAGGAATGGGGCGGGCAACGGCCATGATGGGACCAGCACACTCACTGTCGGGAGCCGCCGCCTGGCTCGGCGTCGGAGCGGCAGCGGCCGCCGCCGGGCACACCATGCCCTGGCCGGTGCTGCTCGCCGGCGCCCTGATCTGCGCCGGGGCCGCGCTCGCCCCCGACCTCGACCACAAGGCGGCCACCATCTCGCGGGCTTTCGGTCCGATCTCGCGCGGGCTGTGCGAGATCGTCGACAAGCTCTCGTACGCCGTCTACAAGGGGACGAAGAAGCAGGGCGACCCGCGTCGCTCCGGCGGCCATCGCACGCTCACCCACACCTGGCTGTGGGCGGTGCTGATCGGCGCCGGTGTCTCGGTCGCGGCGATCACCGGTGGGCGCTGGGCGGTCCTGGCGATCCTCTTCGTGCACATGGTGCTGGCGATCGAGGGCCTGCTGTGGCGGGCCACCCGTGGCTCCAGTGCCGACGTCCTGGTGTGGCTGCTGGCCGCGACCAGCTCCTGGATCATCGCCGGGGTCCTGGACAAGCCGGGCAACGGCTCGGACTGGCTGTTCACGGCGCCGGGCCAGGAGTACCTGTGGCTGGGCCTGCCTGTCGTGCTGGGCGCGCTGGTCCACGACATCGGGGACGCGCTGACCGTCTCCGGCTGCCCGATCCTGTGGCCGATCCCGGTGGGCCGCAAGCGCTGGTACCCGATCGGTCCGCCCAAGGCCATGCGGTTCCGGGCGGGCAGCTGGGTCGAGCTCAAGGTGCTGATGCCGGCGTTCATGCTGCTCGGCGGGGTGGGCTGCGCGGCGGCGCTCAACTTCATCTGAGAGCGGAGCAGCCTTATTCGAGAGCGGAGCAGCTCTCTCCGAGAGCGGAGCGGCCCGGCGCCGGTGGCCGGGGCGGCCTCACGGGAAGCTCACTTCCCGGGTTCCGCCCCACCGCCGTACCGCCGCTCGAACTGCGCGATGCGCCCCTCGGTGTCCACCGTCCGGGCCTTGCCGGTGTAGAAGGGGTGGCTCTCCGAGGAGATCTCCACGTCCACGACGGGGTAGGTCTCGCCGTCGTCCCACTCGATGGTCTGGTCGCTCGTCGCGGTGGACCGGGTGAGAAAGGCGTAGCCGGCGGCGCGATCGCGGAAGACGACCTCGCGGTAGTCGGGGTGCTTGTCCTGCTGCATGTGCGCTCCTCGGGGTCAGCCGGACAGGGCGTCCTCGTCGACGATGTGCATCGCGGCCTCCTCGGCGGAGGCGGCCGCACCGTCGATGCCCACATCCGTGGCGATCAGGCCGCTCTCCTCGTCCTCGTGCGCGCCCTCGTCGGGGGCCACGAGCCGGCCGGAGCGACGGGCGCCCACTTCGTTGTCCAGGAGTTCGCCGTCGGTGCCGTCGACGTCGCCGATGCCGTCACCGTCGGGTACGGGGGCGTCCGGCAGCTCCTCGGCGAGCCGCTGGTCCAGGGTCTCGCGCTCGGACACCGCCACACCGGTGTGCTCGACCGCCCACGGGCGCTCCGGAGGCGACCAGCCCCGGTCGAGGGGGTCACCGACACCGTCGTCGTCCAGGGTGTCCTCCGCGTCCAGCAGTCCCGCGTCGTCCTGGATCTCGGACCCGTCGGGCTGGTAGACGTCGTCTCCCCATCCGTCGGAGCTGTTCACGGATACCTCCAGGTGGTGGGGCCGGGCCCGGTGTCACCGCGGTGGCCCGCGGCGCGGGCACAGGCCGCGTCCGGCGCGCCACGCGTGCGTCGTGTCCGGGCGTTCCCCGAACCGGTGCCGCTCTCCAGCCTTCCACCCCGGTTCGGCACCGCGCAACGGCACGGAGGGCGGACGGGGCCCGGACCGTGCCGGGATCGAGCCGTTCCGCACTCTGTCGGCGGCGCCGGAAGCCGAGGTCGGCCGGAGGTCGGTGAGGTAAGCGGTCCAGCTCCGCCGGACGTCGGTGACCTGCGCGGTCCCGCTCCGCCAGAGGTCAGCGGCTGAGCTGTCGATGGTGGCGTTCCGGGTGACGGTCAGCAGCCAGGTGAGGTCGGAGGCACGCCGAGCGTCGTAGCTGCCGGCGGCTCGCCAGGCGCGTACGAAGACGTCCTGGCTCACGTCCTCGGCGAGGGCCGGCTCCCGGGTCACCGACAGGGCCGGCCCGTACACCGCGTCCTGGAAGCGGCGTACGAAGGCGACGGACGCCTGTGCGTCGCCCAGCGCGAAGCCGGACGGGGAGCAGGCCCAGCGCGACCGAGGCCGCCATGGGCACCTCCATCGTCGAGGTCGGTGACTCACGGCTCGGCGACGTCCTCGGTGACGGCGGCTACGGGTACCGACCAGGAGCCGCCGTGTTCCCGCGACCACCCCTGATCAGCTGGTTCACCCGTGCCAGGACCTCCACAGCGCCGCGTACGCCCCGTCCGCCGCGACCAGCTCGTCATGGCTGCCGAGCTCGCTGATCCGGCCGTTCTCCACGACCGCGATGACATCGGCGTCATGCGCGGTGTGCAGCCGGTGGGCGATGGCGACGACCGTGCGGCCGTCGAGGACCCGGGCCAGGGACCGCTCCAGGTGCCGGGCCGCGCGCGGGTCCAGCAGCGAGGTCGCCTCGTCGAGGACCAGCGTGTGCGGGTCGGCCAGCACCAGCCGGGCCAGCGCGATCTGCTGGGCCTGGGCGGGAGTCAGGGCGAACCCGCCCGAGCCGACCTCGGTGTCCAGGCCCTCGTCCAGTGCCCGCGCCCAGCTGTCCGCGTCCACCGCGCCGAGCGCCGCCCACAGTTCGGCGTCGTCGGCGCCGGTGCGGGCGAGGAGCAGGTTGTCGCGGAGCGAGCCCACGAAGACGTGGTGCTCCTGGTTGACCAGGGCCACATGGGAGCGGACCCGCTCGGCCGGCATCCGGGACAACTCCGCGCCGCCCAGGGTGATCCGGCCGTCCCGGGGCGCGTAGATCCCCGCGAGCAGCCTGCCCAGCGTGGACTTGCCCGCCCCGGACGGGCCGACCAGGGCCAGCCTCGTGCCGGGGGCGACCTCCAGGGACACCTTGCGCAGCACGTCCACGCCCTCCAGGTACCCGAAGTGCACCCGGTCCGCGTGGACATGGCGCCCGTCGGGGTCCACCGAGTCGTCCCCGGCGTCCGGTTCGACGTCGCGGACGCCGACCAGCCGGGCCAGCGACACCTGGGCGACCTGCAACTCGTCGTACCAGCGCAGGATCAGCCCGACCGGGTCGACGAGCATCTGCGCGATCAGCGCACCGGTCGTCAGCTGACCGACGTCGATCCAGCCCTGGAGGACGAACGCACCGCCGACCAGCAGCACCGACGAGATGATCAGCACGTGGGTGACGTTGATGAACGGGAAGAGCACCGACCGCAGATAGAGCGTGTAACGCTCCCACGCCGTCCACTCCTCGATCCGCCGCTCCGACAGCTCGACCCGGCGCTCCCCGAGGCGGTGGGCCTCGACGGTGCGCCCGGCGTCCACGGTCTCGGCGAGCGCGGCGGCGACGGCCGCGTACCCGGCGGCCTCCGAGCGGTAGGCGGACGGCGCCCGCTTGAAGTACCAGCGGCAGCCGATCACCAGCACCGGCAGGGCGAGGAACACCGCGGCGGCCAGCGGCGGCGCGGTGACGACGAGCCCGCCCAGCAGCAGGAACACCCACACCACACCGATCGACAGCTGCGGCACGGCCTCGCGCATCGCGTTGGCGAGCCGGTCGATGTCGGTCGTGATCCGGGACAGCAGGTCACCGGTGCCGGCCCGCTCCAGGACGCCCGGCGGCAGCCCGACCGACCGTACGAGGAAGTCCTCGCGCAGGTCGGCCAGCATCCGCTCGCCGAGCATCGCGCCGCGCAGCCGGACCTGCCGTACGAACACGGCCTGCACGGCGAGCGCGAGCACGAACAGCCCCGCCGTCAGCTCCAGATGGAGCTCACGAGCGCCGTCGGACACCCGTTCCACGAGCCCGCCGAGAAGCCAGGGCCCCACCATCGACGCCACCACGGACACCGTGTTGACGGCAATCAGGATCAGGAAGGCACGGCGATGTCTGCGGAACAGCTCGCTCACGTACGCGCGTACGGTCGCGGAGCCCCCGACGGGCAGGGTGCTCGCCGTCGTCGGGGCCGCCGGGTCGTACGCCGGTGGCGCCACGCCGATCATGCCGTCTCCTCGATCTCTTCCAGCACGCCCTTCAGGGCGGCCTCATCGGCTTCTTCTTCGGTCTCGCGGGTCACGACCGCGCGGTACCGGGGTTCGGTGTGCACCAGTTCGCGGTGCACACCCACGGCCACGACCTCGCCCTCGTGCACCAGCACGACCCGGTCCGCGCGGTCCAGGAGCAGCGGCGACGAGGTGAACACCACGGTCGTGCGCCCGGACCGCAGATTCCGTACGCCCTCGGCGATCCGGGCCTCGGTGTGCGAGTCCACGGCAGACGTCGGCTCGTCCAGGACCAGCACCTCCGGGTCGGTGAACAGCGACCGGGCCAGGGCGAGCCGCTGGCGCTGGCCGCCGGACAGGGAGCGTCCGCGTTCGGTGATCCGGGCGTCCATCGCGTCCTCGACGTCGAGCGAGCCCTGGACCAGGGCGGCCAGGACGTCCTCGCACTGGGCGGCGGCCAGCGCGTCGCGCGGGTCGACGTCACCCGAGGCGGGCACGTCGAGCAGTTCGCGCAGCGTGCCGGACAGCAGCACCGGGTCCTTGTCCTGGACGAGTACGGCGGTCCGCGCGACGGACAGCGGCAGCTCGTCCAGCGGCACCCCGCCCATCAGCACGGACGTGCCCTCCTCGGCGGGGTGGCCGCCGAGCCGCTCGGCCAGCGCTCCCGCCGCGTCCGGGTCGCCGCACACCACGGCGGTGAGCCGCCCGGAGGGGGCGAGCAGACCGGTCGCCGGGTCGTACAGGTCCCCGGCCGGACTCTCACCCGTCAACGACCCCTCGGCGGACGTGGCCCGCTCCAGCGACAGCACCCGCGCGGCCCGGCGGGCCGACGGACGAGAGAAGGAGTAGGCCATCGCGATCTCTTCGAAGTGGTGCAGCGGATAGGTGAGGATCATGACCGAGCTGTAGGCGGTGACCAGTTCGCCGACGGTGATCCGGCCCTCGCGGGCCAGGCCGACGCCGTACCAGACGACCGCGATGAGCAGCAGCCCCGGCAGCAGCACCTGGATCGCGGAGATCAGGGACCACATCCGGGCACTGCGCACGGCCGCGTGCCGCACCTCCTGCGAGGCGCTGCGGTAGCGGTCGAGGAACAGTTCCTCGCCGCCGATGCCGCGCAGCACCCGCAGTCCGGCGACCGTGTCCGAGGCCAGCTCGGTGGCGCGGCCCGCCTTCTCCCGCTGGAAGTCGGCGCGCCGCGTGGCGCGCGGCAGCAGCGGCAGTACGGCGACGGCGAGGACCGGCAGGCCCACGGCGACCACGACACCGAGCGCCGGCTGGTAGACCACCAGGGCCACGCAGACGAGCACGATGGTGAGGGCGGCGGCGGTGAACCGGGAGACGGCCTCGACGAACCAGCCGATCTTCTCGATGTCACCCGTGGACACGGCCACGACCTCACCGGCCGAGACCCGCCGGGTCAGCCCCGAGCCCAGCGCGGACGCCTTGCGGGCGAGCAGCTGCTGGACGCGGGCGGCGGCGGTGATCCAGTTGGTGATGGCGGTGCGGTGCAGGAAGGTGTCGCCGAGGGCGTTGCCCACGCAGCAGAGCGCCAGCAGTCCGCCCGCGAGGGCGAGCCGGCCTCCGGAGCGGTCGACGACGGCCTGTACGGCGAGGCCCACACAGAACGGCAGGGCGGAGATGGACAGGAAGTGCAGCAGTCCCCAGGAGAGGGACTTGAGTTGTCCGCCCAGCTGATTCCGGAAGAGCCACCACAGGAATCGGGGACCCGAGCGCGCGTCCGGCACACCCGGGTCGGGATACGGAAGGTCTTGAATCTGCATGACGGATGTCGTCCCAGTGGCTCGTGGCAGGGGGGTGGAGGGACCGCGGTCGGCGGTAGCAAACCGTGAAAGGTTCGCGTCATTCCGTGGTCGGGGGCAAACGGTTTTCCGTGCGCGGTGGTGCGACCATGGCGGGGTGCGGAGCGAAGTACGGCATGCGGTGATCTGCGGAATCCTCCTGGCGGCCCTGTCCGCCTGCGGAGGCACCAACGAACGTCATACGGCGACCTCCGCGGCGAGGCCCACGGCCACCGCCCCCACCGGCATCCCGAAAACCGGCATCCCGAAAACCGGGCTCCCGGACATCGGCGCCCGCCTCCAGCGCCGTGTCCCCGCGGCCTCCCGACAGGTCGTGGCGGTCTACGGCGACGGCAAGGAGTCCCCGGACGCGACGGTCGTCCTCTACGAGAAGCGCGGCCCCGCCTGGGAGCGTCTCCGCAGCTGGCCCGCGCACAACGGCAAGAAGGGCTGGACCACGGACCACCACGAGGGCGACAAACGCAGCCCCGTGGGCGTGTTCACCCTCACCGACGCGGGCGGGGTCCTGAAGAGCCCCGGCTCGAAACTCCCGTACACACAGTCCGCTGCCTTCACCGCCCCGCGCTGGTGGGCCAAGTCGCACTGGCACGACTTCGACTACGTCATCGCCATCGACTACAACCGGGTCAAGGGCACCCCGCCGAACGACCCCACCCGCCCGGAGGGCGAGTCCAAGGGCGGCGGGATCTGGCTGCACATGGACCACGGCAGCGGTACGTCCGCCTGCGTCAGCCTGTCCAGAACCGCGATGGAGTACCTGCTGCGCACGCTCGACCCGGACCGGCATCCTGTGGTGGTGATGGGGGACAGGGCCGACCTGGCGAGCTAGCACTCGCGGGGGAGGCCTCATTGCGGAGAGCGGCCAACTCGCCGTAGAACACCGGCCATGAAGAGACGGATCATCATGTCCATGCTCGCCGGAGCGACCCTCGTGGCGAGCACCCTCCTCGGGACGGCCCCCGCCCGGGCGGCCGGGGCATCGGCCCAATCCGCCGATGTGTCGGTCCAATCCGCCGATGTGCCCGCCGAGTTCGGCTCCGACTGGCACGACCCCATCACCGCCGCCCCGCCCGTCACCAAGCCTTCGGGCAAGTCCTGCGAAGTCACGCTCGCCGAAGCTCAGTTCCGCGATTTCACGCCGTACAAGGGCAGTTACACCCCGCCGGAGGGCTGTGGCGACCGCTGGAGCAAGGTCGTGCTGCGGATGGACGGCAAGGTGAAGGGGCGTCAGTTCGACCGGCTCGGCTATCTGCACGTCGGCGGGGTCGAGATCTTCCGTACGTCGACGCCGGAGCCGTCGCCCGACGGCATCGAGTGGTCCGTGGAGAAGGACGTCACCCGCTACAGCGACACCCTGCGCTCCGGCCAGGACGTCGAGATGCTCATCGGGAACGTCGTCGACGGCACGTACACCGGTGTCATCGACGTCAAGGTCACCCTCACCTTCTACGCCGGCCGTCCCGCCGTCCAGGCCCCCGACCAGGTCCTCACCCCGGCCGACGGCACCGTCACCACCCCGCGCAACAGCGAACGCATCGTCGCCGAGGTGTACGCCACCGGCTCGGGCGGCGGCTGCGAGGAGTACTGGTATCTCACGGTCCCGGACGAGGCGCCGTACTCCTGCAAGGCCGCCGGCGGCCCCTACCGGGAGGTGCAGATCACGGTCGACGGCCAACTCGCCGGAATCGCCGCCCCGTTCCCGCACGTGTGGACCGGCGGCTGGTCCAACCCCTTTCTCTGGTACGTCGTTCCGGGCCCCCGCGCCTTCGACATCAAGCCGATCGAATACGACCTGACGCCGTTCGCCGGGATCCTGAACGACGGCGAGCCGCACCGCGTGCAGGTGGATGTCGTCGGCGTCCCCGAGGGACAGAGCGGCTGGAGCGCACCCGTGAACATCCTCGTCTGGCAGGACGCGAAGCGCGCTCAGGTCACCGGCAAGCTCACCGCGCACTCCGTCGGCGACCTCGCCAACTCCTCGACGTACACGCCCGGTTCGGAGCAGCGCCTGGACACCGAGGGTGCCCATCGGCTCACCGTCGCCGGATACGTCGACACCTCGCACGGCCGGGTCACCACCACCGTCCGCCGCTCCCTGGCGAACACCTCCACGCACCGCTGGACCGACGGCGAGAACTTCGACGCGCTCAAGGCGGCCTGGACGGACGACGAGTCGGTCACCGTCGACGGACGCGGCCCGGCCCGGACCACGCGCACGCACCGGACGTACACGATGGACGGGACCACGACGATCGGCACGGACGACCGGCTGCGGACCGTGCTGACCCTCGGTGACCGGGCCTGGGTCGTCACCGACGGCCGGCGCACCCAGTGGCTCGACGACACCTATACCGGCGACGCCACCTGGACGCTCAACGTCCCGCGCGACCAGCGGCACGCCGTCGGCACGACGAGTGAGCGCTACCGGCTGTACGGCCCAGGCCGCTGCTACGACCGCTCGCTGACCAGCGTTCAGGGGGTGCTCACCGAGGATCGACAGGGCTGCTGACGGGAGTTGTGTGCGATGCGTCACTCAAGGCGTGATTTACGCGGCCGAAACACGGCGGTCTTGTAGGAGATCAACGGCGCGGTCAAAGTGATCGCCACGGAAGCCGCTTTCCGTATCGCAGAAGTTCCCCGTCCGTGCTTCTGTGCGCCAACGTCCCCCACTAGGAGTGCCCGTGCCGCCGTCCGTCCCGTCCCTGCCGCGACGCGTCGCACGCATATTGCGTACCTCTCTCTTCGCCCAGGTCGCCGTCGCGCTGGTCCTCGGCATCGTTGTCGGAAAGCTGTGGCCCGGCTTCGCCTCGGACCTCCAGCCGCTCGGCGACGGCTTCACCCGGCTCATCAAGACGATCATCTCGCCGCTCGTGTTCTGCGTGGTCGTCGTCGGTATCGCCAAGGCCGGCGACCTCAAGGCCTTCGGCCGGATCGGGCTCAAGGCCCTGATCTGGTTCGAGGTCGCGAGCACCCTCGCCCTGCTCATCGGCCTGCTCGCCGCCAACGTCGTCCAGCCCGGCTCAGGCATGAACGTCGACCCGTCCACCCTGGACACCTCGGCGATCGACGCGAAGACGGGCGGCGGCTCGCTGCCCTCGACGACCGAGTTCATCGTCAACGCGATCCCGACCAGTTTCATCGGCGCCTTCGCGGAGAACGCGCTGCTCCAAGTCCTCATCCTGGCCTGCCTGGTGGGCGCCGCGCTGCTGCACCTCGGCCACACCAAGGTGCCGCAGGTGCTGCCCGCCATCGAGCAGGCCCAGGAGATCATCTTCGCGGTCGTCGGCTTCATCATGCGCCTCGCCCCGATCGCCGTGTTCGGCGCGATGGCCGTCCTGATCGGCAACTACGGCCTCGGCGTCATCGAGACCTACGCCAAGCTGATCATCCTGTGCTACGCCGCCGCCGCGCTGTTCATCGCGCTGCTCGCCGTCGCGCTGAAGATGCTCACCGGGCTCAGCCTCTGGAAGTTCCTGCGCTACATCCGCGAGGAGATGCTGCTCGCCCTCGGCACCGCCTCCACCGAGTCGGTCATGCCGCGGGTCATGCAGAAGCTGCGCAAGGCCGGTGCCCGTGACGACGCCGTGGGTCTGGTGCTGCCGACCGGCTACTCCTTCAACCTCGACGGCGCCTCGCTCTACCTCTCCATCGGCACGCTCTTCATCGCCCAGGCGGTGGGCGTCGACCTCAGCCTCGGCCAGCAGATCACCGTCGTCCTGGTGCTGATGCTGACCAGCAAGGGCATGGCCGGCATCCCCGGCTCCGCCTTCCTCGCCCTGTCCGCGACCGCGTCCTCGCTGGGCGCGATCCCGGCCGGAGCCGTCGCCCTGCTCCTCGGCGTGGACCGCATCATGGACTCGATGCGGGTCGTGACGAACCTGCTCGGCAACTGCGTCGCCGTCTTCGCGGTGTCCCGCTGGGAGGGGGCGCTGGACCTGGAGAAGGCGAAGAAGGTGCTGGACGAGGGGAAGACCGAGGCCGAGCCCGATCCCGAGGCCGAGCTCGAACCTGAGGAGGGGGCCGCCGAGGCGGTCGTGCCCGCTCAGAAGACGAAGGAGACGGCCTCCGAGGCCAGTTGACCCCAGCAGCCAGTTGACCCCAGCAGCACAGCGAAGAAGAAGGCCGCGGCTCATCGCCGCGGCCTTCTCTCATGTCTTCAGCACCGCTTCCCCGGCTCGGGCGCAGCCCCGTCCACCAACGTGTCCAGCAGGACACCCAGCACCGCGCGCTCCTTCTCCGTCAGCGGCTCCAGGATCTCCGCCGCCGCCGACCTCCGCGCTCCCCGCAACTCCCGCAGCGCCTTGCGTCCGTCGTCCGTCAGCTCGATCCGGATCACCCGCCGGTTCGTCGGATCCGGCACCCGCCGCACCTTGCCGGCCGCCTCGAGCCCGTCGACCAGCGACGTCACCGCGCGCGGCACGACCTCCAGCCGCTCCGCGAGATCGGCCATCCGCGGCGGCGAGCCGTAGTGCGCGAGCGTGCGCAGCAGCCGCGACTGGGCCGGGGTGATGCCCAGACCGCTCTGCTCGATGTGCCGCTTCTGGATGCGATGCACACGCCGGGTGAACCGGAGCAGCTGCTCGGCGAGCAGGCCGTCGGAATCGGGGGTGGTCGCGGGCGCGGGGTCGGTCATACGGGAACAATAACAGGACCTTGTGCATTGTGAGTATAGGTAACAATGAGCTATGGTCCGTGAGTCTCACCCGACAAGCCTCCCGAAGGAGCCCATGCACCCCGACAACGAACCCAAGTGGACACCGGCCGGCGACTCACCCGAGCAGCCCCGGCAGGTCCGCCGCATCCTGAAACTCTTCCGCCCCTACCGCAGGCGTCTCGCCGTCGTCGGCCTCCTCGTCGGCGCCGCGTCCCTGGTCTCGGTCGCCACGCCCTTCCTGCTGAAGGAGACGCTGGACGTAGCGATCCCCGAGGGCCGCACCGGTCTGCTCAGCCTGCTGGCGCTCGGCATGATCCTCAGCGCCGTACTGACCAGCGTCTTCGGCGTCCTCCAGACCCTGATCTCCACAACGGTCGGCCAGCGCGTCATGCACGACCTGCGCACCGCCGTCTACGACCGCCTCCAGCGGATGTCGCTCGCGTTCTTCACGCGCACGCGTACCGGTGAGGTCCAGTCCCGTATCGCCAACGACATCGGCGGCATGCAGGCGACCGTCACCTCCACCGCCACCTCGCTGGTCTCCAACGCCACCAGCGTCGTCGCCACGATCGTCGCGATGATCGCCCTGGACTGGCGGCTGACCGTCGTCTCGCTCCTGCTGCTCCCCGTCTTCGTGTGGATCAGCCGCCGCGTCGGCAACGAACGCAAGAAGATCACCACCCAGCGCCAGAAGCAGATGGCCGCGATGGCCGCCACCGTCACCGAGTCCCTCTCGGTCAGCGGCATCCTGCTCGGCCGCACCATGGGCCGCTCCGACTCGCTGACCCGGTCCTTCTCGGAGGAGTCCGAGCGGCTGGTCGACCTCGAAGTGCGCTCCAGCATGGCGGGCCGCTGGCGCATGGCCGTCATCACGATCGTCATGGCCGCCATGCCCGCCGTCATCTACTGGACCGCGGGCCTCGCCCTCCAGATGGGCGGCCCGGACGTCTCGATCGGCACCATCGTCGCCTTCGTCTCGCTCCAGCAGGGCCTGTTCCGCCCGGCGGTCAGCCTGCTCGGCACCGGTGTCCAGATCCAGGCCTCCCTCGCGCTGTTCCAGCGCATCTTCGAGTACCTCGACCTGCCCATCGACATCACCGAGCGTGAGAACCCCGTCCACCTCGACACCATCAAGGGCGAGGTCCGCCTGGAGGGCGTCGAGTTCCGGTACGACGACAAGAGCCGCGCCATCCTCGACGGCATCGACATCACCGTCCCCGCCGGCGGCAGCCTCGCGGTCGTCGGCCCGACCGGCGCCGGAAAGTCCACGCTGGGCCACCTGGTTCCGAGGCTGTACGACGTCGCGGGCGGCCGCGTCACCCTCGACGGGGTCGACGTGCGCGACCTCGACTTCGACACCCTCGCCCGCGCGGTCGGCGTCGTCTCGCAGGAGACGTACCTCTTCCACGCCTCGGTCGCCGACAACCTGCGCTTCGCGAAGCCGGACGCCACCGATGAGGAGCTCTATGCGGCGGCGAAGGCGGCGCAGATCCACGACCACATCGCGGGTCTGCCCGACGGTTACGACACGGTCGTCGGCGAGCGCGGCCACCGCTTCTCGGGCGGCGAGAAACAGCGCCTGGCCATCGCCCGGACGATCCTGCGCGACCCGCCGGTCCTGATCCTCGACGAGGCGACCAGCGCGCTGGACACCCGGACCGAGGCGGCCGTCCAGGAGGCCATCGACGCCCTGTCCGCCGACCGCACCACGCTCACCATCGCGCACCGCCTGTCCACCGTCCGCGGCGCCGACCAGATCGTGGTCCTGGACTCCGGGAGCGTGGCCGAGCGCGGTACGCACGAGGAACTCCTGGAGAAGGACGGACGGTACGCCGCCCTCGTACGCCGGGATGCTCAACTGGAACCGACAAGCTGAAGATATGCCGGGTTTGTAACGATCTGGGGGTTACCGTGCCCGCATGTACCAGAACACTCCGTCACGGAGCACGATCCGACTGACGCGCCGGGGCCGACTCGTCCTCATCGCGACCGGGGCCGTCGTGGCCGGCACCGCCGTGGCGGTGCCGCTGCTGAGCCTGGAGAACGACAAGGACGCCAAGCCCACCTCGCTGGTGATCCCCGAGGGCTGGCGCGCGAGCCAGATCTACGACGCCGTCGACAAGGCGCTCGTCCGCCCGGCCGGCACCACCAAGAAGGCGCTCGCCAAGGCCGGTCTGAAGCTGCCGAACGACGCCGAGGGCAACCCGGAGGGCTATCTCTTCCCGGCGACCTATCCGCTGAACGACAAGTCGACTCCCGAGTCGCTGCTGTCGTTCATGGTCAACACGGCGAACCAGAAGTTCAGCGGCGCCCCGGTCGCCGCCGGTGCCCAGCGCAACGCGATGAACGTCTACCAGGCCGTCACCATCGCGAGCATCATCCAGGCGGAGGCGGCCTCCAAGGCCGACATGGGCAAGGTGGCGCGGGTCATCTTCAACCGTCTGGAACGCGGGATGCCGTTGCAGATGGACTCCACCATCAACTACGCCCTCAACCGCTCCACGCTGAAGACGACCGAGGCCGACACCCGGATCGACAGCCCCTACAACTCGTACCAGCGCATGGGCCTGCCGCCGACCCCGATCGACAACCCGGGCGAGGAGGCGGTGCGCGCGGCGATCTCGCCGACGCCGGGCGACTGGCTGTACTTCGTCACGGTGAAGCCGGGGGACACCCGGTTCACGGCGAGCTACGAGGAGCACCTCAAGAACGTGGCGGAGTTCAACGCCCAGCAGAAGAGCGGCGGTTCGCCGAGCGGGAGTTCGCGTCCTTCGCAGGCTCCCAGGAAGTGACCCGGCGGGCGGGACGTCAGGCGGCGGCCTCTTCCCCTTCGAGGCCCTTGTCGAGGTGCTCTTCGAGGAGCCGTCTGATGTCCCGTACGGCCGCACGGCCCGCGCGGTTGGCGCCGATGGTGCTGGCCGACGGGCCGTAGCCGACGAGGTGGACGCGTGGATCGGCGACCGCGCGCGTCCCCTCGACCCGGATCCCGCCGCCCGGCTCGCGCAGCTTGAGCGGCGCGAGATGGTCGACGGCGGCCCGGAAGCCGGTCGCCCACAGGATGACGTCGGCGTCGACGCGCCGCCCGTCACTCCACTCCACGCCCTCCGGAGTGATCCGGTCGAACATCGGCTGCCGGTCGAGGACCCCGTCCTCGATGCCCTGCCGGATCGCGTCGTTCAGCGGCAGCCCCGTCACCGAGACCACGCTCTTCGGCGGCAGCCCCTGCCGCACCCGCTCCTCGACCAGCGCGACGGCCGCCCGGCCGACGTCCTCGGTGAACTGACCCTCGCGGAAGACGGGCGGGCGCCGGGTGACCCAGGTCGTGGAAGCCGCGTACGGGGCGATCTCCAGCAGATGCTGGGTCCCCGACGCGCCCCCGCCGACCACGACGACCCGCTGCCCCGCGAACTCCTCGGGCCCCGGGTACTGCGCGGTGTGCAACTGCCGCCCCCGGAACGTCTCCTGACCCGGATAGCGCGGCCAGAACGGCCGGTCCCAGGTGCCGGTCGCGTTGATCAGCGCCCGCGTCGCCCAGGTCCCGGCCGAGGTCTCGACCAGCAGCCGCCCGCCGTCCCCCTCCCGCACCGCGCGCACATCGACGGGCCGCCGCACCCGCAGATCGAAGGTCCGTTCGTACGCGGCGAAGTACTCGGCGATCACCTCGGAGGACGCCCGCCCGGGATCGGCGCCCGTGAGCTCCATGCCCGGCAGCGCGTGCATCCCGTGCACCTTGCCGTACGTCAGTGAGGGCCACCGGAACTGCCACGCCCCGCCCGGACCGGGGGAGTGGTCCAGGACGACGAAGTCGCGCTCGGGCTCGAAACCGGTCCGGCGCAGGTGGTAGGCGCTGGACAGACCGGCCTGACCAGCGCCTATGACGACGACCTCGGTGTTGTTCACGGTTCTACCAACCATGCCGGGGTCGCGGATCTTCCCCCGAGGTCAGCGCCCTTCGGTCAGTTCCCCGCGGCGCGCGGAGCCGTGGTCGAGGCCGGCAGGCCGCCGTTGTACCGGGGGTCCACGAACTCGGCGAAGTCGACCTTCTTCGGGATCAGCTTCAGCTCGGTGAAGGTGTCGGCGATGGCCTGCTCGGAGGCGATGAGCGGCTTGTCGACCGCGACCGCGACCCGGGTGGAGTTGGTGCGCTTGACCGAGGCCAGCGCCACGTCGTAGGGCAGCCCGGTGTCCTTCGCCCAGACCTTGGCCCACTCTTCCTGGTGGTCGTACACCCATTCTGTGGCCCGGCGCAGCCGCTCCAGGTAGTCCTTGATGGCCGCGGCCTTGTCCTTGTCCGCGAGCGCGCTCGGCGCGGCCACCTGGACGTTGATGCCGTTGACCACCCCTTCGCCGGTGGTGAGGATGCGCCCCTGCTTCGCCTGGAGGATCTGCGAGGTGTACGGGTCCCAGACCGCCCACGCGTCGACCTGGCCGCTGGTGAACGCGGCCAGCGCGTCGGCGGGCTGGAGATACTTGACCTTGATGTCGCTGATCGAGAGCCCGGCGTCCTTCAGCGAGGCGACCAGCTGGTAGTGCGCGGACGAACCCTGCGCCACGGCCACCGACTTGCCCTTGAGGTCGGTGGTCTTCTTCAGCTTCGAGTCGTCGGGTACGAGGATGGCCTCGCCCTTGGAGTTGCCGTGCCAGGCGGCGACCACCTTGATCTTCGACCCCGCGCCCGCCGCGAACACCGGCGGGGTGTTGCCCACGCCGCCGATGTCCACGGCCTTGGCGTTGACGGCCTCCAGCAGGGGCGGGCCGCTGGTGAAGGTCGACCACTTGATCTTGTAGTCGAGGTCGTCGAGTTCACCGGCGGCCCGCAGGATCGCCTCCGAACCACCCTTCTGGTCACCGACGTTGAGCGTGAGGGAGCCCTTGCCGTCGGTGCCGGACCCCGTGCTCGCGGACGAGTCGCCACCGCAGGCGGTGAGCAGGAGGGCGAGGGGGAGGAGCAGTGCGGCGGGGACGAGGCGTCGTCGCATGGGGGTTCCGTTCTTTCTGTCTTGTCGGTGTCGCGGTGGGGGTGTCGGCGTGCGGGGCGTGGAACGTGGGGTGTTGGCGTGCGGGGTGTTCTCGTTCAGGCGGCTTCCGCGGCCGTGTCGACGCCCAGGCGTTCCAGGAGGCTCGTGCGGATCTCGGCGAAGCGGGGGTCGGCGATGTCGCGCGGGCGGTCCAGGTCGATGCGCTCCTCATGGGCGATGACCCCGTCGTCCATCACGAGGACGCGGTCGGCGAGCAGGACGGCCTCCTCGACGTCGTGCGTGACGAGCAGGACCGCGCAGCCGCGCCGCTGCCACAACTCGCCCACCAGACGCTGCGCCTTGATACGGGTGAGCGCGTCGAGCGCGCCGAACGGCTCGTCCAGCAGCAGCAGATCGGGCTCGCGCACCAACGCCCGGGCCAGTGAGGCGCGTTGGGCCTCGCCGCCGGAGAGGGTCTTGGGCCAGGCGTCCGAGCGATGGCTCAGTCCGACCTCGTCGAGGGCCTGGTCGGCGACGGTGCGCGCGGGCTTGCCGGGCAGGCCGAGAAGGACGTTGCGCCACACCTTCTTCCACGGCATCAGCCGGGGCGCCTGGAAGGCGACGGCCTTGCGGCGCGGCACCAGGACGGTGCCCTCGATCTCGCGGTCGAGGCCGGCGAGGATGCGCAGCAGGGTGGACTTGCCGCAGCCGCTGCGGCCGAGGAGGGCCACGAACTCGCCCTTGCGGACGGTGAGTTCGAGGTCGTCGATGACGGCACGGTCGTAGAAGGAACGGGTCAGCCCCGCCACGCGCACCGCGTCTGCGGTCACCGGCCGGTGAACGTCGGTCGCCATTGCAGCAGCAGCCTTTCGAGGGTGCGGACGATGAAGTCGGCGAGGAGGCCGAGGAAGGCGTACACGATCAGGCAGACCACGATCACGTCGGTGCGCAGGAAGTCCCGCGCCTGCACCATGAGGAAGCCGATACCGGAGTCCGCGTTGACCTGCTCGGCGAAGACGAGCGCCAGCCAGGCGATGCCGAGGGAGTAGCGCAGGCCGGTCATGGCGCCGGGCAGTGCCCCCGGCAGGATGACGTGCCGCACGAGCCCCCAGCGCGAGAGCCCCAGGGACTCCCCGGCCTCGATCAACTGGGCGTCCACGCCACGGATTCCGGCGTAGACGTTGAGGTAGAGCGGGAAGGTCACGCCGAGCGTGATGATGGCGACCTTGGGTGCCTCGCCGATCCCGAACCAGATGATGAACAGCGGGATCAGCCCGACGAACGGCACCGTCCGCAGCATCTGCACGGGCGCGTCCACCAGGTCCTCCCCGATCCTGAACAGGCCCGAGACGAGGGCGAGTCCGGTGCCGATGAGGGTGCCGAGGAGCAGACCGGCCGCGACCCGCTGGAGCGAGGTGCCCATGGCGGTGGTGAGCGACCCGTCGGAGATCAGATCACCGGCGACCCGCGCGATACGACTCGGTGGGGCGAGCACGTCGGGGGTCAACACACCGGTGGAGCTGAGGACTTGCCACAGGGCCAGCAGCAGGAGCGGGCCCGTGGTGCGGCGCAGCCAGCGGGGGACGCGGGCGCGGCGGGAGGAGGCGGGGACGATGGGTTCGAGGTCGAGCGGGGCGTCCGCGGTGGATGTAACCGAAATATCGGGTTCATGAGGATGTGGTGGGGCATGGCTGATGCTCATGAGTGCTCCACGGAGGGGGGAGGGGATGCGGCCGGGCGCCGCCGCGTCAGGCGGGCATCCCGGTCAGGGGTGCGCGCGCATCAGACGTGCGGGGAGGGCGGAACGCAGACGCGAGGGGGTGTGAAAGAGGGCGTCAGCAGCCGCGACGACACGCGGCGGAAGCCACCCGCAGCAGGTCGATGTGACCGCGCGTGGTGAGCAGAGCTGAACGCAACATGCCGCAGAAAGTAGCCAGCTGGCGTGGGCATGGTCAATGGCGTCTCGCGGAATGGACCCGCGGTATCAGTCGCTGGGCGGCGGTTCGCGCGCGCGGCGGGACGGATGGGCGAGGATGGCCGCATGTCAGACGCGTTCACCACCCGAGTACTGAACATCGCCTCCGGTTCCACGGAGCGGGTCGTCGACCTCACCGCCGACTGCGAGGCCTTCCTGCGCGACGCCGCCGCCGGTCGCGACGGCCTCCTCAACATCTTCGTCCCGCACGCCACCGCGGGCATCGCGATCATCGAGACGGGCGCCGGCAGCGACAACGACCTCCTCGCCGCCCTCCACACCCTCCTCCCCGCCGACGACCGCTGGCAACACCGCCACGGCAGCCCGGGCCACGGCCGCGACCACGTCCTCCCGGCATTCGTCCCGCCGCACGCGACGCTGCCGGTGGTGGGCGGGAGACTGGAGTTGGGGACGTGGCAGTCGGTTTGCCTGGTCGACACGAACAGGGACAACCCGCAGCGGAAGGTCCGGGTCTCCTTCCTCGCCGGCTCCTGAGGGTGTCGTCCAGGCACGGCTGGCCGGCTCGCCCGCCCGGTTCGGCCGGTTCGCCCGGTCAGTAGACGGTCAACCCGTAGGCGCTCAGCACCTCCTGGATCGGCTGGTAATAAGTGGTCCCGCCGACCGTGCAGTTGCCGGAACCGCCCGAGAGGATGCCGATGACTTTGTCGCCGGCGTAGAGGGGGCCGCCGCTGTCGCCGGGTTCGGCGCAGATGTTCGTCTGGATGAGGCCGTAGACGATGTCTCCGCTGCCGTAGTTGACGGTCGCGTTGACGGCGGTGACGCGGCCGCAGTGGACGCCGGTGGTCGCTCCCCGGCGGCAGACGGACTGGCCGACGTACGCCGTGGCGGTGCCGGTGATGTCGACGGAGCCGATGGTGCCGGGGTGCGGTACGGCCGAGTTGGTGTAGCGGACGACGCCGAAGTCGTCGCTGGGGAAGCTGGTGGCCGTGGTGGCGCCGATCACCGTGGTCATGGCGGAGCTGGTGTACCAGGTCGTCGCGCCGTCGGTGCAGTGCCCTGCCGTGACGAAGTAGTACGTGCTGCCGCTCTGCACGTTGACGCCGGCCGAGCAGCGCCAGGCGGAGGTGTAGATGGCGTCGCCGCCCGAGAGGAGGGTGCGGAGGCGGCCGTCGGTCCGTTCGACGCTCGCGGCGTTCGTGAATCGGCTGGTGGCGGCGCGGAGTCGGGTCAGGGCGGTGTCCGTGACGGTGGAGTCGGCCAGGACCCGTAACCGGCCGGTGCGCTCGTCCACGGACCAGGACGTCCCGGCGATTCCCAGGGACTCGACGGCCGAGGCCGCGGCGGCGGACGGGGCGACGGGGGCCGCGGCCGCGCCCGGGCCGGAAGCCGCCAGGGCGGCGCCGACGAGCAGGCTCAACACCGAGGCGATCAACCCTGAACGTCTGATGGTGGTACGGCGTGCTCTCATCACCCAGGCCTCATTCCTTGGAGGACATGGTGCGGGGACATGTGGTGGCGCGCGGGTGCCGGGGCCTCAGTGTGCCCGGCGGCGCCCGGTGAGGGGTAGACGGGCTTCGGCCGAAGAGGGCCGTGAGAGCCCCGTGCCTTCCGTGAGAGCCCTGTGACTTCCGGTCGGACTCCTCCACCGGACTTCGAGTACGCGTCGAGCCCCTGCCATCAGCCTTTCGAGGCGCTGGTTTCCCGGCGAGCCGAGCGCGGGCAAGCCGTGTGTCCGTCCTCGGTCCTGGTGCCCTTCGATCCCGACGGGAGTCCCCCCACCATGGCAACGTTCCTCTACCGACTGGGCCGTTTCGCGTTCCGCAGGCGTGGCCTGACGGTCCTGTTGTGGCTGCTGGTCCTCTTCGGTGCCGGATTCGCGGCGTCCTCCGCTCCGCCGCCGCCCGCCGACACCTTCTCCATGCCGGGCACCGAGTCGCAGAAGGCCTTCGACCTGCTGGAGGAGAAGTTCCCGACGGCGAGTGCCGACGGAGCCAGCGCCCGGGTCGTCCTCCGAGCCCCCGAGGGGGAGCGGATCACCGCGGCTCAGAACAAGGCG
Organism: Streptomyces sp. NPDC046909; assembly: GCF_040644695.1. Taxonomy (NCBI): domain Bacteria; kingdom Bacillati; phylum Actinomycetota; class Actinomycetes; order Kitasatosporales; family Streptomycetaceae; genus Streptomyces; species Streptomyces sp. NPDC046909. The sequence continues at coordinate 187,675 of NZ_JBEYXC010000009.1, read as the reverse complement.
GCCGTCGCCGACCTCGTGGCCGCCCTCGGCAAGGATCCGAAGGTCTCCCAGGTCACCGACCCGTTCAAGAGCAACGCCGTCAGCAAGGACGGCACCACCGCCTACGCCGTGGCCACCTACAAGGTGTCGGCCACCGAACTCACCGACAAGCAGCACGACGCCCTCGACAAGGTCATCGAGTCGGGCCGTGCCGACGGTCTGACCGTCGAGGCGGGCGGTGACGCGGTCAAGGTCGACACCGCGATGAGCGGCGTCGGCGAGAAGATCGGTCTGCTGATCTCCGCGGTCGTCCTGCTGATGACCTTCGGTTCCCTGATCGCGGCGGGCATGCCCCTGCTCACCGCCGTCATCGGTGTCGGCGTCGGCATCAGCGCGATTACCGCGCTGGGCAGCGTCCTCGGGCTGTCCTCGACCACGACGACGCTCGCCATGATGCTCGGCCTCGCCGTCGGCATCGACTACGCGCTGTTCATCGTCTCCCGCTACCGCTCGGAGCTGCTGGAGGGCCACGAACGCCGGGAGGCCGCGGGCCGCGCGGTCGGCACCGCGGGCGGCGCCGTCGTCTTCGCGGGGCTCACCGTCATCGTCGCGCTGGCCGGTCTGAGCGTGGTGAACGTCCCCGTGCTCACCAAGATGGGGCTGGCCGCCGCCGGTACGGTCGCCGTGGCCGTCCTCATCGCCATCACCCTGGTCCCCGCCCTGCTCGGCTTCGCCCCCGTGCGGGTGCTGCGCCGCCGTGACCGCGCCGCCTTCCGCGGCAAGCCGCTGTCGGCCCGCAAGCAGCGCAAGGCGGCCAAGCGCGCCGCCAAGCAGGCCGCGCAGAGGCCCAACCTCGGTGCCCGCTGGGCCCGTTTCGTCCTGCGCCACCCGGTCGCCGTCCTGCTGGTCGGTGTCGTCGGCCTCGGTGCCGTGGCCCTGCCCGCCGCCCAACTGGAGCTCGGTCTGCCCGGCGAGGGCACGATGGCCACCGACACCACCCAGCGCAAGGCCTACGACATGCTGTCGGACTCCTTCGGCGCCGGCTTCAACGGCCCGTTGACGGTGACCGTCGAGTCCGACAAGGCGGCCGAGACTGCGAAGACCATCGGCGCGCAGTTCGCCAAGCAGCCGGGCGTGGCCTCCGTCGCCCCGCCGACCGCCAACAAGGCGGGCGACACCGCGATCTTCAGCGTCGTACCGACCACCGGACCCGACGCCACCGCCACCGAGGAGCTCGTGCGCTCCCTGCGCGACCGCGCGGGCGCCCTGGAGAGCGGCACCGGCTCGGAGATCCTGATCACCGGTCAGACGGCCCTGCTCATCGACTTCTCCCACACCCTGGACAAGGCCCTGCTGCCCTACCTCGGTCTGGTCGTCGGCCTCGCCTTCCTGCTCCTGATGGTGGTCTTCCGCTCCCTGCTGATCCCCTTCAAGGCGGCCCTCGGCTTCCTGCTCTCGATCGGCGCGGCACTCGGCGCGGTCGTCGCGGTCTTCCAGCAGGGCCACCTCGCCGGCGTGTTCGGCATCGACCAGCCCGGCCCGGTCATCAGCACCATGCCCATCCTGATGATCGGCGTGGTCTTCGGACTCGCCATGGACTACGAGGTGTTCCTGGTCAGCAGGATGCGCGAGGCGTACGTCCACGGTGCCGCGCCCGGCGACGCCGTCGTCACCGGCTTCCGCTACGGCGGCCGGGTCGTCACCGCGGCGGCCGTCATCATGATCAGCGTCTTCTCCGGCTTCATCGCGGAGGACAACGACCTCATCAAGATGATCGGCTTCGCCCTCGCCTCGGCCGTGCTCTTCGACGCCTTCGTCGTCCGCATGGCCATCGTCCCCGCGCTGTTCGCCCTGCTGGGCGCGAAGGCCTGGTGGCTGCCCAAGTGGCTCGACCGGCTGCTGCCCGACCTGGACGTCGAGGGCGCGAAGCTCGACCAGGGCCGGGCGAGCGGGCCGTTCTCCCGTCCGCACCTGCAACGCGAGCACGAACTGATCCGCTGATTCCTCTGATTCCTCTGATTCCCCTGATCCCCCGGTGGACCGGCGCCCGGCCCGGCATCACTTCCAGTCGTACGCGTACGCGGCGACCCACGTGATGTCGAGCTGGGCGCTGCTGCCCGGCGCGGCGCCCGGCCCCTCCAGGGCACTCTCGTTCTGGAGCACCCAGGACAGCGGGCGGGCCGGCACATCGCGGGTGTCGTGGCCGATCTGGCGGCCGTCGACGAAGAACCGCACATGGCCCGGCGTCCACTCGGTCGAGACCGTGTGCCACTCCGTCCAGTCGTCGCTCCCCTTGAAGTAGCCCTGCTCGCCCCCGCCGCACGGATGGTGGAAGGCGGTCAGGTCGCCGTCCCAGTTGCCCTCGGGATGGTCCATCTCGCAGCCGCCGCCATAGTGCAGCCAGGCCGACTTGTACCCCGGGGCGACCTTGGTCACCTTGATACGGGCGCTGTACTTGCCGTACTTCATCTGCATGACCGCACGTGGCACCACCGCCGCCGCGTGCACGGGCCCTCCGTCGGCGGGCCGCCACATCCTGATGTACATCCGGCCGTCGCCGTTCGGCGCGGGCCCCACGCTCACGGTGTCCTCCGGGTGGTAGACACCCACGACACTCCGGCCCCGGTCGTTCGCCGTGTCACGCCAACCGGTCGGATAGGCCCACCAGTTGTCGCGGTACTTGCCGCGCAGGCCCCCGCACTCCGCGCCGGAGGTGTCGACGCGCCGGTCGCAGTCGCTGAACGCGCCGAGCGGCACCCGATCGCCGTTGAAGTCCTCCGCGAGGACCTGCCAGAAAGGCCCGCAGTCGCCCCGGGGCAGCGCGGTGCCCGTGGTGTGACAGGCGTCGGCCTGCTCCTCGGGTGCCCCGTCGGCACGGGGGATGCCGAGAGCGGCGGCCAGGAGCACCAGCCCCATGGACATCAGCAGGGTGCGCCTGCGCGTACGCGTGTGCGGTGCGGCGTGCAAGCCCATCGGAAGGTCCTCCGGTCCCGGTGTCGTACGACGTGCCGCGCGAGGGAGCATCCTCGCCGCAGCGCCGGTACGGCACCACCCCCGCGACGACCCGAGTAACGGACCGCCGTCCTCCGCCTCGGCCGGGCCGCGTTGCCTTCCGACTATCCGATCGTTGATCACTTCACGCGGTGAGCGATGATCGGAGAGCCCTGTGCGCATGAGCGACCTCCAGCGGTGCGAGATCCGGCCCGGAAGGCTGGTCGAGTGGACGCTGCATCCGGCGTCCGTGGGAGCGGCGCGCAGACTCCCGGACGACGCGCGGCCACCCGCGTACGTCCAGGAGTCCCACATCCGCACCGCACGGACCGTCCGGGAGGACGGACTGTTCGTACCGACCTGGCTCGGCACCGCCTTCGACATCCCCGGGCGTATCGAACTCGACGTGCTCCAGGGCGCGTTGCAGGCCTGGACCCTGCGGCACGAGACGCTGCGCAGCGGCTTCCGCTGGGCCGGTGAGGAGATGCGCCGGTTCACGCTCGACGCGGACGCCGTCGCCCTGCACCGCGAGGACATCGGGGAGTTCGCGGACGCCGTGACCCTGACCCGCTATCTGCAGGACCGTTTCGACGTCGCCGCCGACGCGCTCGGCTGGCCGAACTTCCTGTTCGCCGCGGTCGTCCGGGACGACGGCGCGAGCGTCTACATGGCGTTCGACCACAGCAACGTGGACGCCTACTCGATCCACCGCATCATGGCCGAGATCCACGAGCTCTACACGGCCGGACTCGACGGACGGGCCCTCACACCCCAACCGGTCGCCAGTTACGTCGACTTCTGCGCGAGCGAACGCAGCGACGCCGACCAGATCGATGACACCCACCAAGTCGTCGCCCGCTGGCGGGAGTTCATCGCCCGCTGCGACGGCAGACTGCCGAACTTCCCCGTCGACCTCGGCCTCGACCCCCAAGGCCCGCTGCCCGAGCAGAAGTTCCTCCAGGAGATGCTCGTGGGCGCCGAGGACGCGGCGGCCTTCGAGGCGTACTGCCGCCCCTACGGCGGAAGCCTGGTCGGGATCGTCGCCGCCGTCGCCCTCGCCGCCCGCGAGATCAGCGGACTGACCGTGTACCGGACCGTCGTGCCCTTCCACACCAGGGTCAAGTCCCGCTGGGCCGACTCGGTCGGCTGGTACGTCGGCGGTGCCCCCGTCGAGATCCCGGTGGCGCAGGCCGCCGACTTCGACGGCGTCCTCGAACTGGTCCGCGCCGCGCTGCGCGACACCCGCGCCCTCTCCCGTATGCCCCTCGCCCGCGTCCTGCGCCTCCTCGGCGCCGACTTCCGCCCCACCTCACCCGACCTCTACTCGATCGTCTCCTACGTCGACTCCCGCGGCCTCCCCGGCGCCGAACGCTGGCAGGAGCTGAAGGCGTACGGGCTGATCCGGGTGTCGTACGGCGACCAGGTGTGCGCCTGGGTCACCCGCGTCCACGAGGGACTCCAGTTCGCCTGCCGGCTGCCCGACACGGACGTGGCGGACAAGAACCTGCGACGGTGCGCGGAGCTCGTACGGGAACGGATCGTCGAGGTGGCGCGGGCGGGCAAGTCGCTGTCCGTACCGGGGTAGCCGCGCCTCAGGGAACGTGGAAGGGGCCGGGTGTCTCAGCGCGTGAAGACGAGTTCCGCCTGGTCGCGCCGGGTGGTGTGCAGGTCCCAGTACACGGGGGAGATCTCCTCCGGCTGGGCCGTCGGGAAGTCGGGGATGACCGACATGCCGATGGACACGTCGATGCCGACGTGGGCGGCCTGCACTCCGGTGCCGGCCAGTTCCTTGTGCAGGTTGAGCACCCAGTTGCGCAGCGCCGCGGCCGCGGCGTTCACGTTGCCGACCTGCGGGACGGGGTCGATGGAACCGGCGCCCGTGGTGAACAGCAGGGTGCCCGCGCCCGCCTCGCGCATGGCGGGCAGTACGGCCTTGGTCGCGGCGATGGCCCCGTAGAGCTGGAACTCCATCTCCCGCTGCACATGGGAGGGTTCGGTGTCGACCGGGGTGGTCAGCGTGGTCGAGCCGAAGGTGCCGACGGGGGAGTACTCCAGGACGTCGATGCCGCCGAAGTGCGCGGCGGCGTCCTTGAGGGCCCGGGTGAGCGCGTCGCGGTCGAGCACGTCCGCGGGGAAGGCGGCGGCGGTGACACCCTCGGCGGTGAGGGTGCCGACGAGGTCGTCGAGCTTGCCGCGGTCGCGGGAGATCAGGGCGACGTCGAAGCCCTGGGAGCCGAAAGTACGGGCGATGGCCAGGCCCAGCTGGGGTCCGGCGCCCACGATGGCGATGGTGGTCATAGCGATCCTTTCCAGATGTGGATAGAGCTATCCGTATCGAGGTTGCAGATATGGAATGCCCTATCCGGTTCACTGTCGTCAGCGTAGCAGGGGAAACGGATAGGGTGTTCCGATTGCTGGAGTGGTGGTCGTCACCCCTGCTGAGGCGCGGAAGCGCCCGCTGTGGGCCGGACACCCGATGTCCGGCCCACAGCGGGCGCATTCGAAGTCGAAGTCGAAGCCGAACCAGCTCAGTCCGTCATGGCGTCGCGCACGAGTGCCGTGTCGACGAACTGCTCGAACCGCACGATGAGTCCGCCGCGTACGACGAAGTGATGCGCGACGCGGACGGCGAGCGCCTTGCCTGTGGCCTTGTTCCTGGCCGTGTATCGGGCCAGGACAACGACGTTCTCGCCCTCGACGACGTAGGTGTCGTCGTGTGCGGCCCAGCCGTCCCACTCCTTGCCGAGCTGTTCCATGACGTTGGCGGTGACGCCGTCGGGGGTGCGGTAGGTGCCGGCGAGCGGGAAGCCCGCCATCTCCGTCCACTCCACGTCGGGGGCGAGGGTGGCGCGCAGGGCTTCCAGGTCACCGGCGGCGGAGGCCAGGTACTGGCGGCGTACGACGTCGGCGGGCGCGGTGGAGGTGGCGAACCCTGTCGGGTCGGTACCTGTCGGGTCGGTCATGGTCAGCCCCACTTCATCTCGCCCTTGGCGACCTTCGCGCCGATCTGGGCGGCGATCAGCATGCCGTTGTCGGGGTAGCGGGCCACGAGCGACTCGGTCAGTGCGGCGCCGTCGGCGGCCTTGCCGAGCTCCTCCTCGAAGGCGACGAGGTAGTCACGGGTGGCGGTGATGGCGGAGGCGTCGGCCGGGGTGCCGGGCAGGCGGTGGCCGGGGACGACCAGCTCGGGCTGGAGCGAGGCCATCTCGTCGAGCAGCTTGATCCAGAGGGCGCGGTCGTCGGGGGTGGGGGTGTCGGCGACCCAGACGTGCTCCTGCTGGAAGAGCAGGACGCCGCCGAGGAGAGCGCGGTGCTCGGCCTGCCACAGGTAGTGGCGGTCGGAGAGGCCTTCGGGGCCGCCCTTGAGCTCGAAGCGGTGGCCCTCCAGGGTGAGGTCGCCGGTGAGCGGGGTGAGGTCGACCAGGCGGGTGGGGAGGTTGGGGCCGAGCGCCGCCCAGGCCTTGAGCTTGCCCTCGTAGGAGTGCTTGATGTGCTCGATGACGATGGGGGTGGCGACGAAGGCCGCGTCGGGGAAGGCGTCGGCGATGACCTCGGCGCCGAAGTAGAAGTCCGGGTCGCCGTGGCTGACGAAGACGGTGGTGAGCTGCTTGCCGGAGTCGAGGATCTCGGCGACCAGCCGGTGGCCGTCGGCGCGGGTGAAGGCGGCGTCGACCAGGAGGGCCTCGTTCTCGCCGGTGACGAGGGTGGCGGTCTTGTTCTTGCTGCCGGCCGGGAAGTCGAGGTCGAGGACCTTGAAGGAGAGCGTGCTCATCGATGACTCCTTGTGCGGTGGGGACGGGGGAGGTTCAGCGGGTGGGAAGGGCCGCGAGCCGCTGGTCGACCTCGGCGGCGGTGGCGTGCCCGTAGGCCAGCGGCAGGACGGAGTCGCCGTCGACCGCCAGCAGCGTGGGGAATCCGGTGACCCCGAGCTCGGCGGCCCGGCGGAAGTCGGCCCGCGCCGCCGACCGCGCCTCGGGCGCCTCGAAGGCGGCGACCACGGCGTCGGCGTCGATTCCGGCGGCCTCGGCGACCGCGCGATAGGTGGCCGGGTCGGAGAGGCTGCGTCCGTCGACGTAGAAGGCGTCCTGGAGGGCCGTCGCCAGCTCGGCCACGCGGTCGGGAGCGACCTGGCGCAGGGCGGCGACACCGCGCGCGGCGGCCTCGGAGTCCATCACGAACGAGCCGTCGGCGATCAGCCCGTCGTACGCCGCTCCGAACGCCGCGCCGGTCAGCTCGGCGATCTTGGCGTTGGCGCCCTGGACGTAGCCGAACTCCCGGATCGGCACCCGGCGCGACCCGGTGAACAGGCCGCCGGAGACCACCTCGACCGGCAGTTCGGGGTGGCGGCCGGTGACCTCGCGCAGGGTGCGGGAGAACCCGTGCGACCAGCCGCAGTAGGCGTCGAAGACGTAGACGAGCTTCATCGGAGACCTCGGCAGGGATCCGCGCCCGCCGGTTGCGAGCGATTCATCTGACAGAACAGTAACTGACGTGTCAGATATTTCGGGGCTCGTGTGAGCTGGGACACACGGGTGGGGCTCAGTCCATTACATCAGCGTCGCCGCCGGTCCGCAGGGTCCGCGGCAGGTCAGGGCAGTCGAGGCAGCACGTCCCGGGCGGTGTGGCTGAGGATGCGCAGATCCTCCGCGAACCGCGCCCGGTCCGCCGCGGGGAGCGGCTCCACGAAGTACCGCTTGATGTTCTCCAGGTGCACCCGGGACGCCCGTACGGCGGTCTCCTCGCCCAGCGGGGTCAGCCGCACCAGCCTGCCGCGCCGGTCCTCGGGGGACTCCGTGCGGGTCACGAGACCCGCCTTCTCCATGCGATCGACCAGCCGGGTGACACCACCGGTGGTCAGTACCTGCTCCTGGGCGACGGCCCGCATGGAGAGCCCCGGCTCGCCCGCCCGCCCGAGGATCAGCAGCACCTCGAAGACGAGATGGCTGATCCCGCACTCCACCTCCAGCGCGCGGCCGAGGATGTACTCCAGCCGGTTGGCCGCCCCCTGGAGCCGCCCGAACGCGAGGATCAGCTCATGATCGGCGGCCTCCTTCGCCGTCCTGATCTCCGCTTCCTCACCCACGGCCGCGCCGCCCCTCTCGTCGTTTCGGTACACCGTACCGATCAAGCCTTGGAGCGTGGCCCGGGCGGCCCACCTGGACTCCCCGGCCTTCGCCGGTCAGTGGGCGGCCTTCTCGGTGGCGGCCCAGGCCGCGAGCAGTCGCAGCGCGTCGTGTTCGGAGGTGCCGGGGGCCGCGCTGTAGGCGGTGAGGGTCAGTCCGGGCTGGGCGGGCAGTTCCATGGCGTCGAAGTCGAGGCTGAGGACACCGATGGCGGGGTGCCGGAAGGACTTGCGGCCGGAGTGGTGCAGCCGCACGTCGTGCTTCGCCCACGCGGTACGGAACTCCTCGCTGCGGGTGACCAGTTCACCGATCAGGCCGGTCAGCTCGGAGTCGTGGGGCGCGCGTCCGGCCTCGGTGCGCAGCAGGGACACCGTGGTGTTCACGGACTCGTCCCGGTCGGGGAAGAAGTCACGGCCGCCCGGCGTGAGGAACTGGGCGCGGGCGATGTTGACCGTCTCGCTGTCCGGGTCGGGGAACAGCGGGGCGTACAGGGCGCGGCCGAGGGCGTTGGTGGCGAGGATGTCCAGGCGGCCGTTGCGGATGAAGGCGGGCGAGTCGGTCATGGACCGCAGGACCCGCAGGAGGCTGTCCGGGAGCGGGCCACGGGTACGCCGGGCACCCCGTACCGGACGTCTGGCGGCGGCGCGGGCCAGGTCGAACAGATGGGCGCGCTCGGCGTCGTTCAGCTGGAGGGCGTTCGCGACCGCGTTGAGCACCTCATCCGAGGCGCCGGCGAGACGGCCGCGCTCCAGGCGTACGTAGTAGTCGATGCTGACGCCCGCGAGCAGGGCGACCTCCTCCCGGCGCAGACCCGGAACGCGCCGGTGGCCGCCGTAGGCGGGGAGTCCCGCCTGCTGCGGGGTGACCTTGGCGCGGCGGGAGGCCAGGAACTCACGGATGTCGCTCTGGGTATTCACGCATACCAGGCTAGATCGGGCGGCCCGGCCGTGGGGGGTCCTGTCGGCACCTGGCACGGCAGTCCCTTCCGCACCCTCCTGATCTGCGGTTTCGTCGGCCTGCTCGTCGGCGACGGCAAGGGCGACGGTGACGGAACGACCTGGCTGGAGCCCGTCACCGACGAGCAGTACGTCGCCGCGCTCAGCTCTGCCGGCCAGTGACGGAGGTGAGGGCGTGCGAGAGGGCCGCGTCGTCGGGCGGGCCGTCCGTCCAGCGGGCGGCGATGTGGCCGTCGGGGCGGACGAGCAGTGCGCCCTGAGGGGTGAGCTCGCAGAGGTCGGCGTGGGCGGCGGGGAGGGGCTCGACGCGCACCGGCCATGGGGCGGAGGCCTGTCGCTCCCACGGGGTCGGGTCCGGGGTGAGCAGGGTGAACCATTCGCCGACGGCGTCGAGGGTGGAGCGGCCGGGGGTGAGCCAGAGGTGGGGCATGCGGTGACCGGGGCGGGGGGTAGGGACGTAGTCCGTGCCCGTGCCCGTCCCTGCGTCCGGGGCTGTGTGCGTCTCCGTCTGCACAGCAGCGGAGTCATAAGCGACGCCCAGCACCAGCCCGAGCTGCGCGAAGTACCGCTCCGACCACGGCAGTTCGACACCGTCCGGGGACGCGTCACCGGCCTCCAGCTGCTCCTTGCGCCTGTCCTGCGCCTGGTACATGAGCTGGGCGTTGGCCACCGCCTGCTGGAGGGTGCGTTCGGCGACGGGCCGGCGTTCCGGTTCGTAGGTCGCCAACAGGTCAGGTCCGGCCCACCCTTGGAGCACGCCGGCGAGTTTCCAGCAGAGGTTGTGCGCATCGGCCAGGCCGACGTTCATGCCCAGGCCCCCGGCGGGCGGGATCGTGTGCGCGGCGTCGCCCGCCAGCAGGATCCGGCCGTGCCGGAAGCGTTCGGCGACGAAGGCGTTCACCGTCCAGTGCTCGACCCGCAGCACCTTGGCGCGTACGTCGGTGCCGGGGCCGAGGGCGTGGGTCACGAGGTCGGCCCAGTCGGCGTGTTCGGCGTTCTCGGGGGTGGGGGCGATCCAGGCCCAGCCGCCCTCGGGGTACAGCGGGAGGAACCCGCCGTGCGCGGTGAAGTAGACCCCGGCGGGCTGGCCGGCGGACCAGTCGGTGAGGTCGGCGTCGAAGACGACGGTCGTGGAGCGGGCGATCGGTCCGGGGCCGGCGGTGTCGATGCCGAGGTGTTGCCGGACCGTGGAGTTCGCCCCGTCGGCGGCCAGTACGTGGCGTGCGCGGACGGTCGTCTCCGTACCGCGTCCGTGGTCGACGAGCGAGGCCACCACGTGGTCCGCCTCCTCGCTCAGGTCGACGAGTTCGACACCGAAGCGTGTCGGTGCGGTGGCCGCGGCCAGCAGCGTGGGTTCGAGCCGGTCCTGCGAGGTCACCACGCCGAGCACGGGGCTCTCGGCGATCGGCGCGTTGAGCCCGACCATCGCGGCCGTGGCGAAGTCGCCGCCGCGCAGGGTGTCGCGGAAGCGGATCCGGCCGAACTCGGGGGCGAACGCCTTGTCCGCGATCGGGGCGGCGAGCCCGAGCTGCCGGTAGATCTCCATGGAGCGGGTGTTGACGAGGCGCGAGCGGGGGAAGGGCGACAGCTCGCGGTGCTTCTCGACGAGCAGGGAGCGCACGCCCCAGCGTTCCAGCAGCACGCGGGCGGTGAGCCCGACCGGGCCGCCACCGACGATCAGTACGTCCACCTCGGCGTCGTCGCCTCGAAGCGTCATGCGATCAATCTTCCGTACCCGATGGCCGCCCGCAAAAGCGCACGCGGGCGGCGCACGGAAGTGCGCCCCGCGTCAGCCGGCCGCCGCGCAGGAACCATGCCGCGCGATCGCGTACGTTCGGGTGCATGAACAGTGACCACCGTGAACGGGCGGAGCGTTTCGTCGAGTTGCACCGGGAGGGCTGTTTCCTGCTGCCCAACGCGTGGGACGTGGGTAGCGCCCGTGTCCTGGAGGCGGTGGGATTTCCCGCCGTGGCGACCACGAGCGCGGGTGTGGCCTTCTCCCTGGGGCGCCCGGACCACGACTTCCACGACGAGAAGGGACCGGAGGGCCGGGTCGACCGCGACACGATGATGCGGCGGATCGGCGAGATCGCCGGCGAGCTCACCGTGCCCCTCAGCGCGGACCTGGAGGACGGGTTCGGTGAGGCCCCCGAGACCGTGGCCGCAACGATCGCCCTGACCCTCGCCGCCGGTGCCGCGGGCGGCAACATCGAGGACTTCACCGGTGACCGGGCGCGACCGCTGTACGAGGAGTCCCTCTCGGTGGACCGCATCCGCGCGGCCCGGGCCGCCGTCGACACCGCCGGTGACCCGTTCGTGCTGGTCGGCCGGACCGATGTGCTGCTGGTCGGCGGCCCGCTCGACGAGGCCGTCCGGCGGGCCAACGCCTACCTCGCGGCCGGCGCGGACTGCGCGTTCGTCCCGGGCGCCGCCGACGCCGGGACCATCGGCACGCTGGTACGGGAACTCGACGGCCCCCTCAATGTGGTCATGGGACTCACGGGCAACGCCCTGTCGCTGGACGACCTCCGGGAGCTCGGTGTCCGAAGGGTGACGGTCGGCGGCAGTATCGCCCGCGCGATGTACCGCCATCTGCTGGACTCGGCACGGGAGTTGGCGCGCACCGGCACCTTCTCCTATGCCGAGGACCAGATCTCGCAGACGGATCTCAACGACCTGTTCCGGCGGAGCTGAGGCAGGGAGCGGCCTACGCGGAGACCTCCTCCGGACGGGGTACGGCGGCGCTCTCGGCCGAGTCGTCGAGCGTGCCCTGGTGCGTCTCCCGTACGAAGCACACGGTCAGCGCGGTGATCGCGGCGCCCCCGGTGAGCAGCAGCGCCACCGGGGTGCTGTCGCCGCTTCCGGCCACCAGGCTCCCGGCGATCATCGGGGAGAACCCGGCGCCGACGAGAGTGGCGCCCTGGTAGCCGAGGGAGGCGCCGGTGTAGCGGACCTTCGTGCCGAACATCTCGGTGAGCAGCGCGCCGAGCGGGCCGTACATCGTGGACTGGGCGATGCCGTGGCCGAGGACGACGGCGAGGATCAGCAGCCCCGGCGACTTGGAGTCGACCAGCGCGAGGACGGGGAAGGCGAGCGCGGCCGAGGCGATGGCTCCGGCGAGGACGACCGGGCGGCGGCCGACCTTGTCGGAGAGCGCGGAGGCGCAGGGCAGTACGACGAGCGCGACGCAGGCCGAGACGGTGAGCGCGTCGAGCACCTGCGGGCGGGCGTACCCGATGCCGGTGGCGTACGCGATCATGTAGCTGGTCAGCAGGGACTGCGCGGTGAAGGCGCCGATGCCGACACCGCAGGCCAGCAGTACGGGGCGCGGGTTGCGCAGGACGTCGAGGATCGGCAGCCGGGACTCGGCGCGGTCCTTCTTCACCTCGGCGAAGAGCGGGCTCTCCACCACCTTGAGCCGGACGAACAGGCCGACGCCGAGCAGGGCGACGCTGAACAGGAACGGCACCCGCCAGCCCCACGCCGCGAAGTCGTCCTTGGGGAGGGTGACGACGTAGGCGACGACCGCGGTGGACAGCAGGGAGCCGAGCGGGGCGCCCATCTGCGTGAAGCTGGACCACAGACCGCGGCGCCGGCCGCCGGCGTGCTCGACGACCATCAGGGTCGCGCCGCCCCACTCACCGCCGATCGCGATGCCCTGCACGACGCGCAGGGCGATCAGCAGGACCGGCGCCCACACACCGATCGTGTCGTACGTGGGCAGCAGGCCGATGAGGAAGCTGGCGCCGCCCATCAGGCCCATGGTGAGCAGCAGCATGGACTTGCGGCCGAGCCGGTCGCCGAAGTGGCCGAAGAGGATGCCGCCGAGCGGACGGGCGACATAGCCGGCGGCGAAGGTGCCGAACGCGGCGATCGTGCCGACAGCCGGGTCGGCGCCGGGGAAGAACAGTTCGCCGAAGACGAGCGCGGCGACCGTGCCGTAGACGAGGAAGTCGTAGAACTCCACGGCGGTGCCGAGCAGTCCGGAAGCCGCGACCAGGCGCAGCTGTCGGGTCCGCTCGGCGGCCGTGGAGGGTGATGCGACGGGGGACGGGGGCATCGCGGTCTCCCTTGACCGGGGGAAGGACACCGCGAAAGTAGGCTCTCAGGTGACCGCCGTCAAGAAAGTGCACAACATTGGTCGCCGGGGGACCGGTCCGCTTCCCTGCCTTTGAAGGGCGTGTGAAGGCCCCTCGCACCCCGCCCGCCCCCTGCGCCCCCTGGTCTAGGGTGCGTCGGGTGGACGCGTTGACAACTGAAGATCCGCAGCACATAGGCCCGTACCGGCTGCTCGCCCGTCTCGGCGCGGGCGGCATGGGGCGCGTGTATCTCGCCCGCTCCGAGGGCGGGCGGACGGTCGCCGTGAAGGTGGTGCGAGCCGAGTACGCGGAACAGCCCGAGTTCCGGCAGCGGTTCGCGCACGAGGTGGCCGCCGCGCTGCGGGTCGGCGGACGGTGGACCGCACCCGTCCTGGACGCCGACACCGAGGCGGCCACCCCCTGGGTCGCCACCGGCTATGTCCCGGGCCCGGATCTGCACAGCGTGGTCGCCGACGAGTACGGCCCGCTGCCCGAGCACTCCCTGCGCGCCCTCACCAACGGACTCGCCCACGCCCTGCGTGCCGTCCACGGCGCCGCGCTCGTCCACCGTGACCTCAAGCCGTCCAACGTCCTGCTCACCATCGACGGACCCCGCGTCATCGACTTCGGTATCGCCCGCGCCCTGGACGGCATGGCCGACGGGATCAGGACCCGGACCGGCGCGGTCATCGGCTCGCCCGGGTTCATGTCGCCCGAGCAGGTGCGCGGACAGCGGCTCACCCCGGCCTCCGACGTGTTCTGCCTGGGCTCCGTCCTCGCGTTCGCCGCGACCGGGCGGATGCCGTTCGGTACGGCCGACAGCGGGGTGCACGCCGTCATGTTCCGGATCGCCGAGGAGGAGCCGGACCTGGACGGCGTCCCGTACGGCATCCTCGACCTCGTCCGTGCCTGTCTCCAGAAAAAGCCCGCCGAACGGCCCACGGTGGAGCACCTGTTGGCGTGGACGAGCGACGCGTACGTCGGCGACGGCACCCCCTGGCTGCCCGGTCCGCTCCTCGCCGGACTGGGCAGCCACGCGGCCCGGCTCCTGGACGCGGACGCCCCCGTGCACACACCGCCGCCCGCCCCGACTCTGGGCGGCAGTGACGGCCCCACCAGACCTCCCCGGCCGTCCCGTTCCCGTGCCCGATGGATCGCGGCCGCCACCGCCGTCGCCGTCACGGCCGCCGGCGCCGTCGTGGCCACCCGGCTCTCCGGCGACACGGAGACGAAGGACGACGACAAGCCGGCGCCGGCGGGGGAGAGCAGCGCCGAGACCCACACCTTCGGCGGTGCCTGGGCCGGGATCGTGCAGCGCTCGGACAGCTCCGTGGCGGACGAGCACGAGTACCTGCGCATCGACGTCGACGAGAACGCCGAACCCGGCCGGAAGGCGGCCGACTTCGTCTACCTGAGCAAAGAGATCTACTGCAAAGTCGAGTCCACTCTCGGGTCGAAGAAGGGCGACACGCTGACCCTCGCCTCCTTCAAGGTGGTCAAGGCCGTTCCCGCGGAGGAGGCCAAGGGGGCTTGCGATCTCAGCCGGACGAAGGGCATCAAGTCATCGCCCGGAAAGCTCACTTGGACCATGGGTGACATGACGGCCGACCTCAAACCCGTGGCGAACACCGGGAATCGGCCGGTCCCCGCCAAGTTCCTCGGCACCTGGGAGTCGGAGATCCAGGGCACGCTGACCCTCAGGCAGGGCCCGGTCGGCACGAAGGCCCAGTTCACCGGTTGGTCGATCGACTGGCGCTGCCACGGAACCGCCGAACTGGTGTCGGCCTCGGACGACTTGGTGAACCTGAGCCCCCTGGAGCTCGACGCCTCGACCCCGCGCGGCATCGGCTGCCCGCACGGCGTCCCCACGACCCTCACCTGGAAGTCGGCGAACGAACTGGAGATGCGCTACCCGGAGAGCGGCGGGATCCGTCTGACCCGGGTCAAGTGACGCGCTTGGCCGAGCGGCCGTCCCCGAACAGCAGCCGCCGGGGATTCGCGACCCGGAACGCGTACGCCGCCGCCCCGCCCAGACCGAACCCGGGATGCTGCGGCGGCTCCGCGTACGGCCGGTCCGAGCCCTGCACCACGGCGTCCACCCCGAGGGCGCGGACCACGGCGTCCACGGCGCGGGGCCCGTACGAGGACGTCTCGACGAACACGTACGGATCCACCGCCCCCGAGCCGTCCCCGCGCGCGGCGAACCGTTCCCCGTGCAGCGGGGCGAGTCCGGCGAGCAGCGCGAAGCACACCCGCAGCCGGGGGTGCCGGGGCCGCCCGAAGGCGCGGAAGGCGAACCAGGCGGCGTGCATCTGCTGGACGTAGGGCACCATCGCGGGCCACCAGCCGGGACCTTCCGCGCCGCCGGGCGCGGGTCCGGGGTGGACGAAGAGCGGCAGGTCGCGCTCCTCCAGGAGGTCGAGCAGCGGGGCGCAGCGCGCGTAACCGGCCGCGTCCACCAGGGCGTTGGCCGGGAGCTGGAGTCCGGCGAAGCCCGCGTCGAGGTCCCGGGCCGTCTCCTTCGCGTCGATGTCCCGTACACAGGCCGCCGCCCAGGCGCCGAACGGTTCGGGGAGCGCGGCCGAGCCCTCGTGGTAGGCGTCGAGGAGCGGACGGGCCTCGGCCGCCGGCAGCCACTCCACACCGATCGGGGCCGACAGGGAGACCAGGGCCCGGCCCAGACCGTCCGTGGCGGCGAGAGCGGCGCGCAGGGCGATGTCGTGGTCGGCGGGCGGGATGTCGTACGGCGGCTCGCCGTCCAGGTGGAGGGTCCAGCCGTCCAGGTACGGCGGCTCGCGGCGCGCCCGCAGGGCGGCCACCAGGGACGGGGTCCACAGATGCTGGTGCACGTCGACGTTGGTCATGCCACTTCCCCCAGCCAGGCGCGCAGTGTGCTCCGGACGTCCACGGCACTCATGATCTCGTGCTCCACCACCTCCACGTCCACCCCGCAGGGCCGGTCCTCGGCCAGCGGCGGCACGAATGTCCGGATCGCCCGGTGCAAGTACTCCGGACCCCGCCCGAGCGCGGTCGGCGCCGCCAGCTCCACGGCCTGCGCGGCGACCAGCGCCTCCACGGCGAGCAGCAGCCGCAGCCGGCCGAGCAGCGTAGCGAGCCGCCGGGCCCCCAGCGAGGCGTTGGTCGAGTCGTCCTCGACCGCGTCGGCGCCGTGCCGGGGATCGGTGGACACCGGCACGGACAGCATGCGGATCTCGGCGACCAGCGCCTGCGCCGTCTTCGTCAGCGGCGCGAAGCCCGAGCGCTCCGGGCCGTGGGGGGAGAGGTTGGCCGGAAGGCCGCTGACGGCCGGGTCCAGGAGCCGCCGCATCCGCTCGGCGGACAGGGCCGCGGTCTGGGTCAGCGCCAGCGCGAGGGTGTCGAGGGCGAGTGCCAGGGCCGGGGTGTGGAAGTTTCCGGAGGAGAGGATCTCCCCGGTGTCGCCCAGGACGACCGGGTTGTCGCCGCAGCCGTTCAGCTCCGGGTCCAGCGCGGCCGAGGCGAAGTCCAGCGCCGCGTACGCCGCCCCGTGCACCTGCGCCGAGCAGCGCAGACTGACGGGATCCTGCACCCGCCGCGCGGTCCGCGGCAGCTCCCCGCCCCGCAGCAGTGCGAGCAGCTCACCCGCCGCCCGGGCCTGCCCCGGCGCGGGCCGCAGCCCCAGCACGCGGGGGTCGAGCGGGCTGGTGTTCGCCCGGAATCCCTCGTACGTCAGTGCGGTGACCCCCTGGGCCAGGGCGAGGACCGCCGCCGCCTCGTGCAGCACGAGCGCCCCCTGCCCGGCCGCCAGCGGACTCGCCCCGCACAGCACGATCCCGTCCTTCGGGCCGAGCCGGACCGGCGCGAGCCCCGCCCGCCGCAGCGCGGTCGCCCCGTCGAGCACCTCGCCCGCGAACTCGGCACGGCCCTCTCCGATGACGACCAGACCGACATGGGCCATCTGGCACAGATCGGAGGCGCCGATCGACCCGACCTCCGGGACGACGGGGTGCACGCGCACGTTGAGCAGATCCACCAGCAGCCGTACGGTCTCCGGCCGCACCCCGCTCCCGCCGCCCGCGACGCCGTTCACCCGGGCGAGCAGCGCGGCCCGCACGACGGGCACCGGCAGCGGCTCCCCGACCGCGTTGGCGCGCCCCCGGACGGTACGGACGCTGAACAGCTCCAACTCCTCGCGGGGCAGCGCGTACGAGGACCGGCTGCCGAGCCCGGTCGTCAGGCCGTACGTCGGCACCCGGCGGTCCACGACGTCCTCGACGACGGCACGTTCACGCTCCAGCCGGGTCAACACGCCGTCGGGGAGAGTGACTTGCTCGCCGTGGTGGGCGACGGCGACGACATCGTCGTACGACAGCGTCCGCCCGTCGATGACGATCACGCGAACCTCAACTTCTGGCCGAGGCCGCGCTCTTCGGCCTTGCGCAGCATCGCCGCGCCGAGCGCGATGTCGGAGAGGGACAGGCCGCGGTGCCAGAACAGATTGGTCTCGTCCGGGCTCTCGCGGCCCGGCTTCAGACCGGCGACGATCTCGCCCAACTCGCCGTGCAGATTCGACTCGTTGAGCCTGCCCGAGTCGACGTGGGCGCGCAGCGCGCCGAACGGGCCCGCGTGCGCCTGTCCCCAGTCGTCGACGACGATCTTGTCCATGACGTCGGTGAGACCGAGCTCGACGGCGCTGTTCGTCCCGTAGGGCACGACCAGGGCGCCCGGTGCGATCCACTCGGTCCTCAACAGCGGTTCCGGGCGCTCCAGTCGGGACGCCTCGACCACGATGTCGGCGCCCTCGACGCAGGACCGCCAGTCCTCGGTCACGGTCACGGGCTTGCCGAGGTCGCGCTCAAGGCGCTCGGCGAACGCCTTGCGGCTCTCGGGGCGGCGCGAGTGGACGCGGATCTCGGTGAGGTCGAAGAGCCGGTCGAGAAGCCGGACGTTCCAGTACGAGGTGGCACGGGCGCCGATGTGGCCGAGCACCCTGGCGTCCGGGCGGGCCAGATGGCGGGCGCCCAGCGCGGTGAGGGCGCCGGTGCGCATCTCGGTGAGGGCGGTCGCGTCGAGGACGGCCGCCGGCATGCCGGTGCGCGGGTCGAAGAGGTTGAGCAGCGCCATCTCGGACGGCAGCCCCTGCCGGTAGTTGTCCACGTAGTCGCCCACGATCTTGACCCCGGCCAGCGACAGCGGGGCGACATAGCCGCGGAGCACATTGAAATGCCCGTTGAACGCCGGGTCCGGGGTGAGGTGGACGCGCGGCTCGATCACCGTCTCGCCGAGGCCCTGGGCGCGCAGCCCGGCCTCGACGGCGTCGAGTATCTCCTCGTCGGTGAGTTCCAGGCGGGCGATGTCGGCGCCGTTCAGAAAGGTGAACCAGACCGGTTCCATGGGGGGACTCTCCCTGCCTCTGAGCTGGGCATTTGCGGATTTCGTACGAATGTAACGCGCCGTTCACAGAACGCCATTGACGCGCCATTCAGTCTCCGGGGACTCTGCATGACCATATGCAGTCGGGCAAGGGGCAGTCTTGATCAGATTCGACGTGGTGAGCAAGAGGTATCCGAACGGCACCACAGCCGTCGACGAGCTGTCCCTGGAGCTGGCCGAGGGCGGCATCACGGTCCTGGTCGGCCCCTCCGGCTGCGGCAAGACCACCACCCTGCGCATGATCAACCGCATGGTGGAGCCGACCTCCGGGACGGTCAGCCTGCGCGGCAAGGACATCCGGGAGGTCAACGCCCCCGAACTGCGCCGCGGCATCGGGTACGTGATCCAGCACGCGGGGCTCTTCCCGCACCGGACGATCCTCGACAACATAGCCACCGTCCCGCTGCTGCTCGGCTGGAGCAAGAAGAAGGCGCGGGCACGGGCGGCCGAGCTGCTCGAACTCGTGGGCCTGCCCGGCGAGTTCGCGGGGCGATACCCCAACCAGCTCTCCGGCGGACAGCAGCAACGCGTCGGTGTGGCGCGGGCGTTGGGCGCCGATCCGCCGGTGCTGCTCATGGACGAGCCGTTCAGCGCGGTCGACCCGATCGTGCGGGCCGAGCTCCAGGCGGAGTTCATCCGGCTCCAGAAGGAGCTGCACAAGACGATCGTCTTCGTCACCCACGACATCGACGAGGCGATCAAACTCGGCGACAAGATCGCGGTGTTCCGCACCGGCGGCAAGCTCGCCCAGTTCGACAGCCCCGAAAGGCTGCTCGCCCAGCCCGCCGACGACTTCGTCGCCGGGTTCGTGGGACACGACCGGGGCATCCGCCGGCTGTCCTTCGTCAAGGCGACCGAGGTGCCGCTGCGGGAGGGGACCGTGCTGTCCGCGGCCACTCCCGTGGCGAAGGCGAGGGCGGCCGGCGAGCCCTGGGTGCTGGTCGTCGACGACGAACGACGGCCGCTCGGCTGGGCCGCCGTCGCCGAACTCCCCTCCGGCGGCACCCTCGCGGACGCCCCGCTCAAGGAACTCGGCCACACCTTCCACCTCGTCACGGACTCGGCGCGCGCCGCCCTCGACGCGGCGCTCCTGTCACCCGCGCGGCTCGCGGTGGCCGTGGACGCGGAGGGCGCGGTCGCCGGGGTCGTGGACGCGCACGAGCTGAGCGGCGGGCTGAACGGGGCCGGGGCCGAGCACGAGCCGATCGGCGGGGTGAGCGATGAGTGACGGCGAGCCACTGGTCCGCTGGGACTGGATAGCCGACCACGCCGGTGAACTCGCCGACTACACCGGCGTACACCTCCGCCTCGGCCTGCTGCCCGTGCTGTTCGGGCTGATCATCTCCGTGCCGCTCGGTATCGCGTGCCATCGCTGGCGGTGGCTGTACCCGCCAGTGCTGACCGTGGCCAACATCCTGTACTCGATACCGTCGTTGGCCCTGTTCATGATCTTCGTGCGGTACACGGGGCTCACCGAGCAGACCGTGCTGATCCCGCTGACGCTCTACACCCTCTCCGTCCTGGTCCCCAACGTGGTCGACGGGCTGGCCTCGGTTCCCGAACCGGTCCGGCTCGCCGCCACCGCGATGGGCTTCGGCTCGGTGCGCCGGGTCGTGCAGGTCGACCTGCCGATCGCCGTCCCCGTCGTCATCGCCGGGGTGCGCGTCGCCGCCGTGTCGTCCATCAGCCTTGTCGCCGTGGGGCAGTTGATCGGCCAGGGAGGGCTCGGCTACTACATCATCCGCGGCCTCCAGCTCGACTTCCCGACCCCGATCGTCACCGCGATCGTCCTGATCATGCTGCTCGCGCTCGTCACCGACGCCCTGCTGGTGCTGGCGCAGCGGCTGCTCACCCCCTGGTCCAGGAGCAAGGCATGAACGACTTCCTGAACCAGACCGAGCTCGTCTGGCACTGGCTGACCGACTCCCGGCAGTGGCACGGCGACGAGGGCATCCCCGCCCGGCTCCTCGAACACCTCACCTACAGCGGTCTGTCGCTGCTGTTCGCCGCGCTCATCGGGCTGTCCTTCGGACTGCTCGTCGGGCACACCGGGCGCGGCGCGTTCGCCGTGGCGAGCGTGGCCAACCTCGCGCGGGCCGTCCCGACCTTCGGCCTCGTCGTGCTGGTCGTCACCCTCGCCGGGCTCAGCACGGCACCCGTACTGGTCGCGCTGGTGGCGCTCGCGGTCCCGCCGATCCTCATCAACACGTTCGAGGGCGTACGGGGCGTGGACCCCGCGACCCGGGACGCGGCCCACGGGGTCGGCATGACCGCGTGGCAGGTGCTCTTCCGGGTGGAGGTGCCGATGGCGCTGCCGCTCATCCTCCTGGGCCTCAGGGTCGCCGCGATCCAGGTCGTGGCCACCGCGACGGTCGCCGCGTACCCCGGGCTCGGGGGCCTCGGCCGCTTCATCGTCGACGGGCTCTCCCGCAACGACTACGAGCTCGTCATCGGCGGCTCCACGGTCGTCGTCGTCCTGGCGCTCGTCGTGCAGATCGTGTTCACCGCGCTGCGGCGCGCCATCGTCTCGCCGGGCCTGCGGGTCGCGGCGCCGAAGTCCTGAGTTCACCGGGCCATTCCGGCTCCTTTTTGTAAGGCATTGAGAAAGGAACCACCCATGCGAGGCATGTACAGAGCCGCCGCGTTCGCGCTCATCGGCACCCTCTCCCTCACCGCCTGCGGCGGCAGCGACAGCGACGACAACCCGCTGGACGCCGGCAGCGCCGACAGCGACAGCAAGGCGATCGTCGTCGGCTCCGCCAACTTCCCCGAGAACCAGCTGCTCGCCGAGATCTACTCGCAGGCCCTGGAGGCCAAGGGCCTCAAGGTCACCCGCAAGTTCGACATCGGTGCCCGCGAGGTCTACTACGACCAGGTCGTCAAGGGCGGCATCGGCGTCTTCCCCGAGTACAACGGCGCCCTGCTCGCGGTCGCGGTCGACAAGACCAGCACCGCCACCAGCACCGAGGACATCAACGCCGAACTGAAGGCGAAGCTGCCGAAGTCGGTGGAGATCCTCGACTCCGCCGCGGCGCAGGACAAGGACTCGGTGACGGTCACCGCCGAGAAGGCCGCCAAGTACAACCTCAAGACCCTCGCCGACCTCAAGTCGGTCGCCAAGGACTGGACGATCGGCGCCGGTTCGGAGTTCAAGACCCGCACCCAGGGCGGAGTCGGCCTCAAGACCGTCTACGGCGTGGAGTTCGGCAAGTTCCAGCCGCTGGACGCGGGCGCGCAGAGCACCCTGCTCAAGCTGCTCAAGGACGACAAGGTCCAGGCCGCGAACATCTACACCACCGACCCCGCGATCGTCGAGGACAAGCTCGTCGTCCTGGAGGATCCGAAGAACCTGTTCTCCTCGCAGAACGTCACGCCCCTGGTCTACAAGGACGCGGTGAACGACACGGCCAAGGCGGCCCTCAACGGGGTCTCGGCCAAGCTCACCACCGAGGACCTGCTGGAGCTGATGAAGAAGCTCGTCAACGACAAGGAGGACGCGAGCGACGTCGCCAAGGAGTGGCTGACCTCGGCCGGGCTGGTGAGTTGACCGGCCCCTCCCGCCCGGACACACCGGCACCGTCGGCCCTCGCACGGCTCCAGCAGCTCTTCGAGGGCCGACGGCTCACCCCGACCCAGCGCCGTATCGCACAGTGCCTGGTCCGGCAGGCGGCGGCCGTGCCCTTCCTGTCGAGCGTGGAACTGGCCCAGCTGGCCGGGGTGAGCCAGCCGTCGGTGACCCGCTTCGCGAGCGCGCTGGGCTTCGACGGCTATCCGGCGCTGCGCCGGCACATCCGGGACCTGGCACCGGCCGCGACCGACGGGAACGGCCGCGCACCGAACCCCTACCAGCGGGCGATCCGCGCGGAGATCGAGAACCTCCGCCAACTGGATTCCCTGCTCGCGGACCCCACCCCGGTGGCCCGAGCGGGCCGCCTCCTCGCCGCCTCCCGCCCCCTGCCGGTCCTCGGCCTGCGCGCCTCCGCCGCCCAGGCCCGGGGGTTCGCCTACTTCAGCGCCAAGGTCCACCCCGACGTACGCCTCCTCGACCAGGGCGGCTCCCTCCTCGCCGACCGCATCGACGCCGCCCGCCACGCCGGGGCCACCGCCCTCCTCTGCTTCGCCCTGCCACGCCACCCGCGCGAACTCCTCGACACCCTCGCCCACGCCAGGGCCACCGGCCTCACCGTCATCACGATCGCCGACGGCACCTTCGCCCCGGTTGCCGCCCACAGCGACCTCCTCCTCCCGGCGGCCGTGGGCACGGGCCTGGTCTTCGACACCGCGAGCGCGCCGATGCTGCTCGGCCAGGTCCTCCTGGACGCCATGTGCGACGAACTTCCGGACGCCCAGGCGCACTTGGAGACCTTCGACGCGCGGGCGGCGGCAAGGGGGCTGTTCGTGGACTGAGCGGTCCTTGATCCGGGCGCGTACCCCTGGTCGTCGCAGGGCTACCCGGCGGCCGGTTCGTAGTCGCTGATCGCGTAACGGGCCTCGTCGTCGACGGCGTTCTCCTCCCAGTTCAGGAAGATCCGCGTCGGATGCCCGTCCGCCGCGTACTCCGCCTCCGCCGTGTCCGCGTCCTCGCCCCGGGCCTGCTCCAGCTGATCCAACAGGGCCCCGAGCGTGGGCACTTGATCAGGCAGCTGCCGTACGACCCGACGCGCGCTGTCGTCGAGACCGACCGCCTTCGCCACCTCGCCGTCCCGGACCGTGATCCGGAAGGTGCCGATGAGGGCCCGTTCGCCCTCGGTCGAGGTCAGGGTGTACGTGTACGCGGCGGGTTCCTCCCACTCGGGCGCGCTCGGGGCCGCCTCGTCCCCGCACGCGGCAAGGCTCCCGGCGAGCACGGCTGCGGTGAGGAGTGTGCGTACGGCGGTCATGGCGGCCCCTTCCCGGACGGTCACTGCTACGACGCCGGGCGGGCGCGCGACGTTCGGTCGCCTGGGCCGGGCCTCACTGTGAGATGCGGGCCTCGATGCCGTCGAGGAGGAAGTCCAGGCCGATCCGGAAGGTCTCGTCGGCGTCCAGGTGGACGGCGTCGTGGACCACGGTGGACAGCGCGGGGAACCGGCCGGTGGCGAAGGCACGCAGCAGATACGGGCCGAGTTCGGCCTGCCAGCGCTTCTCGTCCATCCCGGTGGCCCGTTCGGCACGCCGCTCGGCGATCTCCCGGCGCACCGCCCCGATCACGTACGCGTTGACCGCGCCGACCATCGGCATGACGACGTCCACGTCGACCTCGCCCAGCGCGGCCACCACGGTCTCGCCGGTGGCCAGCGCGTGCGGCCCGAGCTGGGGCCGGCCGCCCAGCAGATCGGCGAGCCACTCGTGCTCGTGAGCGGCGTCCCGGGTCGCTTCGGCGAGCGAGCGGAGCACCTCCCGCCACCCGTCCCCGACCGGCCGGATCTCGCCGTACGCGGCATCGACCATGAGGTCGAGAAGTTCGTCCTTGCTGTCGATGTAGCCGTACAGCCGCATCGGCCCGACGCCCAGTGCGCCGGCGACCTTGCGCAGCGACACCGCCTCCAGGCCGTCGACGTCGGCCAGCGCGATCGCCGCCCGGACGATCCGCTCCCGGCTCAGCGCGGCCGGTACCGGTCGCTCCGGCGGCTCGGGCCTCTCCCACACCAACATGCCGCTCACATTACAGAGCATGGGGCGATACAGTGTATCGGCCAATACGCTGTATCGAGGAGACGGTCATGACCATCGCCATAGTCGGAGCCGGCCTGGGAGGCCTGGCCCTGGCCCGAGTCCTGCATCTGAACGGCATCGACGCCGTCGTCCACGAACGTGAGGCGTCACGTGACGCACGCGGTCAGGGCGGCACGCTCGACATCCACGCCGGGACCGGGCAGCGGGCGCTGCGCGAGGCCGGTCTGATCGACCGCTTCCATGAGCTCGCCCGGGGTGAGGGCCAGGACATGCGGCTGCTCGAACCGGACGGCACCCTGCTGCTCCAGGAGGACACCCCCGACGACGCCCCGCTGGAACGCCCCGAGATCGACCGCGCCGACCTGCGCGGTCTCCTCCTGGACTCCCTCCCCGACGGCATGGTGCGCTGGGGGCACGCCGTGGAGTCCGCCGGCGACGGCCTGCTGCACTTCACCGACGGCACCAGGACGACGTACGACCTGCTGGTCGGCGCCGACGGCGCTCGCTCCCGGATCCGCCCGCTGCTGACCGACGCCCGGCCGACGCACACCGGCCACAACATCGTGCAGCTGCGGATCCCCGACATCGACCGCACCCACCCCGACCTCGCGGCGATGGTCGGGCGCGGCACGTACTGGGTGCTCGGCGACGGGCGGTCCCTGGCGGCGCAGCGCAACAGTGACGGCTGCGTACGTGTCGGCCTCGGCTTCTACAACAGCCCCGAGGACTGGTTCGAGACCAGCGGGATCCCCTTCGACGCCCCGGCCGCCGTCCGGGTGCGGCTGATCGAGCTGTTCGCCGACTGGGACCCACGGTTCACCGCCCTGATCGCGGCCTGCGACGACACCGTCCTGCGGTGGGCGATCGGCACCCTCCCGATCGGGCTGACCTGGCCGTCGAGGCCGGACGTCACCCTGCTCGGCGACGCCGCGCACCTGATGCCGCCCATGGGGGAGGGCGCCAACATGGCGCTGCTCGACGGCGTCCTGCTCGGCCTCGCGCTGGCCGCGCACCCGGACGACTTCCCCGCCGCCGTCGAGGAGTACGAACGCGAGATGTTCGAACGCGCCGGCGCCGCCGGTCGGCTGTGCACGCGGGTCCAGGAACTCCTGTCGAAGCCCGACGCCGGCCGGAGGATGCTCGCGTTCTTCCAGCCGGCGTGACGGCGAGGACGGGATCGCCTGATCGCGCTTGGGCGGAGGGGGACGATCGTTCCGTGCGGAGGCGATCTCGCCCGGACGCGAAAGATGAGGTTGACTCGGGGCTCCGGTCCGGAACCCTCACAGGAGCCCTTCGTGACGTATGACATCGCCGCCCTCCGCTCCCAGTTCCCCGCCCTGGGCGCCGGGACGGCGCACTTCGACGGCCCCGGCGGCACTCAGACACCGCAGGCCGTGATCGACGCGATAGCGGACGCGCTGGCGCACCCGCTGTCGAACCGGGGCAGCGTGACGCTGGGGGAGCGCAACGCGGAGACCCTCGTCGTCGAGGCCCGCCGGGCCATGGCCGACCTGCTGGGCGCCGACCCGCGCGGGATCGTCTTCGGGCGCAGCGCCACCCAGCTCACCTACGACTTCTCCCGCACCCTCGCCGACACCTGGTCACCCGGCGACGAGGTCGTCGTGACGCGCCTCGACCACGACGCCAACATCCGCCCCTGGGTCCAGGCCGCCGCGCGGGCCGGTGCCACCGTCCGCTGGGCCGAATTCGACCCGAAGACCGGCGAGTTGACCCCGGACGACATCCGCGCCGTGCTGTCCGACCGCACCCGCCTGGTCGCCGTCACCGCCGCCTCCAACCTCATCGGCACCCGGCCCGCGATCGCCGAGATCTCCCGCCTGGTGCACGAGGCGGGAGCGCTGCTGTACGTCGACGGCGTCCACTACACCGCCCACACGCTGGTCGATGTGGAGCGGCTCGGCGCGGACTTCTTCGTCTGCTCCCCGTACAAGTTCCACGGCCCGCACCACGGAGTCCTCGCCGCCGCCCCGGAACTCCTGGAGACCCTGCACCCCGACAAGCTGCTGCCCTCCACCAACGTCGTGCCGGAACGTTTCGAACTGGGCACCCTGCCCTATGAGTTCCTCGCGGGCACCCGGGCCGCGGTCGACTTCCTCGCCGGACTCGACCCGACCGCCACGGGCACCCGGCGCGAGCGCCTCGTCGCGTCCTTCGAGGCACTCGAAGCCCACGAGCACACTCTGCGCACCCAGCTGGACAAGGGTCTGGCCGCACTCCCCGGCATCACGATCCACTCCCGGGCGACCGACCGCACCCCCACCCTGCTGCTGACCTTCGAGCAGCACTCCACGGCCGACGCCTACGCCTTCCTCGCGGAACGCAACATCCAGGCGCCCGCAGGCTCCTTCTACGCCATCGAGGTCTCCCGCCATCTGGGCCTCGGCGACACCGGCGGCCTCCGCATCGGGCTCGCCCCCTACAACGACACGGAGGACGTGGACCGGCTTCTGACGGGACTGGCGGAGTTCCTAACCAAGTAATTCACCGACCAGCGCGGCGACTTGCTCCACCTCGATGAGGAAGCCGTCGTGTCCGTACGGTGACTCGATCACCCGTAGCCGGTCCGCCGAGGCGATTCCGGCCGCCAACTCCGCCTGCTGGGCGGGCGGATAGAGGCGGTCGGAGTCGACCCCGGCGACGAGAGTCCTGGCGGTCACCCGGCGCAGCGCGCCCCGCACCCCGCCCCGGCCGCGTCCGACGTCGTGGCTGTTCATCGCCTCGGCCAGCGTGACGTAACTGCCCGCGTCGAAGCGGCGCACCAACTTCGCCGCGTGATGGTCGAGATAGGACTCGACCTGGTACCGGCCGCCGAACCACGGGTCCTCCGCGCCCTGCGGCGAGCGGCCGAAGCGGACCTGGAGCTCCGGCTCGCTGCGGTAGGTGACATGGGCGAGCCGCCGGGCGAGCCCGAGTCCGGCGTGCGGGCCGCGGCCCGTGTCGTAGTAGTCGCCGCCGCACCAGTGCGGGTCGGAGCGGATGGCGTGCAGCTGGATGTTGGCCAGGGCGATCTGCTCGGCGCTCGCGGCGGCTGTGGTGGCGAGCAGCAGGAGTGCGGCGGTGCGCTCGGGATACGACACGGCCCATTCCAGCGCGCGCATCCCGCCCATCGAGCCGCCGATCGCCAGCGCCCAGCGGCCGATACCGAGCGCGTCCGCCAACTCGGCCTCCGCCGCCACCTGGTCACGCTGCGTCAGAAACGGAAAGCCGCTGCCCCAGGCCCGCCCGGACGGTCCTGACGACGACGGTCCCGTACTGCCCTGGCAGCCGCCGAGTACATTCGGCGCGACCACGAACCAACGGTCCGTGTCGAGCGCCCGCCCCGGCCCGATCAGCCCGTCCCACCATCCCGGCGTGGGGTGCCCGGGCTCGGCGGGGCCCACGACATGGCTGTCGCCGGTGAGGGCGTGCAGCACGAGCACGGCGTTGGAGGCGTCCGGCGCGAGCCGCCCCCAGGTCTCGAACGCCAGCCGCGCGCCGGGGAGTTCACCGCCCGCCTCCAACGGCAGCGGCTTCTCCCGCACATGCCACTGCCGGCGCCCGGGCGGGTCCCCCTCCCGCCAGCCCCCGGAGGCCGGCGGGAGAGGAACCTCGGACGGCGTCAGTACGGTGTTCAGGACGCGCCCTTGATCGAGTCACCGACCGTGCCCGCGCCCTTCGCCGCACGGAACCCGGCCTCCAGGTCCGCCTTGAGATCGGCGAGGTTCTCGATCCCCACCGACAGCCGCACCAGGCCCGGCGAGGTCCCGGTGGCCCCCAACTGCGCCTCGTCCAGCTGGGAGTGGGTGGTGGACGCCGGATGGATGATCAGGCTGCGCACGTCACCGATGTTGGCGAGATGGCTGAACAGCTCGACCGCGTCCACGAACCGCTTGCCCGCCTCGACGCCGTCCCGCAGCTCGAAGGCGAGGACGGCACCGGCCCCGCGCGGCAGATACTTCCGCCCCGCCTCGTGCCAGCGGTTGGACTCCAGTCCCGGGTAATGGACGGCGGCCACCTCGTCGCGCTGCTCCAGCCACTCGGCCAGCGCCTGGGCGTTCGCGGAGTGCCGCTCGATGCGCAGGCTCAGCGTCTCCACGCCCTGGAGCAGCAGGAACGCTGAGTGCGGGGAGAGCGCGGGGCCGAGGTCGCGCAGCAACTGCACCCGCAGCTTGATGGCGAACGCGCCCGGGCCGAGCGCGGGCCAGTACTGGAGCCCGTGGTAGCTCGGGTCGGGCTCGGTGAAGTCCGGGAACCGCTCGGCATGCGCCCCGAAGTCGAAGGTGCCGCCGTCGACCACCACCCCCGCGATCGTCGTGCCGTGCCCGCCGAGGAACTTGGTCGCCGAGTGCACGACAATGTCCGCGCCGTGCTCAAGCGGCCGCAGCAGATAGGGAGTCGGGACCGTGTTGTCCACGATCAGCGGCACACCCGCCTCGTGCGCCACGTCCGCGACGGCCCGGATGTCGAGGACGTTGCCGCGCGGATTGCCCAGCGTCTCCGCGAACAGCGCCTTGGTGTTCGGCCGGACCGCCGCCCGCCACGCCTCGAAGTCGTCCGGGTCGTCCACGAAGGACACCTCGATACCGAGCTTCGGCAGCGTGTGCCGGAACAGGTTGTACGTGCCGCCGTACAGCGACGTACTGGAAACGATGTGATCGCCCGAGCTCGCGAGCGTCAGGATCGCCAGAGTCTCCGCCGCCTGCCCGGAGGCCAGTGCCACGGCGGCGACTCCGCCCTCCAGTGCGGCGATCCGCTGCTCGAAGACGTCCTGGGTGGGGTTGTGGATCCGGGTGTAGATGTTGCCGGGCTCGGCGAGCGAGAACAGGTCGGCGGCGTGCTGGGTGTCCCGGAACACGAACGACGACGTCTGGTAGATCGGCGTCGCCCGCGCCCCGGTCGTGGGGTCGGGGGCGGCACCGGCGTGGATCTGCTTGGTCTCGAAGGACCAGGCGGAGGTGTTTTCGGGCTGGCTCATGGGAGTGCTCCCTTGTGCGGAGGGGAAGAAGGGCGTGCCGCAGGGCGGGGGCGCGCCCGGAACAGGGCAGCGCTCAGTACCGTGCGGAGAAGAAGCCGAAGAAGGCCAAGAAGATGCAGGTCAGAAGCCGGAGCGAGGGATCAGCGCTCGACGGAACAGCCCGTGGTGGTGACACGCACGTAATCGACGTGGCGGCGGGTCACGAGCACGGTCATGGGCTCAGATAAGCACAGGAGGGCCGCCCGACACCAGCATCCCTGGTTCGTCTCACGAGGCAAGACGCATGGTGGACGCACCTTCCTCCGTGTGCTTTGATCCCGGCCATGGAGACCACTGGCACGGCACACACGGTGCTGCTCGACCCGTTCTGGGTGAGCCGCCGCGCCGACCAGTTCGACCAGGTCTGTTGCTGAACGGTCTGTTGCTGAACGCCGGTCATCGGCCCGCGACGCCTGCTTCCTCTCCCACCGCGCTTCTCCGCATCCTCGCCATCGGCAACTCCGCCTCCCGGTAGGCCGGTTCGTTCGCTGCTGCCGCTAAGGAACACCCATGGCCCAGCCCACAGCCCTGCCCGTCATCGACATCTCCCGCTTCCGCGCCCCCGGCACCGACCGCGCCGCCTTCCTCGCCGAACTCCGGGACGCCGCCCACGAAGTGGGGTTCTTCTACGTCACCGGGCATGGCGTCCCGGCGTCCCTCCAGGCCGAGATCCTGGGCGCGGCCCAGGACTTCTTCGCGCTGCCCGAGGAGCGGCGGCTGGAGATCGAGAACCTCAACTCGCCCCAGTTCCGCGGCTACACGCGCACCGGTACCGAGTACACGGCGGGCAGCGCCGACTGGCGCGAGCAGATCGACATCGGTCCCGAGCGGGAGGCCGTCGACGTCGGCCCGGACGACCCCGACTACCTGCGGCTCGTCGGCCCCAACCAATGGCCCTCCGCACTCCCGGAGTTGAGGGACATCGTGCTGCGCTGGCAGGGCGAGGCACTGCGGGTGAGCCGTGAGGTCCTCCGTGCGCTTGCGGCCGCGCTCGGCCAGGACGAGGGCTACTTCGACCAGTGGTTCGATGAGGAGGCGGCCGTCCATGTGAAGGTCGTCCACTACCCGCCGCGGGCCGCCCGCGACGCCGACCAGGGCGTGGGCGCGCACAAGGACTACGGCTATCTCGCCCTGTTGCAGCAGGACCAGGTCGGCGGACTCCAGGTGCGGCGCGAGGACGGCGAGTGGATCGACGCCTCGCCCGTACCCGGCGCGTTCGTGTTCAACATCGGCGAGATGCTGGAGATCGCCACCCAGGGCTATCTCAAGGCCACCCACCACCGCGTGGTCAGCCCGCAGCCCGGCGTCCACCGCTACTCGATCCCCTTCTTCCTCGGCCCGCGCCTGGACGCCGTCGTCAAGCCGCTCCAACTCCCGCCGGAACTGGCGGCATTGAGCCGCGGAGTCACCGACGACCCGGACAACCCGCTGCTGGCCGCCTTCGGGGAGAACGCCGTCGTCGGCTGGCTCCGCTCCCATCCACGGGTCGCCGAACGCTGGTGGTCGGACGTACTGGAGAAGCGGGAGAACCGATGAGCAACTGGGCCTTCGAGACACAGCAGGTGCACGCCGGCGCCGTGCCCGACCCCACCACCGGGGCGCGTGCCGTGCCGATCCACCAGACGACGAGCTATGTCTACCGGGACACCGCGCACGCCGCCGCGGCCTTCGAGCTCTCCGACCTCACCACCCACGCCTACACCCGGCTGTCGAACCCGACCACCGCCGTGGCCGAGGAACGCATCGCCGCCCTGGAGGGCGGGTCCGCGGCCGTCGCCGTGGCCAGCGGCCAGGCCGCGACCACCCTCGCGCTGCTCAACCTGGCCCGCGCCGGCGACCACATCGTGGCCTCGTCCTCGCTGTACGGCGGCACCCGCACCCTCCTTGAGCACACGTTCGCCGACTTCGGCGTCGAGGTCACCTTCGTCGACGACCCGGACAGCCTCGCCGCCTGGTACACCGCCGTACGCCCCACCACCAAGGCGTTCTTCGGCGAGACCATCGGCAACCCGCGCGGCAACGTCCTCGACATCGAGGCGGTCGCCCGGATCGCCCACGAGGTCGGGGTGCCGCTCGTCGTCGACAACACGGTGCTCACGCCGTATCTGCTGCGGCCCCTGGAGCACGGCGCCGACATCGTCGTGCACTCCACCACCAAGTTCCTGTCCGGCCACGGCACCGGCATCGGCGGGGCCGTCGTCGACAGCGGGCACTTCGACTTCGGCGCCGACCCCGACCGCTGGCCGGGACTGACCCGTCCCGACCCGACGTACAACGGGCTGTCCTTCTGGGACTCCTTCTCCGACCTCGGCCTCGCCTACGCGCTGCGGCTGCGCACCCGGCTGGTCCGGGATCTGGGACCCGCCGTCTCACCCTTCAACAGCTTCCTGCTCCTCCAGGGCCTGGAGACGCTGAGCCTGCGCATCGAACGGCACGTGTCCAACGCCCAGTTGATCGCCGAGTGGCTGGAACAGCAGCCGCAGGTGGCGAAGGTGCACTACGCGGGACTGCCGTCCAGCCCCTGGCACGCCCCGGCCAAGCACTATCTGCCGCGCGGCACCGGAGCGGTCCTCGCCTTCGAGCTCGCGGACGGTCTGGAGGCGGGCCGGCGGTTCGTCGAAGGGGTCCGGCTGTTCAGCCATCTCGCCAACATCGGCGACGTCCGCAGCCTCGTCATCCACCCCGCCTCCACCACCCACTCCCAGCTGGACCCCCAGCAGCAGCTCGCCGCCGGGGTGACACCCGGCCTGGTCCGGCTCTCGGTCGGCATCGAAGGCGCCGAGGACCTCATCGCCGACCTCGAAACCGGACTCCGCGCGGCAGCCACCGCCGTATGACCCACGACCCACGCACCCGAGAGGCACGATCCGCCATGCGCCGCAGCACCCCCCTCCGGCTCGCCGCCACCGCAGTACTCGCCGGACTGGCCGCGACCGCGTGCGGCACCGGCTCCGCCGACGACCCCGCGAACGCCGGGCAGACCAGCCAGGCCGCCGAGCCCGCGGACATCGACACCGGCGCCACCGTCGACGTACGCCTCGTCCTGGAGCCGACCAGCCTCGACATCGCGTCCACGGCGGGCGCGGCGCTCGACCAGGTCCTCCTCGACAACATCTACGAGGGCCTGCTGACCCGCGACGAGGACAACAGGATCCAGCCGAGCCTCGCCACCAAGTACGAGACGTCCTCCGACGGCCTCACTTACACCTTCCACCTCGCCGACGACGCCACCTTCCACGACGGCACCAAGGTGACGGCCGCCGACGCCGTGTGGTCGATCCAGCAGGTCACCGCGAAGGGTTCGAAGAACCCCGACGCGGCCGCGCTCGCCTCTGTGGCGAGTGCCACCGCATCCGATGACCACACCGTCGTCATTAAGCTCAAGCACCGCGACACAGGCTTCACTTGGGGCCTGACCGGACGGGCCGGGGTCGTCTTCAAGAAGGGCACCGACTTCTCGGCGCTCGCCGGGAAGGAGAACGGCACCGGCCCGTTCAAGCTGTCCGGCTGGAAGCGCGGCTCCTCCATCACCTTCGTCCGCAACGACGACTACTGGGGCAAGAAGGCCAAGGTCGCCAAGGTCGTCCTCCACTACATCAAGGACGACAACGCCGCCCACAACGCGCAGCGGACTGGCCAGACGGACGTCGAGACGGCCGTGGACGCGACCCTGCTCCAGCCGTTCGCCGACAAGAGCGCGTACACCGTGCTGCGCGGCGACACCACCGACAAGTTCACCCTCGCCCTCAACAACGCCTCCGGCCCCACCAAGGACGTCCGCGTCCGCCGCGCGATCCGCCAGGCCATCGACAAGGCGGGCCTCATCAAGACCCTCGGCGGCGCAGCCGTCCAGGTCGGCGGCCCGATCCCGGCCACCGATCCGGGCTACGAGGACCTCACCTCGGTCGACGCATACGACCCCGACAGCGCCAAGAAGCTGCTGAAGCAGGCCGGTTACGGCGACGGGCTCAAGCTCACCGTCCAGATCCCCAACATCTACCCGACCGAGATCGGCGACTACCTCGTCTCGCAGCTCAAGCAGGTCGGCGTCCAACTCACCGTCCGCCAGGTCGAGTTCCAGAGCTGGCTCGACTCCGTCTACACGAAGCACGACTACCAGCTCAGCCTCGTCGACCACGCCGAGGCCCGCGACCTCTACAACTTCGCCAACCCCGCCTACTACTTCGGCTACGACAACGCCGACGTCCAGAAGTGGTACGCCGCCGCCCAGACCGCCGCGAACGACTCCGAGCGAGACGCGCTGCTCAAGAAGGCCGCCCGCAAGGTCTCCGAAGACGCCGCCGCCGACTGGCTGTTCGTCAACAAGACCCTCACCGTCGTCCGCAGCGGCGTCACCGGGGTGCCGATCAACTTCACCAGCAACCGCTACGACCTCGCGAACCTCGCCGTGGCGAAGAAGTGAGCCCGGCATGACCCTCTATCTGCTGCGCCGGGCCGGGCTCCTCGCGGTGTCCCTGCTCGCCGCCAGCGTGCTGATCTTCCTGGTGCTGCGGCTCCTGCCCGGAGACATCGCCCAGACGATCGGCGGCATCAAGGCCACCCCCGCCCAGGTCGCGGCCGTCCGCCACGACCTGGGCCTGGACCGGCCGCTGCCCGCCCAGTACGGCGACTGGATCGGCGGCGCCGTGACCGGCGACTTCGGACGCTCGGTCCTCGACGGTACGTCGGTGTCGGGACAGCTCGCCGAGAAGCTCGCGGTGACCGGGCCCCTGGCGGCGGGCGCGGTCCTGCTGGCGCTGGCCTTCGCCGTACCGCTGGGCGTCTTCGCCGCCGTACGCCGGAACTCCCGGCTCGGCGGTGCGGTCAACGCCTTCGGACAGCTCGGCATCGCCCTGCCGACACTCTGGGTCGGGCTGCTCCTGGTCGTGGTGTTCGCCGTGCAGTTGCGGTGGCTGCCCGCGCAGGGCTTCCCCGTCGACGGCTGGGCCGAGCCCGGTCAGGCGCTGCGCAGTCTCGTCCTGCCGTGGATCACCCTGGCCCTCGCCGAGGGTGCGGTGCTGCTCAGATTCGTACGGTCCGCCGTCCTTGACGTCCTCCACCAGGACTGGCTGCGCACCGCCCGCGCCAAGGGCCACACCCGCACCGGCGCCCTGATCCGGCACGGGCTGCGCAACGCCGCCGTACCGGTGGTGTCGGTGCTCGGGCTCCAGATCGCCGCGCTGGTCGCGGGCGCGGTCGTCGTCGAGCAGGTGTTCGTGCTGCCGGGCGTCGGCCAGATGCTCATCGCGGACGTCGGCAACCGGGACCTGGACAAAGTGCAGGGCGAGATCCTGCTGCTCACGGGCGCGGTGCTGGTGATCGGGTTCCTCGTGGACCTCGCACACCGGCTGATCGACCCGAGGCTGCGGAGCGCCGCATGAACCGGGCCCTCGTCAAGAGCCGCAGCGGCTTCGCCGGCCTGCTTCTCGTCGGCCTCCTCGTGCTGTCAGCCCTCGTCTCGCTCGCCTGGACACCGTACGACCCCACCTTCGCGAACCCTCGGGACAGCTGGCTCCTGCCGTTCTCCGGCGGTCACCTCCTCGGCACCGACCGTCTGGGCCGCGACGAGCTCAGCATGCTGCTGACCGGGGCCCGTTCCACCCTGACGACCGCCCTGCTCGCGGCGGCCGTCGCGGCCGTGGTCGGACTGGCGCTCACCTTCGCGGCGGTCCTCGTGCCGCGCTGGATCGGTGCCCTCGTCGTCCAGTTCACGGACGTGCTGATCGCGTTCCCCGTCCTGCTCATCGCCATGATCCTCACGGCGGTGTACGGCGGCTCGACCTGGACCGTCGTCCTCGCGATCGGCATCGGAGCGGGCGTCAACCTCGCCCGGGTCGCGCGTGCCGAGGCCGGGCGGGTCCTGAACACCGACTACGTCCTCGCCGCCCACGCGGCGGGCTCGGGCACCTGGCGCACGGTCCGCAAGCACCTTCTGCCGAACATCGCGCCCACGCTCATCGTGCAGCTCTCGCTCGTCCTGTCGGTGGCGGTGCTCGCCGAGGCCGCCCTGTCCTTCCTCGGGTTCGGCGCCCCGGCGCCCACCGTCTCCTGGGGCCGCATGCTGCACGAACAGCAGGCATACATCGCCGCGCGCCCGCTCCTCGTCATCTGGCCGGGCATCGCCGTCGCCGCCTCCGTGCTCGGCTTCAACCTCCTCGGCGACGGGCTGCGCGAGGCCGCCGACGCCCGGCTGCGGGTCCGGGAGGCGGCATGAGCCTGTTGACGATCACCGACCTGAGCGTGCGGATCGGCGGCACGACGGTCGTCGACGAGGTGAGCCTGTCCGTGGCCCCCGGTGAACGGCTCGCGCTCATCGGCGAGTCCGGCTCGGGGAAGTCCCTCACCGCCCTCGCCGTCATGGGCCTGCTCCCGGAGGGCGCCGAGGCCACCGGCAGCATCCGCCTCGGCGGACAGGAACTGCTCGGCCTCGGTGACCGCGAGCTGTCCCGGCTGCGCGGCGAGCGCATGGCCATGGTGTTCCAGGAGCCGATGAGCGCCCTCAACCCCCTGATGCGGATCGGGAAACAGCTCGCCGAGCCCCTGCGACTGCACCGCGGCCTGGGCCGCCGCCAGGCCGCGACCGCCGCCGTCGACCTCGCCGCACAGGTCGGTCTCCCCGACCCCGGACCTCTCGTCCGCTCCTGGCCCCACCAGCTCTCCGGCGGCCAACGCCAGCGCGTAGGCCTCGCCATGGCCCTCGCCACCCGCCCCGCCCTGCTCATCGCCGACGAACCCACCACGGCCCTCGACGTCACCGTCCAGGCGGACATGCTCGGGCTCCTCGACGACCTGGTCCAACAGCACGGCACCGCCCTGCTGTTCATCAGTCACGACCTCGCCGTCGTCGCCCGACTGTGCTCACGCGCCGCCGTGTTGAAGGACGGGCGGCTCGTCGAGGAGGGGTCCACCGGCACCCTCGTACGAGCGCCCCGACACCCCTACACACAACAGCTCGTGGCGGCCGCACGCGCCACCGGCACCGAGGAGGTCACCCGATGACCGTCCTGCTCCGGGCGACCGGCCTCCACCGGAGCTTCCGGCTGCCCCGCACCTCGCTCCTCGCCCCGGCCGCCCACCGCCACGCCGTTCAGGACGTCTCCCTCGCACTGACGGAGGGTCAGAGCCTGGGCGTGGTGGGGGAGTCGGGCTCGGGGAAGTCGACGCTCGCCCGGCTCCTGCTCGCCCTCGACCGGCCTGACTCCGGAACCGTGCACTACCGGGACCGGGAGATACGGCCGGGCCGGGGCCTGAACTGGTTCCGGCGCGAGGTCCAGGTCGTCTTCCAGGACCCCATGGGCTCCCTCGACCCGCGCGCCACCGTCCGCGACATCGTCGCCGAACCGCTCGAGTGCCTGCGGATACCCGGCGACCACGACGACCGGGTGGACGAACTGCTGCGCGCCGTCGGCCTGGATCCCGGCGCGCGCGGCCGGTACCCGCACGAGTTCTCCGGCGGTCAGCGCCAACGCATCGCCATCGCACGGGCGTTGGCGCCCAGCCCGAAAGTCCTCGTCGGCGACGAACCGCTCAGCGCCCTCGACGTCTCGGTGCGCGCCCAGATCCTCGACCTCCTCGACGACCTCGCCGAGGAGTACGGCCTGACGCTGCTGTTCGTCTCCCACGACATCGGTGTCGTCCGCCGGCTGTGTACCGACGTGCTGGTGATGAAGGACGGCCACGCCGTCGAACAGGGCCCCGCCGCCTCCGTGCTCGGGGATCCGCAACACCCCTACACACGCCGCCTGCTGGCCGCCGTACCCCGGCTGCCCGTATGACCGGGAGGACCGCATGACCGCACAGACCCCGCGCCGGCTCGCCCTGGGCGCCCACGTCCAGGGCACCGGACCGCTCGACTTCTCGTTCTACGCCGACCTGGCCCGCACCCTCGAACGGGGCAGGTTCGACACGCTGTTCATCG
Organism: Streptomyces sp. NPDC046909; assembly: GCF_040644695.1. Classification (NCBI taxonomy): domain Bacteria; kingdom Bacillati; phylum Actinomycetota; class Actinomycetes; order Kitasatosporales; family Streptomycetaceae; genus Streptomyces; species Streptomyces sp. NPDC046909. The sequence continues at coordinate 150,548 of NZ_JBEYXC010000009.1, read as the reverse complement.
ACGAGGCACCGCTCGACGAGCGCCCGCGCACCGAACCGCTCACCCTGCTGGCCGCGCTCGCCCTCGTCACCGAGCACATCGGCCTTGCGGCGACGGCTACCACCACCTGGCACCACCCGTTCCCCATCGCCCGCAAACTCGCTTCCCTGGACCACCTCTCGGGCGGCCGGGCCGGCTGGAACACGGTCACCTCCGAGGACGAACTGCACAACCGCCGGGCCGACGAGTTCCTCCAGGTCGTCAAGGCGCTCTGGGACAGCTTCGACGACGACGCCGTCATACGGGACAAGGCGGGCGCCCGCTACTACGACCCGGCCGGACTGCACACCCCGCACCACCGCGGCGAGCACTTCAGCGTGCGCGGACCGCTGAACATCTCCCGGCCGCCGCAGGGACATCCGGTGGTCTTCCAGGCCGGATCCGCCGAACAGGGACGGGAGTTCGCCGCCCGCCACGCCGAGGTCCTGTTCACGGAGGTGCGCGAACTCGGGGCGGCCCAGGCGTACTACGCCGATGTGAAGGCGCGGGCCGTCGCGGCCGGACGTGACCCCGCGCATGTCCTGGTGTGGTCGAGCCTCACCCCGTTCGCCGCGCCCACCGAGACGCCGGAGCGGATCGCGGACCACATCGAGACCTGGTTCCGCGCGTACGCCGCCGACGGCTTCCACCTTGCGTTCCCCCAACAGCCGGGTGTTGCAGAGGAGTTCGTGGACGACGTCATCCCGCTGCTCCAGCAGCGCGGCCTGTTCCGCACCGAGTACGAGGGCACCACCCTGCGCGAGAACCTCGGGCTGCCGCGCCCGGTCGCTCCCGCCCGACAGCTCCAGGAGGCCGGCCGATGAGCCGCCGCACCGACCAGCTCCACCTCAACGCCTTCCTCAAACCGCCGGGGGAGTACCTCGCCGCATGGCGGCACCCCGACACCGCCGCGGACGCCGGAGTGAACATCCGCGAGGTCCTCTCCTTCGCGCGGACCGCCGAACGGGCCGCCTTCGACGCGGTGTTCCTCGCCGACCTCGTCGGTGTGCCGTTCGCGAGCCAGGACGTCCTCAGCCGGGTCAGTGTCGTCAACGACTCCTTCGAACCGACCACCCTGCTGGCCGCGCTCGCCGCCCGCACCTCCCGGATCGGCCTGATCGCCACCGCCTCGACCAGCTACAACGAGCCCTACGACGTGGCCCGCACCTTCGCCTCCATCGACCACCTCTCCGGCGGCCGGGCGGGCTGGAACGTGGTGACCTCCCTGAACGACGGCGAGGCACAGAACTTCGGCCTCGACACCCACCTCGACCATGACACCCGCTACGAACGCGCCGAGAAGTTCTACGACGAGGTCACGGCCTCCTGGGACACGAGCCCGTCCCCACAGGGCCGCCCCGTCACCGTGCAGGCCGGCGCCTCCGAGGCGGGCAAGAACCTCGCCTCCCGCATCGCCGACGTGATCTTCTCCGGCATCCGGGACCTCACCAAGGCCCAGGAGTTTTACACCGAGATCAAGGAACGCGCCGCCGCCCACGGCCGCGACCCGGACCATCTGAAGGTCCTCCCGGCGCTCTCCGTCATCACCGCGCCCACCGAGTCCGAGGCCCGGGAGAAGCTGGCCCGCCTCACCGAACTCCTGCCCCCACAGGTCGCGTTGGCGGACCTGTCGTACTGGCTCGGCGGCTTCGACCTCAGTTCCTATCCCCTGGACGGCCCGCTCCCCGAACTCCCGGTCTCCAACCAGTCCCACACCGCCCAGCAGCAGATCTACGAGGAGGCCCGCCGCGACAACCTCACCATCGGGGACCTGGTCCGACGCGTGGCGAACGACGACCGCAGCATCGTCGGCACGCCGGAGCAGGTCGCCGACCACATCGAGGAGTGGTTCCAGGGGCGCGCGGCGGACGGCTTCAACGTGGTGTTCCCGTATCTGCCGGGCACCCTGGACGACTTCGCCGACCTGGTCATCCCCGAGCTGCGCCGCCGCGGCCTGTTCCGCACGCACTACACGGGCGGCACACTGCGGGAACACCTGGGCCTGCCCCGGCCGTCCGTGCGCGGGTGATGCTCCCGGGCCAGGACCGTGCCGCGCGCCATGTGCTGCTGGTGTGCCTGGCCGCGGGGGCGACCACCCTGGTGGACCAGGCGGTTCTGAACATCGCCGTGCCCAGCATGCGGCAGTCGCTCGGCGCCGGACCCGCGGACGTCCAGTGGATCGTGGCCGGTTACTCCCTCGCCTTCGGTCTGGCCCTGGTGCCCGGCGGCAGCCTCGGCGACCGCTACGGCCGCAAGCGGTTCTTCCTCGCCGGAGTGGCGGTCTTCCTCCTAGCCGGGATCGTCGCCGCGACCGGAACGGCACCGGGCACCCTCATCGGCGCCCGGCTGGTCCAGGGCGCTGCCGCCGGACTCGTCAACTCGCAGGTGATCGGCACGATCCAGGACGTCTTCCACGGCGTGGACCGCGGCCGGGCGCTGGGCCTGTACGCGGTCACCGGCGGCGTCGCCGCGGCACTGGGCCCACCCCTCGGCGGCGCGCTGGTCGCCGGACTCGGCGCGGAGGCGGGCTGGCGCTGCTGTCTCCTGCTCAGCACACCCTGCGCGGTCCTCACCCTGACCCTCGCGACCCGCTGGCTGCCACCGCCCCGACGGACCTCGGGGGAAGCACGCCTCGACATCCTCGGGCTGGTCCTGGCCTGCGGCTGCACACTCACCCTGATGCTGCCCTTCATCCGCACTCCGGACAGCGTGGCACAGGCGGTGGCCTGGCCGTGCGCCCTCGCCGCCCTCTTCGTGCTCCATCAACGACTACGGGCACGGCGAAGCCGTCCGCCGCTGGTGCACCCGGCGCTGACCTCCTCGAAGCCGTACCTGCTCGGCACGGGCGTCGCCATGGCCCAGTTCGGGTCCTCGCTGGCCCTGTCCCTGGTCCTCACCGTCTTCGCGCAGGACGGGCTCGGTCTGTCCGCACTGGTCACGGCCGCCGTCCTGTTGCCCTCGGCGGCCGCGATGGGCGTCTCCTCCGCGTTCGCCTGGCGGGTCGTGCGCCGGCTGGGGCCGCGCACCGTCCACGCAGGCCTGATTCTGGGCATCGCCGCCGCCCTCGCCGGGGCGCTGGTCGCCCTCCGGGTCCCCGAGCCAGGGCTGCCGGTCGCCCTCGCCGGGACGTACATGCTGGCCGGGCTCGCCTCGGGGCTCACCGTCGCGCCCAACCAGACCCAGGTCCTCCAGCACGCCCCGGCCGAGGCCGCCGGAGTCGGCGGCGCCATCCTCCAGATGGCCCAGCGCATCGCGGCGGCGGTCTGCCTCAGCGCCGTCTCCGCGGTCTACCTCCACACCGGGTCCGGCTCACCGCGCGCCGCGTACGCCCTGGCGTCCTGCGTGTGCGGCGCGCTGCTCGCGGTGGCACTGGTGCTGGCGTTGCTGCGTGGGTCCACCGCGACGCCACGGTCCCCGGCACGCGCGGCGACGAAGGCCACGAGTGCCGAGGTGAGGCGACGTGAGGTGACGTGACGGGCGGGACGGTGAACTGACACCGACGGGTGCGGGCTCGCGCAGGGCGTATGGGGCACCCTCCCCGGCCCGCCAGTTCAGGCCCGCCCGCCCCCGCCGCTCAGCCCGCCCCACCCCGCTCCAGCGGAATCCGCTCGCCCGCCTCCACCGCCACCGTCAGCCGGTTCTCGGTCGGCGGCAGCGGGCAGGTCGCCAGGTCGGTGTAGGCGCACGGCAGGTTCCCCGCGCGGTTGAAATCGATCGTGACCGCACCCGAGGCGTCGGGAGCGGCGATCTGAAGGGAGCGGTTCGCCGCGTAGGTCGTCACGCCGGAGGTCCGGTCGGTGAACAGCACCATCAGGGCGCCGGGGCCCCGGCCGTTGAACGCCGTGAGCCGATGCCGTACGCCGTCCAGTTCGAACTCGACCTGGCCGGGGGAGTCGTAGACGTGCTCAAGCCCCTCGACGGCGGCCCCCACCGTCACCGGACGCGACGCGTCGAAGGGCAGGAAGCGCCCGGCGACCACCCAGCGCGGGTCCGGCGCATAGGCCGGCGTGCGGGTGAACGACGTACGCAACGGGTTGTCAGGATGGCGAGGGCGCACGATGTCCTGTCCGCCGCGCTTGGCGACCTCGATGACCGCGTCGCCCCAGCCCGCGTACACGCTGTCGCGTTCGGCGATGACACCGAAGTCGTACCGGCCGCGCACCGGCTCGCCCTCGATGGTCAGCTCCTCGCCCTCGTCCAGCGTCACCACCACCCCTTCGGCGGTGCTCGACCAGGCGCCGGGCGCGTCCTCGAACCGCTCGGGCTCCGCGCCCAGCCAGTGCAGGCCGGTGATCGCGAGGAACCCGTGCGGGCCGGACAGCACCGCTTCCTTCTGCCGGTGCCACTCCTCCCATTCCTGGACGAAGCTCACCCGGTCGACGTCTTGGACGGTCATGTCCGCTCCCTCGCTGTGCGGTGGCTGTCCTTGCTCCAACCGCCGTACCGCCGCAGATCATCCCGAAACGGCGAACCACACGTGAGCGGGCTCTCATGGCACGACGGGGACATTGCCGAGACGATGGGGGGCGTCACCGGCAGGCCGAAGGGATCGGGAATGCTCCGCAAGGTACTGGTCGCCAACCGTGGTGAGATCGCCATTCGCGCGTTCCGAGCCGGTTATGAACTCGGCGCGAGGACCGTCGCCGTCTTCCCGCACGAGGACCGCAACTCGCTGCACCGGCTCAAGGCCGACGAGGCGTACGAGATCGGCGAACCGGGACACCCGGTGCGGGCGTATCTCTCCGTCGAGGAGATCATCCGGGCTGCCCGTCAGGCCGGTGCCGACGCCGTCTACCCGGGCTACGGGTTCCTCTCCGAGAACCCCGAGCTCGCGCGGGCCTGCGAGGAAGCCGGCATCACCTTCGTCGGACCGAGCGCGGAGATCCTGGAGCTGACGGGCAACAAGGCCCGTGCCGTGGCCGCCGCGCGCGCGGCCGGGGTGCCGGTGCTGGGGTCGTCCGAGCCGTCCAGCGATGTCGACGAGCTGGTGCGGGCCGCCGAGGACATCGGCTTCCCGGTGTTCGTGAAGGCCGTCGCCGGTGGTGGCGGGCGCGGTATGCGGCGCGTCGAGGACCCGGCCCAGCTGCGGGAGTCCATCGAGGCGGCCGCACGCGAGGCGGCCTCCGCCTTCGGCGACCCGACCGTCTTCCTGGAGAAGGCCGTCGTGGACCCCCGCCACATCGAGGTGCAGATCCTCGCCGACGGCCAGGGCGACGTCATCCACCTCTTCGAGCGCGACTGTTCGGTGCAGCGCCGCCACCAGAAGGTCATCGAGCTGGCGCCCGCGCCCAACCTCGACCCGGAGCTGCGCGACCGGATCTGCGCCGACGCCGTCCGCTTCGCCCGCGAGATCGGCTACCGCAACGCGGGCACCGTGGAGTTCCTCCTCGACCCGCAGGGCAACCACGTCTTCATCGAGATGAACCCGCGCATCCAGGTCGAGCACACGGTCACCGAGGAGGTCACCGACGTCGACCTCGTCCAGTCCCAGCTCCGCATCGCCGCCGGCGAGACCCTCGCCGACCTCGGCCTGTCCCAGGAGACGGTGACCCTGCACGGCGCCGCTCTCCAGTGCCGGATCACCACCGAGGACCCCGCCAACGGTTTCCGCCCCGACACCGGCCGCATCAGCGCCTACCGCTCGCCCGGCGGCTCCGGCATCCGCCTCGACGGCGGAACGACCCATGCCGGTACGGAGATCAGCGCGCACTTCGACTCGATGCTGGTGAAGCTCACCTGCCGGGGCCGGGACTTCGGCACCGCGGTCAAGAGGGCCCGGCGTGCCGTCGCCGAGTTCCGGATCCGCGGTGTCGCCACCAACATCCCCTTCCTGCAAGCCGTGTTGGACGACCCGGACTTCCAGGCGGGCCGTGTCACCACGTCGTTCATCGAGCAGCGCCCGCATCTGCTGACCTCGCGCACCTCCGCCGACCGCGGCACCAAGCTGCTCACCTACCTCGCCGACGTCACCGTCAACAAGCCGCACGGTGACCGCCCCGACCTGATCGAACCCACGAGCAAGCTGCCGCGCCTCACCGCCGAAGTGCCGCCCGCCGGTTCGAAGCAGAAGCTCACCGAACTCGGGCCCGAGGGCTTCGCCCGCTGGCTGCGCGAGTCCCCGACCATCGGCGTCACCGACACCACCTTCCGCGACGCCCACCAGTCGCTGCTCGCCACCCGCGTGCGCACCAAGGACCTTCTCGCCGTCGCTCCCGTGGTCGCCCGCACCCTGCCCGAACTCCTGTCCCTGGAGTGCTGGGGCGGCGCCACCTACGACGTCGCCCTGCGCTTCCTCGCCGAGGACCCCTGGGAGCGGCTCGCCGCCCTGCGCGAGGCCGTCCCCAACATCTGCCTCCAGATGCTGCTGCGCGGCCGCAACACCGTCGGCTACACCCCGTACCCGACCGAGGTGACCGACGCCTTCGTCCAGGAGGCCACCGCCACCGGCATCGACATCTTCCGCATCTTCGACGCCCTCAACGACGTCGGCCAGATGCGCCCCGCGATCGAGGCCGTACGCGAGACGGGCACCGCGATCGCCGAGGTCGCCCTCTGCTACACCTCCGATCTGTCGAACCCGGACGAGCGGCTCTACACCCTCGACTACTACCTGCGGCTCGCCGAGCAGATCGTCGAGGCGGGCGCCCACGTCCTGGCCGTGAAGGACATGGCCGGACTGCTCCGCGCCCCCGCCGCCGCGACTCTCGTCTCCGCCCTGCGCCGCGAGTTCGACCTCCCCGTCCACATCCACACCCACGACACGGCGGGTGGCCAGCTCGCCACCTACCTGGCCGCGATCCAGGCCGGCGCCGACGCCGTGGACGGAGCCGTCGCCTCCATGGCGGGCACCACCTCCCAGCCGTCGCTCTCGGCGATCGTCGCCGCGACCGACCACTCCGCCCGCCCGACCGGCCTCGACCTGCGGGCCGTCGGCGACCTGGAGCCGTACTGGGAGAGCGTCCGCCGCATCTACGCCCCCTTCGAGGCCGGCCTCGCCTCCCCGACCGGACGCGTCTACGACCACGAGATCCCCGGCGGCCAGCTCTCCAACCTGCGCACCCAGGCCGTCGCCCTCGGCCTCGGCGACCGGTTCGAGGACATCGAGGAGATGTACGCCGCCGCCGACCGCATCCTCGGCCACCTCGTCAAGGTCACCCCGTCCTCCAAGGTGGTCGGCGACCTCGCCCTGCACCTGGTCGGCGCCGGGGTCTCCCCGCAGGACTTCGAGGCGACCCCGGACAGGTTCGACATCCCCGACTCTGTCATCGGCTTCCTCCGCGGCGAGCTCGGCACCCCGCCCGGCGGCTGGCCGGAGCCCTTCCGCAGCAAGGCACTTGAGGGCCGCGCCGCTCCCAAGCCCGCCCCCGAGCTGACGTCCGAGGACCGCGACGGACTGGAGAAGGACCGCCGCGTCACCCTCAACCGCCTCCTCTTCCCCGGTCCGACCCGCGACTTCGAGACCCACCGCCAGTCCTTCGGCGACACCAGCGTCCTGGACAGCAAGGACTTCTTCTACGGACTGCGCCCGGGCAAGGAGTACGCCGTCGACCTCGAACCCGGCGTCCGGCTCCTCCTCGGTCTGGAGGCCGTCGGCGAGGCCGACGAGCGCGGGATGCGCACCGTGATGTCCACCCTCAACGGGCAGCTCCGGCCCATCCAGGTCCGCGATGTCGCCGCCGCCTCCGACGTCCCGGTCACCGAGAAGGCCGACCGCTCCAACCCCGGCCATGTCGCCGCCCCGTTCGCCGGCGTCGTCACGCTCGCCGTCTCCGAGGGCGACGAGGTCGCGGCCGGCGGCACGGTCGCCACGATCGAGGCCATGAAGATGGAGGCCGCGATCACCGCGCCCAAGGCGGGCAAGGTGTCCCGGCTCGCCATCAACCGGATCCAGCAGGTGGAGGGCGGCGACCTGCTCTTCGTGATCGGCTAGAGCACGGTCAGACCATGAGCGCTCCGGCCGGATGGCCGTGCACACGGCCGCACGTGGTGAGGGCGAGGACCCCGGTGCCGGCCACCCGGGTTCTCGCCCCGAGCGCTCCGGGGTCGACGCAGACGCGGGCGGCGATGTCCGTGGCGTAGCAGGTGTCGGGTATCGCGAGTTCCTCCTTCACCTGCCGGTAGCGGGCCGCGAACGCCTCGTGGTCCGTATGGCTCACGCCGGCGAAGGCGCCTTCGGGGAAGCCGTCCTCGTGCGGCAGGAGGTAACCGGCCTCGGCCGGATGCCCGGGACCCTCGTAGCCCTTCTCCTCGGCGTCGTACGCGTCGTAGTGGCGCACCACCTCACCGCCCTCGGCCAGGCACCAGGCCGTCCAGTCGTCCCCGCAGCTCATCCCGAACCAGTGCGCGGCACCGAACCGGCGGCTCAGCTCGGCGCACCGCCGTCGCACCACCTCCGGCAGCGCCTCCTCCCGGTCGTCCGCGTCGTCGATCAGATGGGTGTCCTCGGCCGAGTCGCCGAAGACCAGCGTCCAGCCGTCCAGCGCCGGGCTGACGAAGACCCGGGCGCAGCGCTGGTGCGGATGCTTGCGGTCCCAGCTGTGGCTGTCGTTGTTCCAGGCCGAGGCACCCGTCCGCAGGGTCACCGGCTCCGGGTCGGCCAACTCGAAGGCCTCCAGCACCGCTTGCTGGTCGTCGCTCGGCACCGCGTACCAGGATCCGCACAGATGCATGCCCTCGGGTGTCTCGGTCAGCCGCTTGATCCTCGTCAGCCTGCGCCACACCGCCAGGTCCCGGTCGCCCAGCGCGCCCGGACCGCCGATCTCCGCCAGCGCCTCCAGAGCCCCGGCCCGGATCCGAGGCGCGGTCGCGGGCTGCCGCCGCAACCGCTGAAGCGCCGGTACGGCCCCCGCACCGATCTCCTTGAACGCCCAGACCGCCCGCTGCCGGACCTCGGGCACCGGATCTCCCAGCGCGGGCACCAACGCGTCGACGAACCCGGTCGCGGCCTCGCCCCGGCACTGGAAGAAGTAGAGCGCGTCGCTGCGGACCGCCGGATGCCGATGCCGCAACAGCGGTGCGTAGACCGCCGGATCCGTCACTTTCAGACGCCCCAGCGCCCACCCGGCCCGCCGAGCCGCCTCCGGCGAATCCGCCGCCGCGACCGCCTCGGCGAGGGGGAGCAGCGCGGGCTCGCCGATTCTGCGCAGCACATCCGCCGACACGGTCCAGTCGACCGGCGACCCCTCGTCGCAGAGCACCTCCACGACCGCGGCGACGACCGGGGCGCCCTGCTCCACCAGGGCGTCCCGTGCCTCCTTGGAGCCGGAAAGTGCCGTGCTCACCCGTGCTTTGTCCATGGCGAAACCCTAGACGGGGGCACTGACAATGCCCCCGGCCCGATCCCCGGGCAGTCCCTCCTCGCCGGGCAGGCCCTCCTCACGCGAGCGATAGCTATCTTGACATAGGTATCTCTGCATACCTATAGTCGCCGCATGCCCCCGTTCAGCGCCGCCGCCCAGGAGATCGACCGCGTGGCCGCCGATCTCCTGCTGTGCCTGCCCGCGCTGCACCGGGCGATGGACCGGCGTATCAGCCAGGACTTCTCGCACCCCAAGCCGCCCGAGGCGCAACTGGCCCTGCTGTGGCATGTGCGGGCCCATGAAGGGGTCACGGTCCGTGAGGCCGCCGAGGCTCTGATGATGAAGCCGAACAATGTCAGCGCGCTGGTCTCGCAGTTGACTCAGCAGGGCGAACTGGAGCGGCGTCAGGACGCGACCGACAAGCGGGTCGCGCACCTCTGTCTGACGGAAACGGCCCGCGAGCGCATCGCCCAGGTCGAACAGCTCATGAGCCACCATCTCGTGTCCGCGCTGAAGGCGTTGACGGACGGGGAGCGCGCCGCGCTCGGTGCGGCGACGGGGGCCTTGGAGTCCCTGTCCCGTCACCTTCGTGCCGCCCAGGGCTGACGCCCGGGGCGGCACCTGCCTGCCCCCACCTCTCCTTCCTCGGAACCAGGACCCGGCTTCCCCATGCCCTCTTCCACCGTCGCCCCCGTCGGCGCGCCCCCGCTCGCCGACGAGGCCCGCCGCGGCCCCCGCTCCAACCCCTGGCTGACCCTCATAGCCGTCGCGTTCGGCCTGTTCATGGTCGGCCTGGACGGCTCGGTCGTCTCGATCGCCAACCCGGAGATCGGCCGCGACCTGAACGCCTCCACCGCCGACCTCCAATGGGTCACCAACTCCTACCTGTTGGCCCTCGCGGCCGCCCTCATCCTCGGCGGCAAGCTCGGTGACCGGCTGGGCCGCCGCACCTTCTATCTGATCGGAGTCGCCGGGTTCACCGTCGCGTCCGTCGCGATCGGGCTCGCCGGTTCGATCGAGGGCGTGATCGCGTTCCGCGCCCTCCAGGGCTTCTTCGGCGCGCTGTTGATGCCCAACACCCTCGGCCTCCTCCGCGCGGTGTTCCCGCCGAAGAAGTTCGGCATGGCCGTCGGCATCTGGGCCATGGTCTCCTCGGTGTCCACCGCGCTCGGCCCCATCGTCGGCGGTCTGCTCGTGGAGCACGTCAACTGGGAGTCCGTCTTCTACATCAACGCCCCCATCGGGGTCATCGCCCTCGTCTACAGCGCGCTCGTCCTGCCGCAGAGCAAGAACACCGCGGCGGCGGGCGAGAAGTTCGACATCCCCGGCGTCGTACTCCTCGCCGCGGGCCTGCTCGCCGTCGTCTTCGGCGTCGTCAAGGGCGAGACATGGGGCTGGACTTCGGCCGGCACCCTCGGCGCGATCGGCGCGGGCGTGCTCGTCCTGGTCGTCTTCGGCTTCTACGAGACCCGTGTCGCCCACCCGCTGCTGCCCATGCGGCTGTTCCGCAACCCGGCGCTCACCGTCGGCACGGTCATCACCGCGCTCAACTTCTTCGTCCTGCTCGGCACGATCTTCTTCGTCATGCTCTACCTCCAGAACGTGCGCGGCTTCTCACCCGTCGAAGCGGGCGTACGCACCCTGCCGTTGAGCCTCGCCTCCGTGGTCGCCTCCCCGCTGGGCGCGGCGCTGACCGAGCGGTTCAGCGCCCGGTTCACCATGCCGCTGGGCATGCTGCTCCAGGCGGCCGCCATGTTCACCATGCTGACCTGGAGCGCGGATTCCTCGTACGCCACCATGTGGCCGCCCTTCATCGCGATGGGTCTCGGCGTCGGCATGGTGATGTCCGCCTCCTCGGAGGCCATCGTGGGCAACGCCCCGGTGAAGGACGGCGGTGTGGCGGGCGGTCTCCAGGCCACCGCGCTCCAGATCGGCGGCGCGCTCGGCACCTCGGTCCTGGTCTCCGTCATCAGCAGCCGGGTCGGCTCCACCCTCACCGGCGAACTCACCGACGCCGGAGTGCCCGCGCGGGCGGCCCAGGGGCTCGGCGAGGCCAAGGACGCCGTGGCCATGGGCGTGGCACCCGTCTCCGACGGCATGCCGGACCAGCTGAAGGCCGCCGTCGTCGAGGGCAGCCACGACGCGTTCATGAACGGTGTGCACACGGCGGTGCTGGCCACCGGTGTGCTCGCGGTGCTGGGCGCGATCGCGGCGGCGATCGGGGTGCGGCGGGCGCCGGTCCAGGAGCACGGCGTACAATGATTGAAGTCTAAAACACTGGGTGGGGGCGTGGCTCACGCGCGCGTGCGCCACGCCCCCACCCGCCTTCGCCCCCCGCCTCTTGGATCGAGGTCCCCCATGCACGTCGTCATCAGCGGTTCTTCGGGATTGATCGGCGGCGCACTGGCCGCGTCGCTGCTGGACGACGGGCATCAGGTGACCCGCCTGGTCCGCCGGGAGCCGCGGCCTCGCGACGACGGCAGCCAGGAGGCGCGCTGGGATCCGCGGGCCGGGCTGCTGGATCCGGCGGTGCTCGACGGGGCGGACGCCGTCGTCGGGCTCGCCGGGGCCGGGGTGGGGGACCGGCGGTGGACGACGGCGTACAAGAAGCAGATCCGCGACAGCCGGGTCCTCGGCACCACCACCCTGGCGACGGCGATCGTGGCCTGTGAGAAGCCGCCGCCGGTCTTCGTCTCCGGGTCCGCCGTCGGCTACTACGGCGAGACCGGCACGGACGGGATCGACGAATCGGGCGCGCCGGGGCAGGACTTCCTGGCCGGCGTCTGCCAGGAGTGGGAGGCGGCCGCACAGACCGCCGGCGAGGCCGGGACGCGGGTCGTGAACACACGCTTCGGGATCGTCGTGTCGCCCCGCGGCGGAGCGATGGGCCGACTGCTGCCGCTCGCCCGCGCGGGCCTCGGCGGCCGCCTGGGCAGCGGCGACCAGTACTGGAGCCACATCTCGCTCGCCGACACGGTCCGCGCCCTGCGGCACGTCGTCGACACGGACTCCGTCGCCGGACCCGTCAATCTGACGTCCCCGCACCCCGCGACCAACCGCGAGGTCACCGCCGCCGTCGGCAGGGCGCTGCACCGGCCGACCGTGTTCGCCGTCCCCGGTTTCGCACTGCGGCTCGTCCTCGGCGAGTTCGCCGACGGCATCCTGATGAGCCAGCGCGTACTGCCGGGCGCACTGCTGGCCTCGGGCTTCACCTTCGAGCACCCGACCATCGACGAGGCGCTCACTGCCGCCGTCGGGCGCGGGGCGACCGGCTGATCAACTGGTAAGGGTCTTGAGGCAGGCGTACGGTCGAACAGTGGACGGCACCGTTCACTGAGAGTGCGATACGCCATGAGCAGCAGCCCGCAGCCGACTTCCGCAGCTCAAGCCACCACCAGGGACACCGGTGGTGGCGGAAACGGCATGGCCCTTCTGGTCATCGCCTCCTGCCAGCTGATGGTGGTCCTCGACATCACCATCGTGAACATCGCGCTGCCGGACATCCAGCGCTCCCTGGACTTCTCCACCACCAGCCTCGCCTGGGTGGTCAACGCCTACACCCTCACCTTCGGCGGACTGCTCCTGCTCGGCGGCCGCGCCGGCGACATCCTCGGCCGCCGACGGGTGTTCATCTGCGGAGTCCTGCTCTTCGTCCTCGCGTCCCTGCTCGGCGGGCTCGCCCAGAACGAGGGCCAACTCCTCGCCGCCCGCGCCCTCCAGGGCGTCGGTGGCGCCATCGCCTCGCCGACCTCCCTCGCCCTCATCAGCACGACATTCCGCGAAGGCCCGGAACGCAACCGGGCGTTCGGGGTGTTCGCCGCGGTCTCGGCGGGCGGCGGAGCGATCGGACTGCTCGCCGGCGGCATCCTCGTCGAGTATCTGAACTGGCGGTGGGTGCTCTTCGTCAACGTCCCCATCGGACTGCTCATCGCCCTCGCCACCCCCCGCTGGATCAGGGAGTCCGAACGCCATCCGGGCCACTTCGACATCACCGGCGCCCTGACCTCCACCGCCGGCATGGTGCTGCTGGTCTACGGGTTCATCCGGGCCGCCCAGGAAGGCTGGCGGGACGCGCTCACCCTGGCCTCGTTCGCCGCGGCCGTCATCATCCTGGCGGTGTTCATCCTGGTCGAACGCCGGTCCCGGCAGCCGATCACCCCGCTGCACATGTTCGCCGACCGCAACCGCGCGGGGACGTACGGCATCATGCTGTGCCTCGCCGCCGCGATCTTCGGCATGTTCTTCTTCCTCACGCTCTTCGTGCAGAACGTGCTCGACTTCAGCCCGCTGGCCACCGGGTTCGCCTTCCTGCCGGTGAGCGCGGTCATCGCGATCGGCGCCGGACTCGCCTCCAAGTTCCTGCCGACGTACGGCCCCAAGCCGTTCATGGTGGTCGGCGCGATCCTGGCGGCGGCCGGCCTCGCCTGGCTGACGCTGACCGACGTCGACTCCACCTACGCGGGCAGCATCCTGGGCCCGATCCTCGTCTTCAGCCTGGGCATGGGCATGGAGTTCGTCTCGCTCACCCTGATGGCGCTGTCCGACGTGCCCGTCCAGGAGACCGGCGCGGCCTCCGGACTCCTCAACGCCACCCAGCAGGTGGGCGGTTCGCTGGGCCTGTCCATCCTGGTCACGATGTTCGGCACGGCCAGCACCAACGAGGCGGACAAGCAGGTCCCGCGCTTCCTGGACCAGGCCACCCCCGCCGAACTCCTCCAGTTCAAGCGCACCGGACAACTCCCCGGGCACTGGGGCGACGAGGTCCTCACCGCGGGAGTGTCGGCCGCGTTCATCGTGGCGGCGATCTTCACCGCCGTCGCCGCGCTCATCGCCGTCCTCGCCATCCAGGTCCGCCCCTCCGACCTCGAACGCCTCAAGGGCGACGGCATGCCCTCACCCCAGTGAGGCGGCCGGCGCGGGAACCAGCCCCAACTGCTGGGCCCGCAACACCGTCCCGAGCCGGTCATGGGTGCCGAGCTTGCGATAGATGTTCGCGACATGCTTGTGCACCGTCCGCTCGGTTATCCCCAGCCGGCGTCCCATCGCGGCGGCCGTCAGCGCGTCGCCCAGCAGGAGCAGCACGGTCGACTCCCGTGGCGTCAGGCCCGCGTCGTCGGCACCCGGCACGAACACCCGCTGCAAGAGCTGCCGTTGCTGCTCGATCCCCGCCAGCAGCGGCTGGAGCCGGCCGGCGACCGAGACCTCGTCGTCGGTGAAGTCGCGCCCCGAGCGGTAGACGATGCAGCCGGTGATCGGGGCCTTCGACCGCGGCAGCGGAATCCCCAACGCGTGGTCCACGTCCATGATGTCGTCGATCAGCCGCGCGGTCCGGCTCGCGGACCACCGGCGTCCCGCCGCCCGCCGTGCCGTCACCGGCGCCCGGTCCGGGCTCGCCCCGTAGAGCTGAGCGAACGGATACCCGGCCCGCAACAGCCCCATGGCCTCGTCCCCGAGCGCGTCGAACTCCGGGCCCACGCCCGGCGACAGACCGAGCGTGCCCCCGCTCTCGCTCCAGTCGTCCAGCTTGTAGATCAGGGCCTCGCCTCCGATGAGGTCCGGCAGCGCGGCCGCCACCGACGGCCACAATTGCGCGGGATCACGCTCGTGGAGTGCGGCGACGGCCACCGCCAGCATGCGCTCGTAGGCTCCGCCCAGCCCCTGTGCCACGTCCTTGCTCCACTCGTCCGCGTACGCAGTTGTACCCATACCTGCGCCACCCCGTGTCACTCCAGAATGCAACAGAGCGACAGCGACGTTCTCGTGTACTCCAGCACACCGGCGCCACGGCGCCCCCAGGCGGGGGAGAACAGGCCCGGAGGGGGTGCCTGTGTCTCCCCGACCGATCTCCGTGCGGACCGCCGGCGCGGGGGACCGGCGGTCCGCACGGGGGTCGTCCACCGCCCGTACGCGGCGCCCTACTACGGCGCGTCCGGCCGCATCGCGTCCGAGATGGACTTGACGCCACCGTGGGCCGTGAGCCCGCCGTCCACCGGAATGTCCGCCCCGGTGATGAACGAGGACGCGTCGGAGATCAGGAACACCACCAGCGGGGCGATGTCGTCGACACTGCCGCTGCGCCCGAGCGGTGTCTCCCGGATCGTCGTCTCGCGGAACGCCTCCGTGGCGGCCGCCGTCATCTCCGTCTCGATGTACCCGGGATGGATCATGTTGACCCGGATGCCCCGCGGCCCCAACTCGGTGGCCGCGATCTTCGACACTCCGCGCAGCGCCCATTTGCTGGCCGTGTAGGCGACCGGGTAGTAGCCGGTCAGCGCCGCGGACGAACCGACGTTGACGATCGAGGACCCGGGCGGCATCAGCGGGGACAGATGCTGGATGCCGAGCAGCGGCCCGGTCGTGTTGACCGCCTGGACCCGCGCCATGTCCTCGGCGCCGACCTCCCCGAGCCGCCCGCGCTGGATCACGCCCGCGTTGTTGACCAGGCCGTCGACACGGCCGTACGACTCCCGTAGTGCGGCGGCCAGTTCCGCCCAGTCCGTCTCGCTGCTCACGTCGAGGCGACGGCAGCCGTCGCCCTCCGGCCGTACGTCGGTGGCGACCACCTCGGCCCCCGCCCGGGCCAGTGCCGCCGCCTCCGCGGCCCCCTGACCACGGGCCGCACCCGTGACGACCACGACCTTCCCGGCAAGCGGGGATGCGCTCTCACTCATGCCGGGAAACCTACTGCCCCGGCACGTCGAGCCCCGGCTCGCGGGTGGGACCGGGGTTGAACACCGTGTGATGACTTTCCGGCGCCGCGAGACAGGCGACCGGCAGCCCACCTGTGTCAACGACGATCGCCGCGTCCACCTGGCGGTGCGTGAGGTGTCCGCGGAGCGCCGGTGAACAGGAGCGACACCCCGGCGAACAGCGTGAGCAGCGCGCTGAGGCCGCGCAGGCCGACGCCGATGACGCCCAGCACCAGGAAGTGCGGCATGGCCAGAAGCCACCACTTCACCAGCCACAGCCGGCGCGACAGCCCCTGGCCCCCGCTCATGAGTGAGCTCAGTGTCCGACGGGCGCGCGCCCGAGCCCAGGCCTGAAAGGAGCCACAGACGTACGTCAGTCGCGGGCGTCGCGCTCCGCCTTCTCGGCGTTCTTCTTCTTGATCCGGATGTTCTCCTGGCGGACCTCGGCCTGCGTGGCCCGCTCCTTGGCCAGCCACTCCGGCTGCTCCTGCTTCAGCGCCTCGATCTGCTCGGTGGTGAGCGCCTCGGTGACACCGCCGCGCGCGAGGCCCGCGATGGACACGCCGAGCTTGGCCGCGACCACCGGACGGGGGTGCGGACCGTTGGCCCGGAGGTCCTGGAGCCACTGGGGCGGATCGGCCTGGAGCGCGGCGAGCTCGGCCCGCGAGACCACACCCTCACGGAACGTGGCGGGGGTGGCGTCGAGGTACACACCCAGCTTCTTCGCCGCGGTCGCGGGCTTCATGGTCTGGGTGCTCTGGTGCTGCGTCATGCTGTCAAGGGTATCGACTGAGTGAACCCTCGCCGACCACGGCGGGTAACCTGGCCAGGTGACAGGCTCGGAAGAACCCCCTCAGTTCCGGCTCGCGTACGTCCCGGGAGCGACCCCCGCGAAGTGGGTGCGGATCTGGCACGAGCGGCTGCCGGACATCCCGCTCACCCTCCTCCAGCTCTCCGCCGCCGAGGCGGTCGACGCGCTGCGGGGCGGTGCCGCGGACGCCGGTCTCGTACGGCTGCCGGTCGACCGTACGTTCTTCAGCGCCATCCCCCTCTACACCGAGACCACGGTCGTCGTCGTCCCCAAGGACCACGTCATCGCCGCGGTCGAGGACGTGACCCTGGAGGACCTGGCCGACGAGACCGTGCTGCACCCCCTCGACGACGTCTTCGACTGGGAGCGGCCGCCCGGCGAGCCCGCCTTCGAGCGCCCCGCGACCACCGAGGACGCCGTCGAGCTGGTCGCGGCCGGGATCGGCGTGCTCGTCGTCCCGCAGTCGCTGGCCCGCCTGTACCACCGCAAGGACCTCACCTACCGGCCGGTCACGGACGCCCCCGAGTCCTCCGTCGCCCTGTCGTGGCCGGAGGAGGCGACCACCGACCTGGTCGAGGACTTCATCGGCATCGTCCGGGGGCGCACGGTCAACAGCACGCGGGGCCGCCAAGCCGCTCCGGAGCAGCCCAAGGCGAAGGCCGCGCCGAAGAAGCAGCCGAAGCGCCCCGACGCGGCCGGCGGGCGACGCAAGCCGCCCGCCGCCAAGAAGGCCCAGGGCGCGAAGCGCGGCAAGCCCCGGCGCCGCTCCTAGGAGTCCTCGTGGGCATCAGGGGACGTAGGTCGCCTGTCCCGCCGTGTTGATCACCGTCTGGCCGTCGGCCTGCGAGAGCAGCCCGGCGGACACCCACGCGTTCACCGTGCTCGTCACCTTGGTCACCAGTGCGCTCTTGCTCGCGAAGGGCGCCCCCGCCCAGATCTCGTCGAGCAGTGTGGTGCCGTCGGACTTCGCGGGATTCGCGACCCCTGAGTCGAGGGTGCCGAAGACGACCTTGGGCTCCGAGCGCCGGAAGTAGGCGTGTGTCGGATTCTCCGTGCCCTCCAGGAAGGGGGCGAACTCGGTGCCGTTCAGGGTGTAGTGGAGGGGCGTGCCGCTCACCGGGGTGAGGGTGGGCAGCAGGTCGCCGGAGAGGGCGGCGTTGGCGTAGAGCCCGAACTGGAGGTAGCTGGTGGCCGAGTTGCGGGCGACCAGGTTGACCGGGCCGTAGAAGAGGGTCTGCAACGCCGGGTCGTCCAGGGCCTTCTCGACGCGCAGCCGGAACGGCACGGTGATCCGGACGACGTCGCCGGCGTTCCAGGTCCGGGACACCGTGAAGTAGCTCCCGGGAGCCGGAGTCCCGCTCACCGCACCGCCGTTGACGGTCACCTGGAATCCGGCCGTGGCCCACGACGGCACGCGCAGCTTCAGGGCGAAGGCCGCGCTGCTCCCGCCGAAGGTGAGCGTGGTGCCCTGCTCGCGCGGATAGGCGGTGGCCTGAGTGACCGTCACCCCCTGCTCCGTCCAGGTGAGTTGGGACGGGCTGTAGAGATTGACGTACAGCGCGCTGCCGTCGGCGGCCTTGAAGTACACCGAGTCCTGGTACTTGGTGGCGCTCTCCATGCCGGTGCCCTCGCAGCAGGTCGTGCCCTGCTTGGGCGTGTAGTCCCGGACATGACCGGGCGTCAGCCCGATGAAGTAGGTGACGAGCGGCTTCTCCGCGTCGGCCTTGTCCTGCTTGGAGCCGAGCACCTGGTTGAACAGGGCCCGCTCGTAGTAGTCCATGTACTTCGGGGTCTGCTCGTGGAAGAAGAGGGTCCGGCTGAGCTTCAGCAGGTTGTACGCGCAGCACGTCTCGGCGTTCGTGTCGCTGATCGTGCCCGCGATCAGCCCCGAGGCCTTCCAGAACTCGCCGGTGCTGGTGCCGCCGATGCCGTACATGCGGTTCGGGACGACCATGCCCCAGAAGTTCCGCGCGGCGGTGAGGTAGCGCGTCTCGCCGGTCGCGTCGTACAGCCGCAGCAGTCCGGTGAAGATCGGTATGTGCTGGTTGGCGTGGAGCCCGTTGAGGGTGTCGGTGTTCGCGGCGCAGGCGTCGATGAGGGAGTCGAGGTCGAACAGCTTGGCCAGCGCGAGGTGTTCGGCCTTCCCGGACCAGGAGTGCAGGTCCACGATCGCCTCGACGATCCCGCCGAACTCACCGCTGGAGAACAGCCCCCACATCCGCTGGAGCGTCGCCTCGGGCAGCACCGACAGCCGGGAGTACATCCAGTCGCCCATGCCGGACGCGAGATCGAGGGCGCGGGCGTCGTCGGTGGCGGCGTACGCGTCCAGCAGGCCGCGCAGGATCTTGTGGGCGGTGTAGTACGGCGCCCACACCTTCGTGTAGTCGCTGGCGGTCCTGGTCTCCAGGTCGATGAACTGGGTCTCCGGGTACGCCGCCAGGAACCCGGGGTGGCTCGGCCCGCCCCAGGTGCGGCGCAGGGTGGCGGTCAGCCCACGGCCGGAGGCGTCGCTGAAGGTGCCGCCGCCGGTGGCCTGGAACCAGTACGACACGAGGTTGCCGAGCCCGGCCGTGGAGAGCTTCGCCTCGTTGGTCTGGAGCGAGGTGATCTCGGCCTGGGTCAGGGCGCGCGACCATACGTTGAACTCGTCGTAGGCGCCCGCGTAGACGGGGTCGCCCGAGTAGTTCGAGCGGCCGAGCCAGTTGTTGGTGAGGGTGCCGAGCGTGGCCGGGTTGAGGGTCATCGCGGTGTTCGTGGCGACGGCGGTGCCGTTGACGTACAGCGTGCCGGTGCTGCCGGAGATCGTGACCGCGAGGTGGCTCCACTGGTTCAACGGCAGCGCGGCCGTACCGTTGAGCCCCTGCTCGCCGCCGGCACCGCTGGTGGTGATGGCGAACCGCGGCACACCGCTGGCGTTGCGGGTGGCCAGGTACATGTACCGGGTGGTGTCGTTGCCGAAGTCGAAGGCACGCTGCCAGTTGGCGTCGTGGGTGGGCTTGACCCACACCGACAAGGTGATCGCGGAGGCCCCGCCGAGCACCGCGGCGGGCAGGTCGACGTACTGATACGACCCGCGTACGTTCTCGTGCGCGGAGCCCCACTTACCGCTGACGGTGAGCATCTTCGGGTCGGTGCGCAGGGCGGCGCGGGCCTCGGTCAGTGCGGTGACCATGGCCGCGATCTTGTCCGCGAACACCTGCTCTCCGGTACCCGCGTAGGCCTGCGCCAGCATGGTGAGGAAGTGCCCGGTGTAATGCCCGCGCAGATTCCCATTGGCCTCCCCGTCCAGCCCTTCCCACCCCCCGGGCGCGACCGCCCCGCCGGTGGCGAGACCGGCGTTGGCCCGGAAGACCTGGAGCAGCCGGTTCACGTCGTAGCCGCGGGCGTGGTCGAGCATCAACTGCCGTTTGTCGGCGAAGATGCCTGGTTTGAGGGCGACTTCGTCGAGGGCGAAGGGCTGGACGGTCCAGGCGGCGGGTGCGGCGGCCGCGGTGGCGTCGGCGGCGGTGGTCGCGGCCACGGCCCGGCCGCTCGCCGTGTACGAGAGCGCGGGTGCGGCCGCGGCGAGGGCGGCTGCGTGGAGGAGGTTTCGTCTGGAGAGGGGCGGGGCCATGTGTGCTCCTCTATCGCTGTCCGTAATATCGAACGTCATTCGAATGATCGACCAGACGATAGAGAGGGGGCGGGGGAGCGTCAACGGGTCTGGAGGGCTCAGTTCCGGTCGGTCGGAGCCTCGCTCTCACACGTCGAAGTAGAGCTCGAACTCGTGCGGATGCGGCCGCAGTTGCAACGGAGCGATCTCGTTCGTCCGCTTCAGGTCGATCCACGTCTCGATCAGATCCGGCGTGAACACATCCCCCTGAAGCAGATACTCATGGTCCGCCTCCAACGCGTCCAGCACCGACGGCAGATCGGTCGGCACCTGCGGCACGCTCGCGTGTTCCTCGGGGGCGAGCTCGTACAGGTCCTTGTCGACCGGTTCGGCGGGCTCGGTCTTGTTGCGGATGCCGTCGAGGCCGGCGAGGAGCATCGCGGAGAAGGCGAAGTACGGGTTGCAGGACGGGTCCGGGGCGCGGAACTCCAGGCGCTTGGCCTTCGGGTTCGCGCCCGTGATGGGGATGCGGATGCAGGCGGAGCGGTTGCGCTGGGAGTACACCAGGTTGACCGGGGCCTCGAAGCCCGGCACCAGGCGGTGGTACGAGTTCACCGTCGGGTTGGTGAACGCCAGCAGCGACGGGGCGTGCCGGAGGAGGCCGCCGATGTAGTGGCGGGCGGACTCGGAGAGGCCCGCGTAGCCCTCCTCGTCGTAGAACAGGGGGCTGCCGCCCTGCCAGAGGGACTGGTGGGTGTGCATGCCGGAGCCGTTGTCGCCGAAGATCGGCTTGGGCATGAAGGTGGCGGTCTTGCCGTTGCGCCAGGCGACGTTCTTGACGATGTACTTGTAGAGCTGAAGGTCGTCGGCGGCGTGGAGCAGGGTGTTGAACTTGTAGTTGATCTCGGCCTGCCCCGCCGTACCCACCTCGTGGTGCTGCTTCTCCACCAGGATGTTGCACTTGATGAGTTCCAGGGTCATCTCGGCCCGCAGATCGGCGAAGTGGTCCACCGGCGGGGCCGGGAAGTAGCCGCCCTTGTAACGGACCTTGTAGCCCCGGTTGTCCTCCAGCGCCCCGGTGTTCCAGGCGCCCGCCTCGGAGTCGATGTGGTAGAACGCCTCGTTCTGCGAGGTCTTGAAGCGGGCGCTGTCGAAAACGTAGAACTCCGCCTCAGGACCGAAGTAGGCGGCGTCCGCGATCCCCGTCGAGACCAGGTAAGTCTCCGCCTTCCGGGCCACGTTGCGCGGGTCGCGGCTGTACTGCTCACCGGTCACCGGGTCATGGATGAAGAAGTTGACGATCAGGGTCGTGTCCTTGCGGAACGGATCCAGACGCGCCGTCGCCAGGTCGGCCCGCAACGCCATGTCGGACTCGTGGATGGCCTGGAAGCCGCGGATCGACGACCCGTCGAAGGCCAACTCCTCGTCAGGATCGAAGATCTCCACCGGAACGGTGAAGTGCTGCATGATCCCGGGCACATCACAGAAACGCACATCGACGAACTTGACGTCCACGTCCGAGATGAACTTCCTGGCTTCCTCGGCGTTCTGGAACATCCGACTCACCCTTCGCGACAGAGACGGCGGGGTGTCCTGGGGGCACTGTAGGCACGGACGGATGTGATCGGAAGGAAAGTTGCCGGGACCGCGCGAACAGGCGGCCGGCCGGCATCCCTGGGGGCGCGGGGAACTGCGCGACCAGCCACAACGGCGCCGCACCAGGACGATGACCGTACCCGGCACCTTCCCACCCCGGCTCCCCCAGCGGAGCGCTCTGGCAGAATCGGCCGCGTGGACCGGTGGCTCCTCGAACGAGAGCCCGAACTGACGCGACTGACCGCGGCCGCCCGGGACGCGGCGGACGGGTCCGGCTCCGTCGCGCTCGTCTTCGGCGAGGCCGGGATCGGCAAGTCGAGCCTGGTGAAGGCGATGCCGGACCGGCTCCCGGGCAAAGCCCGCATCCTCGTCGGCCAGTGCGACGACCTCGCCACCCGGCGCCC
Organism: Streptomyces sp. NPDC046909; assembly: GCF_040644695.1. Taxonomy (NCBI): domain Bacteria; kingdom Bacillati; phylum Actinomycetota; class Actinomycetes; order Kitasatosporales; family Streptomycetaceae; genus Streptomyces; species Streptomyces sp. NPDC046909. Next base: position 128,139 of record NZ_JBEYXC010000009.1, on the reverse strand, counting down.
CCTCGGCCCGTTCCGCGACCTCGTCGGCAGCGTCGGTGCCGACCTCGCGCGCGCCGTCATGGAGGGCGGCGACCGACACCGCGTCTACGAGGCCCTGCACGGCGAACTGGCCGGCACCCCGCACCCCGCGGTGCTCGTCGTCGAGGACGTCCACTGGGCCGACGAGGCCTCCCTGGACGCCCTGCGCTTCCTGGTGCGGCGCATGGAGCAGCTCCCCGCGCTCCTCGTCCTGACCTACCGGGACGACGAGTTGAGCCGCGGCCACCCCCTGCGTCACCTCCTCGGCCAGGTCTCCCGTACGCCCCGTGTGCACCGCCTGCCCCTCGCCCGGCTCTCCCTGGACGCCGTACGCACCCTCAGCGCGTCCCGCCGTCTCGACCCGGCCCAGGTGTACGAGGTGACGTCCGGCAATCCGTTCTTCGTCGCCGAGATCGTGGCCGCCGGCGGCACCGGGGGAGTGCCCCCGACCGTCGTGGACGCCGTCCTGGCCCGGCTGCGGGGACTGGACGCGGCGACGGTGGACGCGCTGGAGCAGCTCGCCGTCGTCCCGTCGGCCGTCGAACGCCCGCTGGTGGACGCCCTGTTGACGGACGGCGTGGCGGTGCTCGCACAGGCCGAGCAGCGCGGGCTGCTCGCCGTCGTGCCGGAGCGGGTGGCGTTCCGGCACGAGCTGATCCGGCGGGCCGTCGCCGACTCCCTGCCCGCCGCCCGCCGTATCGAGCTCAACCGCAACGCCCTCACCGCGTTCGTCGCCCGGCCCGGCTCCGACGCCGCCCGGATCGTCCACCACGCCGACCAGGCGGGCGACTTGGACGCCATCGCCCGCTACGGCCCCGACGCCGCCAAGGACGCCGCGAGTACCGGCGCCCACCGCGAGGCCGCCGCCCAACTCCGGCTGGTCCTGCGCGAACGGCACCGCTACGGCCCGGCCGAACTCGCCGACCTGCTCGAACGGCATGCCGTGGAGAGCTACACCATCGCCGACTCCGCCGCCGCCGTCACCGCCCAGCGGGAGGCGGTCGCCCTCCGCCGCTCCCTCGGCGACACCCTCGCCCTCGGCGCCGACCTGCGCTGGCTCTCCCGGATCCACTGGTGGGCCGGGGACGCCGAGCCGGCGCAGGAGGCCGCCCGGGAGGCCGTCGCCGTCCTGGAACACGCGGGCGACGACCGGCTGTTGGCCCTCGCCGTCAGCAACACCGCCCAGCTGCGGATGCTCACCGACCGGTACACCGAGGCCGTCGAACACGGCGAACGCGCGATCACCCTCGCCCGCAAGGCGGATGACGCGGCGATCCTCTCCCACGCCCTCAACAACGTCGGCACGGCACGATGGCGTGCCGGAGACCCCGGCGGACGGCTCCAGGTCGAGGAGAGCCTCGACGTCGCCCTCGCCGCGGGCGAGGTCGAACACGCCTGCCGCTCCTACGCCAACCTCATCTGGAACCTCCTCGACCACCTCCAGTACGCCGAGGCGGACGTCTTCCTGCCCCCGGCCATGGACCTCGCCGACCGCGCCGAACACCTCGGCTTCCTCAACTACCTCCACGTGGAACTCGCCATCCGGCGTCTCGCCGCCGCCGACTGGGAGGACGCCGAGAAGCAGGCCGAGTACGGCATGCACGACTTCGTGCCCGCTCGCTGCCCCGCCCTCACCGTCCTCGCCCGGGTCCGCACCCGCTGCGGCCGCCCCGGCGCCGCCGAACTCCTCACCGAGGCGCGGGAGATCGCCGTACGGACCCGGGAGCTGCAGCGCACCGGGCCCGTGGCGGCGGCGCTCGCGGAGGCGGCCTGGCTGCGCGGCGACCTCGCCGCCCTGGTGGCCGCCGCCCGGCCCGTGCACACCCAGGCCGACCGTCTGCCCGGCGTCCCCTACCGCGCCGAACTCGGCTACTGGCTCACCAAGGCGGGACACCCGGTCCACCTGGACGACTCGGACCATCCCTACGCCCTCCAGGCCCGCGGCCAGTGGCGCGAGGCCGCCGCCGTCTGGCAGGAGGCCGGCTGCCCCTACGAACACGCCGGCGCGCTCGCCGAGAGCCCCGACCCCGCTGACAAACTCACCGCGCTCGCCGCCCTCGACACGCTCGGCGCCGAACCCCGGGCGCAGCTCCTGCGCACCGAGCTGCGCGCCATCGGCGTACGCCACATCCCCCGCGGCCCCCTCGCCGCGACTCGCGAGAACCCCGCCGGACTCACCCGGCGCCAGCTCCAGGTCATGCGGCTGCTGGCGGAAGGCCTGACCAACGCCGAGATCGCGCACCGGCTGGTGGTGTCGGTCCGCACCGTCGACAACCACGTACGCGCGATCCTCGACAAGCTCGACGCGCCCACCCGACGCCATGCCGCCGACCGCGCGACCCGGCTGGGTCTGCTGGGGGAACCCGAAGGGCCCCTTCCGGGCGCCGAAACGTAGGTATGCCGGGGCGCCGACCTGGGTGACGGCCACGGATGCCGAGTCGTGCGCAACGCGAATAGAACGTGCGGGACAAGCCAAACTTCTCGAATCGGGGGATGCGCATGACCAGCACGCCCGCCCAGGCCGCACGACGTGAGCTGACCGGCTTCACCGGCGACCTGATCGGCCCTGACGACGCCGGCTACGAGGAGGCCCGCGCCGTCTACAACGCGATGATCGACCGGCGGCCCGCCCTGGTCGCCCGGTGCTCCGACGCCGACGCCGTGGCCCGAACCATCGGCTTCGCCCGCGCCCACGACCTGCCCCTCGCCGTCCGCGGCGGCGGCCACCACGGCGCCGGGCTCGGCACCGTCGACGGCGGCGTGGTCGCCGACCTGTCGCCCCTCAAGGACGTCCTCGTCGACCCGGAGGCCCGCACCGTCCGGGTCGGCGGGGGCTGCGTCTGGGGCGAGGTCGACCGGGCCACCAACGCCCACGGCCTCGCCACCCCCAGCGGCATCATCTCCACCACCGGCGTCGGCGGCATCGCCACGGGCGGCGGCCTCGGCCACCTCACCCGCAAGTGCGGGCTGACCATCGACAACCTGCTGGAGGCCGACGTCGTCCTCGCCGACGGCCGGCAGGTCCGGGCGAGCGCCGACGAGAACAGCGACCTGTTCTGGGCGATCCGCGGCGGTGGCGGCAACTTCGGCGTCGTGACGTCCTTCCTGTTCCGGCTGCACGAGATCAGCACGGTGATCGCCGGACCCACCTTCTGGCCGATCGAGGCCAGCGCCGAAGTCCTCGCCGCCTACCGGGAGTTCCTCCCGAACGCCCCGCGCGAACTCAACGGCTTCTTCCTCCACGGCACCGTGCCACCGGCCCCGCCGTTCCCCGAGGAGATCCAACTCCGCAAGACGGCGGGCGTGGTGTGGTGCTGGACCGGCGCCGACACCGAGGCGGCCGCCCGCGCGATGGCACCGCTGCTCGACGCCCTGCCCCAACCGCTGCTGCACGCCCCCATGCCGATGCAGCACCCCGACATCCAGACCGCGTTCGACGGGCTCTACCCACCCGGCCACCAGTGGTACTGGCGGGCCGACTTCGTCGAGACCATCCCGGACGAGGCCGTCGAACTCCACGCCAAGTTCGGCGCCGAGGTCCCCACCATGCAGTCGACCATGCACCTCTACCCGATCGACGGGGCCGCCCACGACGTCGGCCAGGACGAGACCCCCTGGGCCTACCGCCACGCCCGCTGGGCCTCCGTGTACGCGGGAGTGGACCCCGACCCGGCCAACGCCGAGCTGATCAAGCGGTGGACGGTCGACTACTTCGACGCGCTGCACCCGTACTCGGCGGGCGGCGCCTACGTGAACATGATGATGGACGAGGGCCAGGAGCGCGTCCGCGCCAGCTACAAGGGCAACTACGCCCGACTGGCCCGCATCAAGGCCGACCGCGACCCGGACAACGTCTTCCGCCTCAACCAGAACATCCAGCCGGCCCCGAAGCCGAGCCACGAGGCCCGGCCGTAGTTCCGTGGCAGGCCCGCGTCCCAGGGCTCGGTCTCCGGCCCTGGGGCGCCCACCAGGTGTCGATGAACGGGCGGTGCCCCGGGCGGGGGACGGGGCACCCCTCCAGCGCCGCCACGATCCCGGGCGGGGCCCGGTTCGGCTACGGAGTCGAGCGAGGCCGACGAGGGTCTTCGTCCAGCCGGAGGCCCACCAGCCAGTCGTAGCCGAGCCGCGCCGTGAACTCCTGCTGGCCGCCGCGCAGGAGCAGGCCGGCGGTGGCGAACTCCGGGGCGTCCGACTGGGCGGCGACGTACGGGATCGCGATGCAGCGCATGCCGGCGGCGTGCGCGGCGGCGGCGCCCGGGGCGGCGTCCTCCAGGACCACACAGTGGGCGGGGTCGGTGCCGAGACGGCGGGCCGCCTCCAGGAAGACGTCCGGGTTGGGCTTGCCGCGCTCGACCTCGTCGGCCGAGACGACGGTACGGAGATGGGCGGCCAGGCCGGTGCCCTGGAGGATCGCGGCGATGGCCTCCGGGGAGGAACCCGAGGCCACGGCCATCGGCACGCCTTCGGAGGCGAGCAGCTCCACGAACTTGCGCATCTCGGGGTAGGCGGCGGTGTTCGCGCGGGCCAGTTCCAGATAGCGGCGGTTCTTGGCGGCGAAGAGTTCCTCGACGGAGGCCGCCAGGCCGTACTCCCGCTTCCAGATCCCGACCGTCTCCAGGGTGCTGATCCCGACGTACCGCTCGTGCTCGGCCCAGGTGAAGTCGGGGACGCCGTGCTCGGCGAGGATCTGGCGGCCCGCCTCGTAGTAGTTCGGCTCGCTGTCCACGAGCGTTCCGTCGAGATCGAAGATGACCGAGAGGGTGCCGAGATTGCTCATGGTGTCCAGGATGTCAGGCACGGGTGGCGCGGCCGATCGACTCCACCAGCGGCAGCAGCCGGTGCGGCACCCGCTCGCGCAGGGCCACCTCGGTGCGGGTACGGACCACGCCCGGCAGGCTGATCACCTTCTGGATCACATCCTCCAGATGCGCGTTGTCCCGCGCCACGACCCGGGTCAGCAGATCCCCGCCGCCCGCGATCGAGAAGGCCTCCACGATCTCCGGCACGGCGGCCAGCGCGTCACCCACGTCGTCGAGACGCCCCTGGGTGACCTCGATGTGCACGAACGCCAGCACCGGATGGCCGAGGGCCGCGGGGGAGAGGACCGGACCGGTGCCGGTGATCACACCGTCCCGCTCCAGCCGGTCGAGGCGGGCCTGGAGCGTGCCGCGGGCGACCCCCAGGATGCGGGCGTACTCGCGCACGCTCGTGCGGGGCTGTTCCAGGAGCAGCCGCAGGATGCGGGTGTCCAGCTCATCGACGGCCATGGTGCGCGGCCTCTTCCCGTGCGTGGTCCGTTGGCCCGTTGATGGACGAGCCGAGACCGATGTGGCTGTGCCAATGGCCCAGCATATTCGACGCCACTTGAGCCAGTCGCACCGACGATGCTGCAATGAGCGGGTCGATGGCGCTGCGGACCTCCGCGGCGCCTTTTTCATGCGGAGATCCGGCCGTCCGCCGAGCGGCGGCCGAGAGCGAATCGGGGGCGGAGAACAGTGGTGAAGAGGGTGTTCGTGGCGCCGGACCCGGGGCGCGTCCGGTTGCGCTTCGCCGCGCGAGCCGTGCTGGGCATCGGGCTCGCGGTCGTCGTCTGCGGCCTCGCCGGACACTCCCTCATCGGCGCCGTCACCGGCGGCCTCGCCGCGCTGCTCACGCTGTTCACCGTCACCGACGCCACGGTCCGCGGACAGGCGGTCACCACCGCGCTGCTGCCCGTCGTCGGACTGCCCGTGCTCGCCGCCGCGGCCGAACTCCACGCCCACCCCGTCGCCCGCGACCTCACCTTCCTCGCCGTCACCGGCGCGGGCGTGTACGCGCGCCGCTGGGGCCCGCGCGGACACAGCCTCGGCGTCTTCGCGTTCATGACCTTCTTCGTGGCCCAGTTCCTGCGCGCGACCCCGGACCACCTGCCCGAGCTGTACGCCGCCGTCCTGCTGTCCGTGCTGAGCGCGGCCGCGGTCCGCTTCGGCCTGTGGTGCTACGAGCGCCGCCTGCCCCCGGCCCCCGTGCCCGCCCCGCCCACCGGCACCGGCCTGGCCCGCGTGACCACCCGACAGGCGGTCCAGGCGACCGCCGGCGCCGCCTTCGCGCTCGTCGTGGGCCAACTGGTCTCCCCGGAGCGCTGGTACTGGGCCGTCGGCGCCACCTGGTGGGTCTTCGTCAACACCACCTCCCGCGGCGAGACCCTGATCCGCGGCTTCCGCCGGGTCCTGGGCACCGTGACCGGCATCGGCCTCGGCCTGCTCGTCGCCGTCCCGCTGGACGGCGCCGCGATCCCCTCGGCCGTGATCATCGCCGGCTGCGTCTTCGGGATCTTCTACACGGCCGCCGTCTCGTACACCTGGATGATGCTCTGCGTCACGGTCATGGCCGAACTGCTCTACGGCCTCCTGGGCGTCCTCACCCCCGGCCTGCTCGCCCTGCGCCTCGCGGAGACCGGCATCGGGGCGCTCGGCGCGGTCCTCGCCGTGCTGTTCGTCCTGCCCGTCACCACCCACACCACCACCGACGCCTGGATCCAGCGCGCCCTGCGCTGCGTCCACGCCTGCACCGCCGAGGCCGCCGCCCGGCTGCGCGGCGTCCCGGACGCCGACCCGGCCCCGCTCGTCGCCGAACTGGAGCAACTCCTCGCCCGCGTACGGCTCTCCGTCGCCCCGCTGGTGCACCCCCTCAACCCGATGCTCCGCCGCAAGCGGCGCGCCCGCCGGGTCCTCACCCTCCTCGACGACTGCGCCCGCGAGATCCGCGGCCTGGCCGCCGTCGCCGCCGACCCGGAGGCCTCGCACGACGCCCGCCTGGCCGCGGCGAGCTGGCGGGTGGAGGCGGCGGTGGAGGCGCTCACCGCGGGTGGAACCGTCGTCGTCACGCCCCAGCCGCCCGCCGGGGAACCCGCTCTGGCTCATCTGCACGGCCTGGAACGGGCCCTCGCCGAACTGGCCACCCCGCTGCGGAAGCCGTCCGGCTCGCGTCTGGTGGGAGCCTGAGCCGCTTCTGGGGGCTACCCGGAAGTAGCACATTTACCGGCCATCCAGAGGGTGGATCAGGCCACGAGGCGGGTAACTCCGCGGCTATCGACGCACCGAGCCCCCGCGGGCCGTGCGGGAGCGGTCCGCGGGCGAACCGCCTGGGGGTTGCCATGCGGAACTTCCCGCGTATCGACGGACACCGGGAGCTCGTGCCCCAGGGCTGTCCGCAGCCCCGGTGGGAGGAGCCCGGCGGCCGGCTGGACCGCTTCGGCGGCGCGCGGCGCGATCCACCGGCGTACGAACTCCTGCGCGCCGCCGCCGAGTTCCTCACCCTGCGTCACACCGAGGAACGGCTCGGCGATCCCGCCCGCCGGATCGCCGCCGCGCACGCCGAGATCGCGGACACGGGCACCTACCGCCACAGCACGGAGGAACTCGTCTTCGGCGCCCGCGTCGCCTGGCGCAACGCCAACCGGTGCATAGGGCGCCTGTACTGGCGTTCCCTGCGCGTGCGCGACCTGCGGGAGGTCCGCGACGGGGAGGACGTCGCCGAGGCATCCGCCGAGCACCTCCGGGAGGCCACCAGGGACGGCCGGATCCGCGCCCTGATCTCGGTCTTCGCCCCGGACGAACCGGGCCGACCGGGACCGCGCATCTGGAACGAACAGCTCGTCCGCTACGCCGGCTACACCCGCCCCGACGGCGCTGTCACCGGCGACCCGCGCAACGCCGGCCTCACCGCGCTCGCCCTGCGCCTCGGCTGGCCCGGCGGTCCGGGCACCCCCTTCGACGTGCTGCCCCTGGTCGTCCAGGGCGGCGGCGACGAGAAGCCCGCCTGCCACGACCTGCCGGACGACGCGGTGCTCCAGGTGGAGCTGACCCACCCCGAGCACACCTGGTGGCGGGCGCTGGGCCTGCGCTGGCACGCGGTGCCCGCGCTCGCCAACATGTGCCTGGAGATCGGCGGTGTCTGCTATCCGGCGGCGCCCTTCAACGGCTGGTACATGGGCACCGAGATCGGCGCCCGCAACCTCGCCGACACCGACCGCTACGACCTCCTGCCGCGCATCGCCGAACACCTCGGCCTCGACACCCGCTCCGACCGCACCCTGTGGAAGGACCGCGCCCTCGTCGAACTCAACCGCGCGGTCCTGCACTCCTTCGACCGCGCCGGCGTCACCGTCACCGACCACCACACCGAGTCCCGGCGCTTCATCGACCACCTCGGCCGCGAGGAACGCAAGGGCCGCCGCGTGGGCGCCGACTGGTCCTGGATCGTGCCCCCGATCTCGGCCAGCGCCACGCCGGTCTTCCACCGCACCTTCGAGACGCTGGAGCACCGGCCCGCGTACGTCCACCACCCCGAGGCGCTGGCCCGCGCGCGGGGCGAGGTCACCGCCGTGTCCACGGCGGGCCGGTGAAGCGGCGTCCCCGAAGGCCGACGTGGCCGCGTCCATTGCGGGTCGATGAAAAGGCCCCCCATTTGGTCTAGACCGATGCTGATCCACTGCTACCGTCGCCCCGAACGGCACAGGACCGAGAGGGGACAGCGGTGGCAGAACGGCAGCGGAGGGCCTTCATCGGGTCGTTCACGGCGGCTGGAGGCCCCGGCATCGTGACGGCGGCCGTGGACCCGGACAGCGGCGCCCTGACGCCCCTGAGCGGCGTGGACGGCCTGCCCGACCCCTCCTACCTGGCCCTGTCGCCCGACGGCGGCACGCTGTACGCGGTCAGCGAGACCGCCGACGGAGCGGTGGCCGCGTACCGGGTGACCGGCGACAGGCCCGAGCCGGCCGGCCCACCGGTGCGGGTCGGCGGCGACGGACCCACCCACCTCGGCCTGTACGACGGCCACGTCCTGACCGCCAACTACGGCTCCGGCAGCGTCACCGCCGTGCCCGTACGCCCCGACGGCTCCCTCGCGACCACCCCCTCGGGCCTGCTGCGCCACACCGGCTCCGGACCGCACTCCCGGCGCCAGCAGGGCCCGCACGCCCACCAGATCCAGGCCGACCCGAGCGGACGCTGGGCCGTCGGCGTCGACCTCGGCACGGACTCGGTGCGCGTGTGCACGCTCGCCGACGGCAGCCCGCGGGTCCACCACGAGACCGCGCTGCGTCCCGGCTCCGGGCCCCGCCACCTGGCCTTCCACCCGGACGGCACATACGCCTACGTGCTCAACGAACTCGCCCCGACCGTCACCGTCTGCCACTGGGACGCCGCCGAGGGGTTCCTGAAGCCCCTGACGGAGGTCCAGGTGCTGCCCGACGCCTCGGCCGGCGACGCCTACCCCTCGGGCATCGTCGTCTCGCCCGACGGCCGCTTCGTCTGGACCGCCACCCGCGGCGAGGACGTCCTGTCCACGTTCGCCGTCGAGGGCGAGAAACTGCGGCTCGTCGGCACCGTGCCCTGCGGAGGGCACTGGCCGCGCGCCCTCGCGGGATCGCGGGGCTTCCTGTACGCCGCGAACGAGCGCTCCGGCGATGTGACCTGGTTCGCGATCGACCCGGACACGGGACTGCCGTACCGGAGCGGCTCGATCGAGCTGGCCGCGGCCTCCTGCGTGATCTTTGGCTGAGCGGCCTCCGCGAAGGGCACCCCGAACACGCCGAAGGGCCCGTCTCCCCAGCTGGGAGCGGGCCCTTCGGCATTGCTACGGCTGTGCTGTGCTGCGTGGTGCCCGGCGCGGCGCCGGTCAGTGGGTCGGCGTGCCCTGCGGCTGCTGCGGGGCGATGCCCAGCGCCGTCGTGTACTTGGCCAGGGCGAGCTTGCCGATCGCCGGATAGGGGCCGAGCGCCTCGGCGGCGGAGCAGCCGGCCTCCTTGGCGGCCTCCTCGATCAGGCCCGGGTCGATCTCCGGCCCTATCAGGTACGGCGCCAGCGCCAGCTGCTGCGAGCCGGAGCCGCGCAGCTGCTCGGCCACGGACGCGATCGAACCCTCCTGGTCGAGCGCGGCGGCCATCACCGGCACGGCGAGGCGCGCGGCGAGCAGCATGCCGGTGATCCCGGCCGCCTGCACCGCCTCGTCACCGCCGACCGAGGCCAGGATGATGCCGTCCGCGGCGGTGGCCACGGTGAACAGCCGGGCCCGGTCGGCGCGGGCCAGACCGGCCTCCGAGAGCCGGACGTGCAGCGCCTCGGCGAGCAGCGGGTGCGGACCGAGGACGTCGGTCAGGTCGGCCGCGACCCGGCTGTCCATGACGGCCTGGCGGACGACCCGCAGCAGCGCACTGTCCGGACCGGCAAGGAGCGGCACGACGACGGCGACGGGGCCCTCGGGCTCCTTGACCTCCACGCCGGCGGCCTTGGCCTGCTCGTAGCGGGCGGCGCGCTCCTCGGCGGCGTGCACGAGCACCGACTGGAGCGTGGGGAACTCCGCGTCGTCCCCGTCGAGGTAGCCGATCCGCGCGTCCAGGCCGGGCAGCTCGGAGCGGGCGATGCTCACGACCTCCTCGGCGAGGCTGCGCGTCGCGGCGCTGGGCGTGCCCGGCACCGCGAGGACGAGCGCGGGCGCGCCCTCGGGAGCCGCCAGGGGCTCGGGACGGCGGTGCCGTCCGGGCTGGCGGGGGCGCGGCATTCGTACTGGCAGGCCGGCGGGCCCAGTGGGGGAGCTCATGGCGCCGCATGTTACTGGTTTCCTGGGCTTCCCTGTTCGGGGAGGGTGCAGGTGAGCGGTATCCGTCCGGTTTTGTCTGATGAGTTACGTACGGATCGGAACCGGCGGCCGTGTCGGGATCAGTCGCTCTTTCCGGTCACGACGGACAGCATCGACTCATCACCCGGCAGAGTGAGAGCCCCTGCCGCCAGGTCCGTTGCGATCCGCACGGCCCCGTGCAGCGGGTCGCCGGCCGCCGGTACCCGGCGCGCGTGCGGCAGCCGCTTCGCCAACTCCTCCGCCAGGGGGACGAGAAGCGGGTCGCCGATCTTGAACAGGCCGCCGGTGAGCGCGACTCGGGGTGTTCCGTCGGCGGGGCAGACGGCCGCCGCGGACTCCGCCATGTGCCCGGCGGCGGCCCGCAGGATGTCCGCGGCGACGGGGTCGTCCGGCGCGCAGGCGGCGACCTGCGGCACGAAGGAGGCGAGCACGGCGGGACGGTCCGGGCGCGGATAGAGCCGGCCGGGCAGCCCCGGCATCGCGCCGAACAACTCCTCGGCGCGGGCCAGCAGTCCGGCCGAGCCGCCGGGCCTGCCGTCGTACGCCCGCAGCGCCGCCTCCAGCCCCGCCCGGCCGATCCACGCGCCGCTCCCGCAGTCGCCGAGCAGATGCCCCCAGCCGTCCGCACGGTGCCACCGGGTCAGATCGGTGCCGATCGCGATGAGCCCCGTCCCGGCGGCGACCACGGCACCGCGCGTCGCCCCGAGCGCGCCGACGTAGGCGGTCACGGCGTCCGCGGCCAGAGCGATGTCATGGACCCCGAACTCCCGCCCCAGCGCGCCCGGGAGCTCGGCCCGCAGGGCCTCCCCGAGGGTGGTGAAGCCCGCGGCGCCGACGGCGGCGGTGCGCAGCCGGGCGACACCCGTCTCGGTGGTCAACGCCCGCACCATCGGCACCAGTTGTTCCATCAGGTGTACGGGGTCGATCCCCCGCGCCCCGGTGCGCACGGGCTCCCGCGACTCGCGCTGTGCCAACGGCCCGCGGTCCACCGTCCCGACGACGACCCGGAGCCCGGAGCCACCGGAGTCGACGGCCAGGATCCCGTCACCGCCGGCCGTCACGGCAGGCGCCAGTCCACCGGCTGTCCTCCCTGCCGCACCAGCAGGTCGTTGGCCCGGCTGAACGGGCGGGAGCCGAAGAAGCCGCGGTCGGCCGACATCGGGGACGGATGGGCGGACTCCACCGACGGCAGACTGCCCAGCAGCGGACGGAGGTTGCGGGCGTCACGGCCCCACAGGATGGACACCAGCGGCTTGCCGCGCGCCGCGAGCGCCCGTATCGCCTGCTCGGTGACCTCCTCCCAGCCCTTGCCGCGGTGCGCGGCCGGCTTGCGCGGGGCCGTGGTGAGCGCCCTGTTGAGCAGCAGCACGCCCTGCTGGGTCCACGGCGTCAGATCGCCGTTGGACGGCTGGGGGAGCCCCAGGTCCGTGTTCATCTCCCGGTAGATGTTGATCAGGCTGCCGGGCAGCGGCCGCACCTCCGGCGCGACCGAGAAGCTCAGCCCCACCGCGTGACCCGGCGTCGGGTACGGATCCTGTCCGACGATCAGGACGCGGACGTCGTCGAAGGGCTGCTGAAAAGCCCGCAGGACATTGGATCCGGCCGGGAGATACGTACGTCCCGCGGCGATCTCCGACCGCAGGAAGTCGCCCATCTCGGCGATCTTCCCGGCGACGGGTTCGAGGGCCTTCGCCCAGCCCGGTTCGACGATTTCATGCAAGGGTCGTGGTGCCACGGCGTCACCCTACTGCCGTACGGGCAGCGCTGATCAACCGGTGGCCAAAGCCCCGTTGTCCCCCCTCGTGGCTCATCCGACCACCGCGGCCCGCACACACAGCACGTCCGGCAGATGGGACGCGAGCTGCCGCCAGCTGTCGCCGTCGTCGGCCGACGCGTACACCTCGCCGTTGCGATTGCCGAAGTACACGCCCGCCGGGTCCGCGTCGTCCGTGCACAGCGCGTCCCGCAGCACGGTGCCGTAGTGGTCCTCCTGCGGCAGCCCCGCCGACAGCGGCTCCCAGCTCTTGCCCGCGTCCGCCGTACGGAAGACCCGACATCGGTGGTCGGCCGGGACCCGGTCCGCGTCGGCGTTGATCGGGAAGACGTACGCCGTGTCACCGCGGTGCGGATGAGCGGCCGCCGCGAACCCGAACGTCGACGGGAGGCCCTCGCCGATGTCCGTCCAGTGCGCGCCCGCGTCGTCGCTGCGGTACACACCCCAGTGGTTCTGGAGGTACAGCCGGTCCGGGTTCCCGGCGTCCTTGGTGACCTTGTGCACGCACTGCCCGAACTCCGGGTGGGGATCGGGCAGGAACACCGCCGAGACACCGGAGTTGGAGGGCGCCCAGCTCGCGCCGCCGTCCGTCGACCTGAACACTCCGGCCGTCGAGACGGCGACCGTCACGGCCCGCGGGTCGCGCCGGTCCGTCAGGATCGTGTGCAGGCCCTCACCGCCGCCGCCCGGGACCCACTGGGAGCGGGTGGGGTGCTCCCACAGCGGGCGGACCAGCTCGAAGGTCTCGCCGCGGTCCTCGGAGCGGTACAGCGCGGCCGGTTCCGTGCCCGCGTACACCACGTCCGGCTCGGCCGCCGCCGGGTGCAGCTGCCACACCCGCTCCAGCGAAGCCCCGGTGTCCTTGGGGAACTTAACGGCCGGCTGGGCCGGCTCGGTCCAGGTCCGGCCCAGGTCGTCGGAGTGGAACACGGACGGCCCCCAGTGCGCGCTGTCGCCGCCGGCCAGCAGCCGCGGCCGCTCGCCCCGGGTGTCGATCGCGACCGAGTACACGGCCTGTGCGTTGAAGTAGGGACTCTCGTCGAACTCCCAGGTGCCGCCCCGCCCGCGCCCGATGAACAGGCCCTTGCGGGTGCCCACGGCCAGCAGTACCTCGGTCATGCCGATCACCTCCGTGACGTCCTTGTCTCAGATATCGGCCAGTCTGCACCCCACCACTGACAGTCTCCCGTGGAAACGGCTCCGTCGCAGGTCAGGCCGGGGATGGTAACCGCTTGCGGCTATCTGCGGGCCACTTTCCGAAAGAGCCGGCCGCGAGGGTGTGACCCGTGCGACGTTCATGCCGGGGCCGCTCCCTGAGCACCGAGGAGACGTTCCCCGTATGGAAAGGCGGTCCGGCATGTACACGCGCTCATGAGGAGGAAGCCTTCGATGACGTTCCGTGGTCCGAAGGTGTGGCTGTGGCGGTGGCGGCGCAATCCGCTCAAGCGCCGTGCCGACAGGGTGGAGGCCTGGGCCGTGCTCGGTGCCTGGCTGCTCACCGTCCTCGCCGGAGTGCTCGCCGGGACGGCGGCGACCGGGGCCGTCGAGCAGAGCCTCGCCCGGGAGCGCGTCGAGTGGCAGCCGGTCGAGGCTCACCTCACCGCGAAGGCGCCCGGCCGACCGGGACAGGCCGGATCCACCGGCGGCGACCAGGTGTGGGCCAAGGTGAGCTGGCCGGGCCCGGACGGCACCGCGCACACCGGCCAGGTCCGGGTCCACCCCGGCAGCCCCGCCGGTACCCCGGTCACCGTCTGGACGGACGTCGAAGGCCGCCTGGTGACCCGCCCGGCCACCCCGTCCCAGGCCGCCCTCCGCGCCTCCCTCGTCGGCGGTCTGGTGGGAGTGAGCGCCGCCTTCGTGCCCTTCGTCGGCGGCCGCATGCTCCGCGGCCGCCTGGAACGCCGGCGCATCGACCAGTGGGACACGGAGTGGGCACGCTTCGGCCCGGTGTGGAGCGGACGACGGGCCGAGGGCGGCTCGCTCTAGGGCAGGCCTGCCTAATCCAACGGGGAACCCTGCCTAGTTCAACACCGCCTTCCGGCACCACTCCAGCAACCGCTCGTCGGTGAAGACGTCCCGCGCCCCGAACCCGTGCGCGGGCGCCGTGTGCCGTCGTGGGGCGGCCAGTTCGGCCCGGAGGAGGTCATGCAGCGGGGCGCCCTCCGGGCCCAGGCCCGCGACGCACTCGGCGATGGGGACACGGGTGTGCGTGTTCTGCGCCCACGTGTCGTGCAGTACGGGAAGGACGGGGTCGGGATCGCCCGTGATCCGCCACAGCGCGCAGGCCGCCGACTGCCGATCCAGCGGGTGGGCCGCCGCGGCCCCGGCCAGTCGTCGCAGCCCCTCCACCGCGGGCCCGGCCGCCGGCCCCATGCGGGCCAGTGCGTCGGCCGCTGCGGAACGCCGGCAGGAACCCTCGTCGGACAACTCCCGCACCAGGACGGGCAGTACGGCCTCGGCGTCCCCGTCCAGGGTCCACAGCGCGTCCGCCGCCGCGACCGCGCTCCCGCCCTCCAGCAGCCCCCGCACCACGGGTATCGCCTCACGCGCCGCGGTCCCGAACGCCCCGAGGGTCCGCAGGGCCTCCTCCGCCAGGACGTCCCTCGACCGGCCCTCCTCCCGCACCCCGAGCAGCAGCCGCAGCACCAGCGGCACGCACTCCGTGTCGCCGAGCGCCCTCAGCGCGACCAGCAGCGGCGCCGCACGGTCGCAGGCGCCCGACGCGTCCGGGGGAACGCTCGCCAGCCGCTCCCGCAGCGCGGGCGCGAGCGGGGCGGCGGCCCGCCCCAGGTACGGGACGACCCGGCCCAGTTCAGGCGGCACGTCGGGGCCCGCGAGCACCTCGCCCAGGACCGGCACCGCCCGCGGATCCCCGCTCCTGGCGAGGGCCTTGAGAGCCCCGCCCAGCCATGAAGCGCCGCGCTCCGAGGGCTGCACCCAGAGATCGGGACGGCCGGTCACCAGCGCGTCCAGGTCGTCGGCGGCGGACAGGGCCAGTTCGAAGAGACCCTCCAGGACGGACGTCGCGCCATCGCGCAACCGGTCGTCATCGGCGCCCAGTTGAGCCCCGATCAGGGCGACGGGCCCGGCGTAGTCACCGCGCCACTCGCCGATCAGCCCCATCGACATCCACACCGCGTTGCACCGGTCGGTCACGTCCGGGCAGCTCAACTGACCGCTCAGCAGGGCGATCCGGTCGTCCACGCGGCCGCCCAGCGCACGGTGCAGGGTGCGCAGCAGCTGGGACCCCTCCTCGTCCGACGGGCGCAGCCGTCGCAACCGGCCGATCAGCGTGTTCGTGTCCGGGCGGTCGGGTTCGCACTCCGGGAGAGGCCGGCGTTCGGACCGCTCCCGGAGCAGCCCGACGACCGTGGCCGCCAGATCCGCCGGGAGCCGGTCGGGGGCGCAGCCGGCCAGCTGTCCCAGCGCGGCCAGCCGCAGCCCGGGACCGAACGGCGGCGCGCTCTGGGCCACCAGGATCTCGACGGCCTCGGCCGCCTGCCCGGGATGGCGGCCGGCGAGGAACCCGAGCCCCTCGGTCAGCGCGAGCAGCACCCGGTCGTCCCGCTCCACCGTGATCCGCTGCCGCAACAGGTCCAGCACGCGCGCCGGTTCGTCGAGGAACCGCACGACGGCCCCCGCGGCCGCCGCGCGCACCCCGGCGTCGGCGTCCCCGGTCAGCCGCGCGAACACCTCGGCGCCCGAGCGCACGGCGGTCCGGGCCATGGCGTACGCGGCGGCCTCGCGTGTCTCGCCGTCGCCGCCGATGCTGACCAGGAGCTCCACGATCCCGTCGCGGTCCCGCACCTCCTGCCGGGCGGCGATGTTGAAAAGGAACGGAACGCAGGCGAGCGTCGAGTCGTACACGTCTCCCTGGTGGTGCACCGCGCTGTACATGCCGTCGAGCGCGATCTCCCGCTCGGCGGTGTCCGCGGAGGCCAGCCCCCTGAGCAGCCCTGGCACGTCCGCCGCGCTGCCGTACGCGTGCCGCATCGAAGCCCAGTCGACCTCGTCCATCCCCGTGAACACGGTGTCCTCCCCCATGAGATGTGCCACTGATCGAAGTCTGCACCACGGCACTGACAACGAAGCGGAATCGCGGGGTGACTGTCCGCCAACGGTCCTACGGTGGCCGGTCGTTGCTCCTCCGTCAGCCCGTCTCCGGCAGCGCGCGGCCCAGGATCGCGCCCAGGTCGGCGGAGTCGGGCAGGGTGCCGAAGGAGTGGCCCCAGTCGCCGGCGAGCCGGGTCGCGCAGAAGGCGTCGGCGACCGCGGGCGGGGCGTGCCGGACCAGCAGGGAGGCCTGGAGGGTCAGCGCCATCTGCTCGACCAGCCGGCGGGCGCCCGTCTCGGAGGCCGAGGCCAGCCGGTCCCGCAGGCCCGTCACGGCCGCGTCCAGGCGGGCGTCCGCGCCCTGCGCCAGGGCGAGTTCGGCGAACAGGGCGTCCGCCGTGCCGGGTTCCTTGACCAACGCCCGCAGCACGTCCAGGGCGTTGACGTTCCCCGATCCCTCCCAGATCGACAGCAGGGGAGCCTCGCGGTAGTGGCGGGGCATGCCCGACTCCTCGACATAGCCGTTGCCGCCCAGGCACTCCAGGGCCTCCGCGGTGAAGGCCGGGCCCCGCTTGGTGACCCAGTACTTGCCGACGGCCGTCGCGATCCGCCGGAACGCCTGCTCGCCCTCGTCCCCGCGCACCGCCCGGTCCGCCGCCCCGGCCAGCCGGAGCGTGAGGGTCGTCGCGGCCTCGGACTCCAGGGCGAGATCGGCCAGTACGTTGCGCATCAGCGGCTGGTCGACCAGCCGGGCGCCGAAGGCGCTGCGGTGACGCGCGTGGTGCCCCGCCTCGACGAGCGTCTTGCGCATCAGCGTCGCCGACATCATCACGCAGTCCAGACGCGTGCAGTTGACCATGTCGATGATGGTCTTCACACCCCGCCCCTCGGGGCCGACCAGCCAGGCGACAGTCCCGTCGAACTCGGGCTCGGAGGACGCGTTCGACCGGTTGCCCAGCTTGTCCTTGAGCCGCTGGATACGGAACGCGTTCCGGCTGCCGTCGGGCAGGACACGCGGCACCAGGAAGCACGAGAGGCCCTCCGGGGCCTGCGCCAGCACCAGGAAGACATCGCACATGGGCGCCGACGTGAACCACTTGTGCCCGCGCAGCGTGTAGACGCCCGGCTCGGCGGTGGGCGTGGCCGTCGTGGTGTTCGTCCGGATGTCGGAGCCGCCCTGCTTCTCGGTCATCCCCATGCCCGCCAGCAGACCGCGCTTCTCGGTGGGAACCCGCAGGCCGGGGTCGTACTCCCGGGCGGTCAGCAGGGGTTCGTAGACCTTGGCGAGCTCCGGCTGGTGGCGCAGGGCCGGGACGGCGGCGTACGTCATCGACGTCGGACAGCCGTGCCCGGCGTCGGTGTGCCCCCAGGCCAGCCCGCCCGCGGTACGGGCCACATGGGCGCCCGGCCGGGCATCGGCCCAGGGCGCGCCGGCCTGCCCCTCGGTGACCGCGACCCGCATCAGGTGGTGCCAGCTCGGATGGAACTCGACCTCGTCGACCCGGTGCCCGTACCGGTCGTGCGTGCGCAGCACGGGCTCGTGACGGTTGGCGAGCTCGGCCCACTCCTGGGCCTCCGCGCTCCCCGCCACCCGCCCGAGCCGCCGGACATCCGCCTCGGCCCACCCGGCGCCCTCGCGACGCAGCCCCTCCAGGAGGGCCGTGTCCTCGGACGCGTCGTAGGGGGCGAGGGGAGCGGGCTGGTTGGTCACGTCGTGCGTCGTCGTCGATTCCATGCGCTGAGTGTTGCAGGATCACGACAGCTGTAGCAATACTGCAATACGACCTACAGTACGTGACCATGCGAACGAACGTGACGGTGCGGCCCGACCAGCTCGAACTGCGTCCGCTGTCCGCGCGCTCGGTCGTCCTGAGCCTGCTCCTCGGAGCGCATCCGCCCGAGCTGCCGGTGAAGGAGCTGGTACGCCGCGTGGAGCCCTTCGGCGTCGGCGGCTCCACCGCGCGGGCCGCGCTCAGCCGGATGGTGGCCGCCGGCGACCTGCGGCGCACGGACGCCGTCTACCGGCTCAGCGACCGGCTCCTTGAGCGTCAGCGGCGCCAGGACGAGGCCGTGCATCCGCGCACGCGCGCGTGGGAGGGCGACTGGGAGATGCTCGTGATCACGGCGACCGGCCGCGGCCCCGCCGAACGCGCCGACCTGCGCGCCCGCTTGACCGCCCTGCGGCTCGCCGAACTGCGCGAGGGCGTCTGGCTGCGCCCCGCGAACCTGAGCCGCCCCCTGCCCGACGACCTCGACCAGGTGGCCGAGCGCTGCACCACCCGCCCGTCCCGCCCCGCGCCCGAACTGGCCGCGGTTCTCTGGCCCTTGGACGCCTGGTCCACCACCGGCCGGGCCCTGCTCGCCCATGCCGCACGCGCGGACGCCCCGGCGGACCGCTTCACGGCCTTCGCGGCCGTCGTACGCCATCTGCTCGCGGACCCGGTGCTGCCCACCGGACTTCTGCCCGCGAACTGGCCGGGAGCCGCGCTGCGCGAGGCCTACGCGGAGTACCGGCGGCAGGTGGACGCATGACCGGGTGCACGGCGAGCGGCATGACCGGGCGCACGATGCGGCGGCCGTGCGAAGCGCCGTGCGGGGACGCTTCGTACGGCCGCCTTCACCGTGGGGGGACTACTTGGGGACTTACTTGTAGGTGATGTCCGACGTCGCGTACTTGCAGTACGTCCCGTCAGGCCCGGAACCGTTGGTGGTCGGCTCCTTGCCCGTGTTGTTGCCGATGTACTTCTGGCACGGAACGATCTTCTTGCTGCTGTCGCCGACGATCGTGATCGCCTTCAGGGTCGCGCTGTCGCCGTAGTTGGTGTTGATGCCGACGAGCTTGTTGCCCGAGTAGGTCGCCTCGATGCCGTTGAGGTTGATCGTCCGCTTGTACTGGGTCGAGCAGTTGCCGCAGGAGCGGACGAAGGTGCCGAAGGTCTGCACCGCGAAGTTGGAGACGTTCAGCGTCCCGGCGCCGTTGAACTGGAACACCTTGTCGCTGGCCGACCGCGCGCCACCGCCGGAGACGGTGTACACGTTCGACGACGAGGAGCCGCGGAACGTGGCCGCGTCCTCGCCGACGTCCTCCCACCAGACGTTCTGCAGCGTGCAGCTGCCCGCGCAGTGGATTCCGTCGGCCGCGGGCGCGCCGATGATGACGTTCTTGAGGACCGTGCCGGCGGCCAGCGAGAGGATCGGCCCCTGGTCCTCGTCCTGGCTGCCGCTGCCCAGGTCGCCGGTGCCGTAGAGGCGCTTCATCCCGTAGTCCTTGGTGCCGGACAGCGAGATGGTGGCGGAGACCGCCTGGCTGCCGGTGGCGGTGGGCCACGTGGCGGCGTTCGCGGGCGAGGCCCCGCTAGTCATGATCATGCCAACCGACAGGCCGAGTGCGGCCAGCGTGCCGGTTAACGCGCGGCGCGGGCCGCGCGGAAGAGCTGCAGAAGTCATGTCCCGATTCCTTCTGTCCGTACAGCGGATGGGGGGTGTCGGAGCGTGTCGACGTGCCCAGCTGATCAGATACATGAATTGCGGCCGCGATTCTGGGCCAGCTGGTCACATCGCTGAACGGAACGTAGGGGGCAAGCGCTTTCTAGTCAACGTTTCGCGCAAAACATCTTCGAGGTGTGGGAGCGCTTCCACGGTGGCCATGTGCATGCCACCATTCCTGTTGCTCCCCTCAGCGATGCCCCCATGAGCCGTCATCACGAAGGGACCCCACCGTGTCCGCCACTGCCGGCACCCCCGTGAGG
The DNA here is from genome assembly GCF_040644695.1 of Streptomyces sp. NPDC046909. Taxonomy (NCBI): domain Bacteria; kingdom Bacillati; phylum Actinomycetota; class Actinomycetes; order Kitasatosporales; family Streptomycetaceae; genus Streptomyces; species Streptomyces sp. NPDC046909. Next base: position 107,925 of record NZ_JBEYXC010000009.1, on the reverse strand, counting down.
AGACCACTGCGCGCGCTCCTCACCGCGCTCCACGCAACGCTGGTGGCGCTACTCGCCGCCGCCCTCCTCGCCGCCCCGCAGGCCTCCGCCCGCGAAACGGCCGCACCGACCGCGACACTCACCGAGATCACGAACTTCGGCACGAACCCCAGCAGTCTTCAGATGTACCTGTACGTCCCCGAGACCGTCACGGAGCACCCGGCGATCCTCGTCGCGGTCCACTACTGCACCGGTTCGGGACCGGCGATGTACTCCGGCACCGAGTACGCCTCGCTCGCCGACCAGTACGGGTTCATCGTCGTCTACCCGTCCGTCACCCGCGCCAGCAAGTGCTTCGACGTCGCCTCGCCCCAGGCCCTGCGCCGCGGCGGCGGCAGCGACCCGGTCGGGATCAAGTCGATGGTCGACTGGACGGTGAACACGTACGACGCCGACACCAGCCGGATCTTCGCCACCGGCATCTCCTCCGGCGCGATGATGACCAACGTCCTGCTCGGCGACTACCCCGACGTGTTCGCCGCGGGCGCCGCGTTCTCCGGAGTGCCGTTCGGCTGCTTCGCCACCACCGACGGCTCCGAGTGGAACAGCGCCTGCGCCCAGGGCACCATCACCCACACCGCGCAGGAGTGGGGCGACATCGCCCGCGCCGCTTACCCCGGCTACACGGGCCCCCGCCCGCGCATGCAGCTGTGGCACGGCACCGCGGACGACGTGCTGCGCTACCCCAACTTCGGCGAGGAGATCAAGCAGTGGACGAACGTCCAGGGCGTGAGCCAGACCCCGGCCGCCACGGACACCCCGCGGTCCGGCTGGACCCGCACCCGCTACGGCGGCACCGGTGACCAGGCCCCCGTGGAAGCCATCAGCCTCCAGGACGTCGGCCACAACCTGTACAGCTACGGCGTCATGGGCCCGATGGCGATCGCCTTCTTCGGCCTCGACGAGGGCGGCACCGCCCCCCAGCCCCCGGCCGGCCCCTGCAAGGTGACGGTCGCCACCAACGCCTGGAACACGGGCCTGACCGCCAACGTCACGATCACCAACACCGGTACGACGACCGTGAACGGCTGGCAGCTCGCCTTCACCCTGCCCACGGGGCAGACCATCACCAACGGCTGGAACGCCACGTACGCGCCGAGTTCGGGCGCGGTGACGGCGACGAACGCCTCGTACAACGCCACCCTCGCCCCGAACGCGAGCGTGACGATCGGCTACCAGGCGACCCACACCGGCAACAGCGCGGCGCCGGGCGCCTTCACCCTCAACGGAACGGCCTGCACGACCGGTTGACGCGAGCACGAGGGCGGCCGGGGTCGAACCTCCGGCCGCCCTTCGACGAGTCAATAGGGCAGCAGCCGTCCCGACGGCGTCCTGCGGTCGATCTTCTCGTCCCGGGGCGCGGCGGGCCGCCGGGTGACGCGGATGCGGGTCTGGCGGATCATGGCGTCCTCCTCGTGCCTGATACGACCAGCCTCGCCGCCGGGGCGTCCCGATACATCGTGCCGACGGAGGCTTCGCCATCGGCCTTCGGGGAGTAGCCGCCGGGGGAGTCGTACTCCCCGGGGATGACGCTGACCCTTCCGGGGTGCCGGGGTGGCAGGCCGTCCCAGGGCCGGCAGCCCCGCGCCGCTCAGACCGACCGGTGATACTGCTCCGGCACTCGCACGTCCCCGCCCAGTTCCCGCGCCGCCTGCCGTGCCCACGACGGGCTGCGGAGGAGCTCGCGGCCCAGCAGTACGGCGTCGGCCTCGCCGTTGACCAGGATCTTCTCGGCCTGCTCGGGCTCCGTGATCATGCCGACCGCGGCGACCGGGAGGGAGGTCTCGGCCTTGACCCGGGCGGCGAAGGGGACCTGGTAGCCGGGGCCGGTCGGGATGTGGACGCCCGCGGCGTTGCCGCCGGTGGAGACGTCGAGGAGGTCGATGCCGTGGGCCTGGAGGTCGGAGGCGAGGCGGACCGTGTCGTCGGGCGTCCAGCCGCCCTCGTCCAGCCAGTCGGTCGCCGAGATCCGGAAGAACAGCGGCTTGTCGTCCGGCCACACCTCCCGTACGGCGTCCACGACTTCGAGAGCGAAACGGGTGCGGTTCGCATACGAACCGCCGTACTCGTCGGTCCGCCGATTCGAGTGCGGGGAGAGGAAGTTGGCGATGAGGTAGCCGTGCGCCCCATGGATCTCGGCGACTTCGAACCCGGCGGCGAGCGCCCGGCGAGCCGCGTCCGCGAACTGCCGGACGATCTCCTTGATCTGAGTGACTGTCAGCTCGGTCGGTACCGCATGCCGCTCGTCGAAGGAGACCGGGCTCGGCCCCAGCGGCTGCCAGCCGAGCGCGTCGGGACCGAGCGGCGCACCGCCCTTCCACGGCTGGTCCGTCGACGCCTTGCGGCCGGCGTGGGCGAGCTGGATCCCCGGGACCGTGCCCTGCGCCACCAGGAAGCGGGTGATGCGGCGGAACGCCTCGACCTGGGTGTCGCTCCAGATCCCGAGGTCGTACGGCGAGATCCGGCCCTCGGGGCTGACCCCCGTCGCCTCGACGATGATCAGCCCGGTGCCGCCCGCCGCCCGCGCCCCGTAGTGCGCGAAGTGCCAGTCGTGAGGCGCCCCGACGTCCGGGCCCTCGGGCGCCGCGGAGTACTGGCACATCGGCGGCATCCACACCCGGTTGGGGATCGTCAGATCGCGCAGGGTGAAGGGCTCGAAGAGGGCGCTCACGGCGGGCTCCATTCGTCACGTCGGCACGGGACCGGTGGTCGACTCGTACGATAGGCATCGTAGTACGGTGGATGTCAAACTACGATGTCCTTCGTACAATGAGGGTTCCCGAAGAAGTGGAGCCGCCGTGACCTCCCCCGCCGTCAGCAGCCGTGTCCTCCCGCACCCGGCGCGCGAGGAGATCCGGCTGGAGCCGATCCTGCACGCGCTCTCCGACCCGATGCGGCTCCAGATCGTGCGAGAGCTCGCCGCCGTCGGCGACGAGCTCACGTGTTCGCAGTTCGAGCTGCCGGTCACCAAGTCCACGAGCACGCACCACTTCCGGGTGCTGCGCGAGGCGGGGGTGATCCGGCAGATCTACCGGGGCACGGCCAAGATGAACGGCCTGCGCAAGGACGACCTAGACGACCTCTTCCCGGGACTTCTCGACGCCCTCCTCGGCGCCGCCGGCCGGCAGGACATCCGGCTCGGGAGCGCCTGAACCGGACTTCGAGGGAAGGTGGTTGAACAGCAGGTTCAGCACGATCGCCGTCAGACAGCCCGCGCTGATACCGCTGTTCATCACCGTCTGGAACCAGTCGGGGAACTTCTCGTACACCGTCGGCACCCCGACCGGCAGCATGCCCATCGCCACCGAGACGGCCACCACCGTCAGGTTGTTGTTGCCCTTGAAGTCGACCTGCGCCAGCGTCCGCAGCCCGCTCGCCGCGACCGTCCCGAACATCACCAGACCCGCACCGCCCAGCACCGGCGCCGGAATCGCGGCCACCACCGCGCCCAGCTTCGGCAGCAGGCCGAGCAGCACGAGGATGCCGCCCGCCGTCGCCACGACCCAGCGGCTGCGGACCCGGGTCATCCCGACGAGGCCGACGTTCTGGGCGTACGCCGTGTAGGGGAAGGTGTTGAAGACACCGCCGAGGACGGTGGACAGACCGTCGGCGCGCAGACCGTCCGCGAGCGAGCGCGGCTCGACCTTGCGGTCCGTCATCTCGCCGACCGCGATCAGGTCACCGGTCGTCTCGGTCATCGTCACCAGCGCCACGACCAGCATCGACGCGATCGCCGACGCCTCGAAGGTGGGCGCGCCGAAGTGGAACGGCGTACTGATCCCGAGCCAGTCCGCGTCACCGACCCCGTCGAAGTCCGTGAACCCGAACGGCACGGCCACCGCGAGTCCCACCACGATGCCGATCAGCACCGCGATCCGGCTCAGGAAGGCGGGCGCGAAGCGCTGTACGGCGAGGACGACGACGAGTACGAACCCGGCGAGCCCCAGGTTCTTCGGCTCCCCGAACTCCGGTGAACCGACCCCGCCCGCCGCCCAGTTGCCCGCGACCGGGAGCAGGGAGAGGCCGATGATCAGGATCACGGTGCCGGTGACGAGGGGCGGGAAGAAGCGCAGCAGCTTTCCGAACACCGGTGCAAGCAGCATGATCGCGAGTCCCGCGACGATCACCGAGCCGTAGATCGCGGGGAGTCCGCCGCCGGTGGTACCGATCAGGACCATGGGGGACACGGCGGCGAACGTACAGCCCTGCATGATGGGGAGCCGCACGCCGAAGCGCCAGAAGCCTATGCACTGGATCAGCGTCGCGATGCCGCACACCAGGAGGTCGGCGGTGATGAGGTAGGCGAGGTCGGCGGGCGACAGTTTCATCGCGCTGCCGACGATCAAGGGGACGGCCACGGCTCCGGCGTACATCGCGAGGACGTGTTGGAGGCCGAAGGCTGCCAGTTGGCGAGCGGGTGGGACTTCGTCTACGGGGTGTACCGGAGCGGTTGTCGTCATGTGGGGGACCGTAGGCTCCTTGAACAGTTTGTTGATTTCTGGGGCGTTGCTGCTTCGTTTCCGTGTGCGGCGGTCATCAGGGACTGCCAGTCGGGGAGCTTCACCACCCCTCTGCCCAGTGATGCCCCCAGCTCCGCCTCCGCGCGCTCGATCGCGCGCCAACCCGCCCACTCCACCGGCCTGACCCCATCCGCCCGCAACGCCACCAGCGGATCAGCGGTCAGGCCTTCGCATACGAGACTCCCCGCGTCCTCCAGCAGCGACGTCACCGTCTCCTTCGCGCACGGCCGGTTCGTGCCGATGACGCCCGTAGGGCCCCGCTTGATCCAGCCGGCCACGTACTCACCCGGCGCGACGACCCCCTCGCGCAGCACGCGCCCCGCGAGATTCGGCACCGTACCGGTCGTCTCGTCGAACGGCAGTCCCTCCAGGGGCACCCCGCGATATCCCACCGACCGCAGCACCAGCTGGGCCGGGATGTCCTCGTACTGGCCCGTGCCGGTCACTCCGCCCTGTCCGTCCGGTGCCGTTCGTTCGAAGCGGACCCCGGCCACTCGTCCCTCCGAGGCGAGCAGTTCGGCGGGGCGGAGGAAGAAGCGCAGATGGATGCGGCGCGCGGCGGATCGCCCGGGGGTTTCGGCCCAGCCCCGTAGTACCTCCACATTGCGGCGCTGGGGGGCAGGCAGTCCAGCGGGGTCCAGGTACGCCGGGTCCAGTGCCAACTCCTCCGGATCCACGGTCACTTCGGCATCCGGCAGGCCGCCCAGCTCGCGCAGTTCCTTCGTGGTGAAGCGGGCCTGGGACGGGCCGCGGCGGCCCACCATGTGGACCTCGTTCACCCGGCTCGCCGCCAGGGCGTCGAAGGCCGCCTGGGGCATGTCGGTGGGGCTCAGTTCCGCCGCGCCGCGGGCCAGCATGCGGGCCACGTCGACCGCTACGTTGCCGACGCCGATGACCACCGCCGAGCGGGCGCCGCGTACGAAACCGTCGTCGACGGCGTCGGGGTGGGCGCTGTACCAGGAGACGAACTCGGTCGCCGACCAGCTGCCCGGCAGATCCTCGCCGGGAATGCCCAGGTGGCGGTCGGTGGCGGCGCCGACGCAGTACACGACCGCGTGGTACAGCTCCCGCAGGCGGGCGGCCGGCACTCCGTCCCCGCCGACCCGGACGCCGCCGAGGAAGCGCACCCGTTCGTGTTCCAGCACGGTGCGCAGATTGTTCTGGAGGGACTTGATCTTCTCGTGGTCCGGTGCCACGCCGTAGCGCACGAGTCCGTACGGGCACGGCAGCCGGTCCAGGACGTCGACGCGTACCGAGGGGTCGAGCTGGACGAGGCTCTGGGCGGTGTAGCACCCGCTCGGCCCGGAGCCGACGACGGCGACACGAAGCACGGCGGTGCTCCTTACCCGAGGGGATCAGAGGAGATCGCTGATGTCTCCAGCATCGCACCGTCGCTGCTGCGCTGACAGGGTGCTGTACGCACCCGGGGGCGCGTGTCCGTTGGTATGGAAAGTGATCATGCGGTTACTTTGCGTGTGTGCTAGAAGCATCGTTTCTTAATCTTTCTGATCGTTGCCCGACGGACGGTGCCGTGTCCGTGTGGCCCGCGTGGGAAGTGCAGGAGAGCGAGGGCGCGACCTCGTGGTTCAACGTCCGGCTTGCCTTCACGGACGGCGCCCGGGTCGACGCACTCGCCGTGGTGGCCGACGGGCATGTCTCCCTGGAGGACGTCCGGGCCCAGCCCGCGCTCTGTCTCGACGACCTCGCGGTGCTCGCCGACTGGATCGAGGGGCCGCTCTTCGAGGCCTGCGGTGTGGCGCCCGAGCCCGACGAGGAGGAGCCCGCCGGTGGGCGCCGGGCCCGGCCCGCGTGGCCGCGCGGGGTCGAGGGCCGCTGGCTGGTCGCGCAGGAGTACCGCGCGGCCCAGGAGGACGGCGCGGATCCGGTGCTCGCGGTGATGTGCGCGACCGGGCACAGCCGTCGCAAGTCGCTCAGGATGATCGCGCAGGCCCGCGACGCCGGTTTCCTGGCGCCGCGTCACGCCCGGCGCTGAGCAAGGCGGTTGGCGCCTTTCCCTCGTCTTGCCCTCGCCTCTCCCTCGTCTCTCGCCGATCGATACCGCATGTTCTGCATCCGGCTGATCTCGGCCGTCTGCTGGGCGACCACGTCGTCGGCCATCTCCTCGATCCGGATGTTGTTGCCCTGCCCCTTCACCTCCGTGGCCATGGTGATCGCCCCCTCGTGGTGGGTGATCATCAGGGTGAGGAAGAGCTGGTCGAACGCCTTCCCCTTGGCCGCGCGCAACTTCTCGATCTGCGCCTCGGTGGCCATCCCGGGCATCGAGGCGTGGTCGTGCGCCGCGCCCTCGTCGTCCTCCACGGCCTTGCCGTACGACTTCAGCCAGCTCTCCATGGCCGTGATCTCCGGCCCCTGCGCCGCCGCGATCCGCTCGGCGAGCTTCTTGACCTGAGTGGACTCGGCGCGGTCCGGGGCGAGTTCGGTCAGTTCCAGGGCCTGCTGATGGTGCTGGATCATCTGCCGGGCGTACGACACGTCCGCCGAGTTGGGGGAGTCGTCCTCGGCGCGCTGGTCCGCGGCCTCTTCGGCGGACAGGGTGCGGTTCGCCTCGCCGGGCGCGCCCGGCACGATCACCGACGGTCCGCTCGCCGCCGGTCGGTCCTCCGAGCCCGCGTCGCAGGCCCCAAGTCCCAGCACCGCGACGGTGGTTAGGGCTACCGGGGCGAAAAACTTCATTGCGATCTTGTTGCCCCCTGTTGGTATGTGCATGGTCAAGACAATACTTCGGTGGTGCGTGAACCGTTCTGAGACGAACGGAACTAGGGAGGAAACAGTGATCCTGTTGAGGAATCCCCGAACGCGGCACAGACGACTGGGAGTTGCCACGGCCGCGGCCGGACTCCTGGCCGCACTGCTGTCGGCGGGACCGGCGGCCGCGACCCCCGACCCGGGGGACGGCTCGAACACCGGAAAGGCGGTGTCCGAGAGCACCGAGGCCGAGGTCCGGGCCGCGTTGGCCGACGGCGAGATACCCGGCCAGGACGAGATCGTCCACTCCGCCAACATCGAACACCTCGCCAACTCGCCCAAGGCACTGGCGAGTCTCAACTCCGACCTGGCGTTCCAGGGCAAGTACGCCTTCTCCGGCAACTTCGACGGCTTCGTCATCTACGACATCAGCGACCCGAAGGCACCGAAGACCGTTTCCCAGGTCCTGTGTCCCGGTTCGCAGAACGACATATCGGTCTCCGGCAACCTGCTCTTCCTGTCGACCGACTCCTCGCGCACCGACAACAGCTGCAACAGCACCACGCAGCCCGCGACCGAGAAGTCCTCCTGGGAGGGCATCAAGGTCTTCGACATCAGCGACAAGACGAACCCCAAGTACGTCGCCGCCGTCGAGACCGCGTGCGGCTCGCACACCCACACGCTGGTGCCGGAGCGCAAGAACGTCTACGTCTACGTCTCCTCGTACTCGCCCAACGCCGCCTACCCCGACTGCCAGCCGCCGCACGACGGCATCTCCGTCATCAAGGTGCCGCGCGGCGCCCCCGAGAAGGCCGCGGTCGTGAGCTTCCCGGTGCTCTTCCCCGGTGACGGCCCGGACGGCGGCGGCAACCCGGGCTCGCCCACCAACCCCGGCGTCGCCAAGACCACCGGCTGCCACGACATCACGGTGCTGCCCTCGAAGGACCTGGCGGCGGGCGCCTGCATGGGCGACGGCATCCTGTTCTCCATCAAGGACCCGGAGAACCCGAAGGTCATCGACCGCGTCCAGGACAACGTCAACTTCGCGTTCTGGCACTCGGCGACCTTCAACCAGAAGGCGAACAAGGTCGTGTTCACCGATGAGCTGGGCGGCGGTGTCGGCGCCACCTGCAACGCGGCGACCGGCCCGAACCGGGGCGCCGACGGCATCTACGACATCGTCGGCAAGGGCGACGCGCGCAAGCTCGTCTTCCGCAGCTACTACAAGATCCCCCGCTACCAGGCCGACACCGAGAACTGCGTGGCCCACAACGGCTCGCTGATCCCGGTCAAGGGCAGGGACATCATGGTCCAGGCCTGGTACCAGGGCGGCGTCTCCGTCTGGGAGTTCACCGACTCCTCGAAGCCCAAGGAGATCGCCTACTTCGAGCGCGGCCCGCTGACCACCGACGCCATCACGGTCGGCGGCTCCTGGTCGGCGTACTACTACAACGGCTACATCTACTCGAACGACATCGCCAAGGGCTTCGACGTCCTGAAGATCAAGGACCGGCGCACGGACCCGGCGAAGTGGGTGCGGGCGCACGAACTCAACGTGCAGACGCAGCCGGACTACTTCGACTGACCCTCCGGCACGGTCCCGGTCGCGAAGAACCGCGACAGATCCGTGTCGGCCGTCCCGCCGGACGCCTCCTCGGCGTCCGGCGGGACGCCCAGTTCCCAGTCGAGGCGGTAGCGCTTGAACAGCTCGGCCCGCAGCACCCGGATGGGCATCGGGGCGCCGGGCACCAGAGCGGCGTAGACCGAGCCCATGAGCAGGGCGCGCAGCATCGGATAGTCGGCGTCGACGTCCTCGGAGCCGTAGCGGCCGACGGTGTCCCGCAGCAGCTCGGCCAGCCGCCGCTGCTCCGCGCACGGCATGAACCCCTCGGCCTGGAGCAGCCCCGCCATGTGCTGCCGCATCAGCACGGGCCGGCTGCGCGCCAGCCCCAGGATGGCGTCGATGGCCCGCGCCATCCGCTCCTGGCCGTCCTCGGTGTGCGGCTCCCGCTCCAGCGCCTCCTCCAGCGTGCGGTTCATCAGCCGGTGCACGGCGGACTGCACGAGCTGGCGCTTGCCGGGGAAATAGTACGAGACCAGCCCACGCGCCGAGCCCGCCCGGTCCGCGATGTCGCCGAGCGTCGTCGACTCGTACCCGTGCTCGGAGACCAGCTCGACCGCCGCCTGGAGAAGCCGCTCCCGGGAACGCCGCCGCAACTCTTCATTGACCGAGGCGCTGCGCGGGGACATGCTGTAACTCCTGCGTTGACTGGCTATCAGCCAACTATACTCAACGCGTCCGGACCGGCCGAGGAAAGCCGCTGGTCGGGGCTGCCGTCTGCCCTGGGCGACGCGGGGGATCGTCCAGGGTGGGCGGGTCTTCCCGCCCCGATGGTGGCCTGAGGCTACTGGGCGGCGATGTCCTTCCGTACCCCGTTCACGAGATCCAGCACCGGCAGCAGTCCGTCCGGCCGCTCGGCCACCGGCAGATGCTCCACGAAGTGCACCCCGCACCCGAGCGCGGCCGCACCGCCGTCGGCCCGCCGGTCGTCACCGACCATCAGCGTCCTGGCCGGATCCGCCCGGAGGCTCTCGCAGGCGGCTGCGAACAGCCGCGGGTCGGGCTTCTGCATGCCGTGCTCGTACGACAGCACGTACGCGTCGACATACGGGTCGATCCCGTGCTCCCGGAACACCGGCCGCAGATCCCACCCGATGTTGCTCACGACGCCGACGCGGATCCCGTTCTCCCGCAGGGTCCGCAGCACCTCGGCGGTGTCCGGATAGGGCTGCCACGCGGCGGGGGACCTGTGCCGGTCGTAGAGATGGTCGTGCAGCCGCGGGTCGGGCAGCGGCACCTGCCGGGAGAGCCCGGTGTAGGTCGCCCGGTGCAGCTCGGCGCTCTCGTCCCGGGTCGCCCACAGGCCGGCCAGCTCGTCGGGCACACGCAGCGGATTCGCCCCGCCCGGCAGCGCGCCCGCCGCCTCCAGGGCCTTCGCGGTCCCGGCGATCTCCGCCTCGGACAGGGTGATTCCGGCCTCGGTGAGCGTCCCGCGCAGCCAGGACTCGGTGGACTCGATACGGAACAGGGTCCCGGAGAAGTCGAACAGCACAGCGATCATGCGGAGATCCTACGAGTCGGGTTCCCGGTCGACCGGTGCGTTCCGGTGTCCGTGCACCGCCACCGCCAGGGCCACCACCAGCGCCCCCAGCAGCCACCCGCCCACGACGTCCGAGGTCCAGTGGACGCCGAGCCAGATGCGGGTCAGGCCGACGCCGAGGACGGAGACGGCCGAGACGGCCAGGGCCGTGCGGAAGAGGACGCGGGGGGCGCCGTAGTGGTGGAGCAGCCAGAGGAGGAGGCCGCAGACGACCGTCGCGGTCATGGCGTGGCCCGAGGGGTACGCCGCGAAGTGGGCCGAGTCGACCGGATCCGGCCAGACCGGGCGCTGGCGGTCGACGGCGGCCTTCAGCGACTGCTGGAGGATCGTGCCCACGGCGCAGGTGACCGCCAGCCATGCGGCCGTCCACCAGGCCGAACGCCGCCACAGCAGCCACACCGCGACCACCGCGCACAGCAGTCGCATCGTCCACGGGTCCCACACCCAGTCCGTCAGGATCCGGAACGCGTGGGTGACGCCGTCCTCGTCGACCGCCCAGCGGTGGGTGGTGCGCGCGATGTCCCCGTCGACGCTCATCAGGGGGTGCCACCGGACCGCCACGAGCGTGAGCAGCAGGACGGAGCACAGGGCCAGGACACCGGCCGAGCGGACGGCGGTGCGCTGAGCCTCGGGACGGGGCGGGGCGTCGACGGGCGGGGAGTGCATACTTCGATCCTCGCCGACCGGTGGGGCAGGAGGCGAATCCCGCCCTCCGTTCCCGACTAACCGAGCGCCCGCAGCCCCGGCACGAACGCCACCAGCACCGGAACCACCGGCACCAGCGCCGCCATGGCCGTCAGCCGCAGCCGCCGTGCCGCGGTGAGCCGGTCCGGGGGAGTGAGCAACCGGTGCACCCGAGGCGGCACATGCGCGTGCGGGTCCGCGCCAGGGCCGAACACACCGCGGTCCTCGTTGAGTTCGACCAGCGCGAGCGCCGTCGTGAGGCGTCCGAAGCGGCGGGAGGCCATGTCGTCGGCGGCGAGTTCGACGAGCCGGTGCATCTCGGTACGGAACGCGGCGAACACCGGCACCTGCGGGAACCCGCCCGCGAGCGCCGCCGAGCAGTGCAGCAGCCAGTCGTGCCGGGCCTTGGCGTGCCCCTCCTCGTGCGCCAGCAGCGCGTCCAGCTGCCGCCCCTTGAGGCGCCGCAACGCGGCCGTGGTGACGACCAGTTGGGGCGCTGCCCCCGGCAGCCACCAGGCGTCAGGGCGCTCACCCTCCAGAACCGTCAGCCGCCCGGCACCGCTCTCCTCGCCGGGCAACAGCGGGGCCCGTACGAGGAGTTCGGCCCTGCGCGACCGACGTCGCGCCCGCGCCCGTACGACCTCGCGGACCAGCATCGCGCCGGTCCACACCCCGCCCAGGGCGAGCGTCACCGCGGTCGTCGCGGCCCAAGTGCCGCCCGTGCCCAGCGCGTACGCCTCCACGACCCCGCTCGGTGCCGGGGCGAAGACCTGCCCGCGCACCGCCTGCCAGGCGGCCGCCGCGCTGAGTGTCATCGACAGCGCGCAGCACAGCAGGACGGCCGCCACCGCGCACTGCCACACCCACAGGGCGACCACCGGTTCACGGTCCACCCAGTCGGCCCGGGCGAGCAGCCGTGGGGCGGCGACGGCGGTCAGGGCGCCGAGCAGCAACAGTGCCGCGGGGACCATCATGGGAGCACCCTATGAGCGGCGTACCGCCCAGGGGTACGGGCCGCCGCGGCAAAGTGACGCAGGACACGCGGGCGTTGAGAGCGTCCGCGGAGGCGTTCAGAGGGGCATCAGAGGGTCACCAGCATCGCCACCATCGCGATCCCCATCGACAGCCGGCACGCCCGCGCCAGCTCCGGCCGGTCCCCCCAGCCGACGGTCCCGCCCCCGGCGGTCACGGGCACCAGCCGGACCCCGGACAGCAGGACGTATCCCACGAAGTAGAGGAGCAGGACCCCGGTCAGCGGCGGGATGCCGCCGCCCGCGTGATGCCCGGGCGAGGCCGCCATCACCACCGCCATGTAGACCATGGCCGAAGCTCCCACGAGGTGGTGCAGATGGTGGGCGCTCGCGCGGGCCGCCCACAGGGCCCGTACGGCCGCCGCGCCGAACACGACGGCGTAGAGCGACCAGGCCCACGACGGGGGAGTGAACACCGCCGCCGGTACGGCCATCGCGGCCATCCCGAAGCCCATGAGTGCCTCGCCGCCCGCCGCGCGGCGCTGCTCCTCGACGTCGCTGCGCATCCGCAGCAGGCAGTAGGCCCCGGTCGCCGCACACAGCGCCACCAGCAGCCAGCCGGGCGAAGCCGGTCCGTGCACACGCACCTCCCCGCTCGACGGTCGGTCAGGGATGCGATGCCCCGGCACCGTGGCGCGCACGCAGGCGCAGGGGTGTACACGGGGAGCATTCGACGGAGCACAGCAGGTCATGGAGCGGGTGGAAATATCCTTCACGAGTAAAACACCTGCTAATCTCATAGGTATGAGCAGTGCGACTCCACGACTTCCCCTCGCCGGCGTGCTCCGCGTCGGCCGCCCCTCGGACATCTGGTTCAAGCCCGCCCTGAGCGTGGTCGTCGCCGTCGCCCCGCCCAATCTGACCCTGCTGGCCCTCGGCCGCCTCGACCTGGCGATGTACACGATGGCCGGGTCCCTGTGCGCCCTCTACGCCCACAACCGCCCCTACGCCGCCCGGGCCCGCGCCCTCGCCTGGGTCGTGCTCGGCATGCTCGGGAGCCTCGCCGCGGCCCTCGTAGCCGCCTCGCTCACTACCAGTGCCGTCGCGCTGGTCACCGTCGGCGCCCTCCTCGCCGCGGCCCAGAAGGCGCTGTGCGACGCGACCCGCATCGGCCCGCCCGGCAATGTGATCTTCACCTTCATCAGCTCCGCCGCCCTCTTCGCCCCGCAGGCCCTCGCCCAGGTCCCCGGCCATCTGGACCTCGCCGCCGGGGCCGGTGTCTGGGCCTGGCTCGTCGGCATGGCCCCCGGCCTGGTCCGCCCGCACGGCCCGGAACGCCGGGCCACCGCCCACGCCCTGCGCACCGCCGCCGCGTGCGCCGAGTGGCCCGACGACCCCCGCGCCCGGGCCGCCGCGGCCGCCGCCGTCCAGGCCGCCTGGCAGGCACTGCTCTCCGCCGGCGCCCGCACCGAGGCCCGCCGCGCCCTCGACCGCCTCGTCGTGCGCGCCGAGATCGCCCTCGCCGCCCCCGCCGACACCGACCCGGAACGACTGCGGACCTGGGCGCGCGACCTGCGCGGCAACGGACCGGTCCCGAGGACCGAGGACCACGGCGAACTGCTCGGCATCGACGCCGAACTCAGCCTCGAAAGCGCCCCGTTGTGGCACCGGCTCGGCCCCCTGGCCCCGCTCGCCGCCCGCACCGCCCTCGGTTGCGCCCTCGCCGGATACGCCTCCCTGGCCCTCGGCGTCGGCCGCCCCTACTGGGCCCTGGTCACCGCCGCCTCCCTCTACCAGGCCAACCTCACCCTCACCTGGAGCCGGGGCGTCCAGCGTGTCGTCGGCAATCTCGCCGGCGTCCTTCTCTTCGCCGCCGTGGCCCCGCTCGCCCACCTCGGCCCGGCCGCCCTCGTCCTGTGCTGCCTCGCCTTCAACTTCGGCGCCGAGGCCCTCATCAGCCGCAACTACTGGCTCGGCAGCGTCTGTGTGACCCCGATGGCCCTGCTCATCACCGAGTTCGCCGGTTTCCAGGAGCCCGGCCGGCTGATCACCGAGCGGGTGGTGGACACCGTCGTCGGCGCCCTGGTCGGCTTCGCCGCCGCGATCGCCGTCACCAACCGGCGGGCCGGCGACCGCATCGAACGCGCCCTGACCGCCGCCGACCGCGCCCGCGAACACACCGCCCGTCTCCTCGCCGCACCGCACCCCGCCCCCGCCGCCCTGGAGTCGGCCCACCGCACCCTGGCAGCCGCCCTCGTCGAACTGCGCGCCACCGTGGACGCCGCGTCCGGCGAGTGGTGGCAACGTGCCCTGCCCCAGGAGCGGGTCGTGCTCGCCGAGCAGGCCGGACACCGTACGCTCGCCGCGACGACACGACGACGGACCAGCGCGACGACGGAGGACGTACGGCCATGACGGCGCAGAACAGCGGGGGAGACGGAACGAGGACGGACACCGTCGCGGCCGTCGTCCGGCAGTGGCAGGCCGTCCATCCAGGCCTCGGCACCGGTCCCATGGAGATCATCGGCCGGATCAACCGCTCCGCCGCCCTCCTCCAGCAGGCCGAGGACGCCCCGCTGCGCCGCGCCGGCCTCAGCCGCCCCGAGTTCGACCTGCTCGGCGCGCTCCGCCGCACCGGTCACGAACTCACCCCCGGCGAGCTGGCCCGTGAGACCTTCTCCTCGGGCGCCGCTGTCACCAAGCGCCTCAAGCACCTCACCGAGCGCGGCCTGGTCGAACGGCGCGGCGACACCCGCGACCGCCGGGTGGCCCACCTCCGCCTCACGGACGCGGGGCGCGACCTCGTCGACGGGATCCTGCCCGAGCAACTCGCGTACGAGACCGCCGTGCTGTCCGTCCTGGACGGGGAGAAGCAGGTCGAACTCGCCTCCCTCCTCGGCGAGTTGCTGACCCAGCTGGAGGGCCGGCTCGGCGCGCTCCGCGTCTGATCAGCCGTTTCTGATCAGCCGTTTCGGAAGTTTCGGAAGCGGCTCCGGCATTGACGTGATCGACGCCCGCTCCCTAGGTTCGGTTCGATTCACCGGATCGCGTACGAGATGCCGAACGAAAGTGGGATGCCGTGGCAGTCGAAACGCTCACCGTCGACCTCGGCACCGAGACCGGCCCCTTCCACGGCGGCGCGAGCGGCACGCTCTACGGCCTGTACGGCGACGGTGTGCCCAGCCGTGCCGTCGTCGAGGGCATGTACGTCCGCACGGTCGCCACCAAGGCCCAGGACGGCACCCAGCACCCCGGCGCGGACGCCCTGGAGATCCTGCCGTCCTTCGTCGCGGCGGGCGGCAAGGACGTCTACCTCTACATGCCGGACATCCTGCGCGGCTTCCCGTACGAGTGGCCCGGCGACACCGGCGAGGAACGACTGGCGGGCTTCGTCGACAGCATCCGCAAGCAGGTCGAACAGGTCCTGACGGTAGGTGAGTTGAAGTCCCACGTCGTCTACGTCCCGTTCAACGAACCCGAGGGCAACATGTTCGGCGACGGGGAGTGGAGTTACGACGGCACCTCCTGGCACACCGACCCCCAGCACTACTTCACCGCCTGGCGGGACGTGTACCGGCTGATCAAGGACCTGCACCCGGACGCCCGTATCGCGGGACCCAACACCTGCATCCTGTACCCCGAGGTCAAGGGCTTCCTGGCGTGGGCGAAGGAACACGACGTCCTGCCCGACGTGATCACCTGGCACGAGCTGTCGTCACCGGCCGAGGTCCGTACGAACGTGGCCAAGTACCGGGAGTGGGAACGGGAGTTGGGCATCGGCCCGCTGCCCGTCAACGTCAACGAGTACGCGCACAACTACCACCTCTCCGTCCCCGGCCAGATGATCCAGTGGATCTCCGCGATCGAGGAATCCAAGATCGACGCCGACATGGCGTACTGGAACATCGCCGGAAACCTCAACGACTCGGCGGTCGAGGCCAACAAGGCCAACGGCCAGTGGTGGCTGTTCAACGCGTACGGCCAGATGTCCGGCACCACCGTCGCGGTGACCGCCCCGCACCCCAACGTCCAGTACACGCTCCAGGGCGTGGCCACACTGGACCGGGAGAAGCGGCAGGCCCGGGTGCTCTTCGGCGGATCGAGCGGCTCGGCCGAGATCGTCGTGGAGCAGGCCGGCCTCTTTGGGGCGACCGTCCGCGCCCGGCTCCAGGAGATCTCGTGGACGGGCCAACTGGGCTCCTCCGCGCAGCCTTTGGTCCTGCGGGACGAGGAACTGACGGTCGCGGAAGGCCGGTTGACCCTGCCCCTGGACAACCTCGACGAGATGTCCGCCTACCAGCTGATCCTGTCGCCCGGCGGCGACGGCGTGGTACTGCCGCCATCAGCGGACTGGCGGCGCACGTACGAGGCCGAGGACGCCACCTACACGGGCGGTGGCTACTCGAAGAACGGCCCCGAGGGATCCCCGGCCGACGTCGACAAGTTCGCCACCTCGGGCGGCTATCACGTCGGCGGCCTGCGGACCGGCTCCGACGGCGTGCTCACCTTCGACGTCGAGGTCCCGAGGGACGGGACGTACGACATCCGTGTGTACACCAACTCCCACAACCTGGCCGAAGGCGTGCGCGAACACGGGCCCACCAACGTCTTCCTGCGCGTCGACGGCGAGGACCCGCGCGAGCTGCTCCTGCCGCTCGGCTACAAGTGGGCCGTCTGGGGCCACACCGACACCGAGGCCCAACTCGCCGCGGGGCTGCACCGGATCACCCTCGCGGCCCAGGATCCCGACCTCGGCGCCACCCGGGGCGACGCGGTCATCGACCGACTGGACCTGGTCCTGCGGGACAGGGAGGCGATCGACCGGTACGACGCCGTATACGCGGCCCTCGGTGAGGGCGCCCGCGTGAGTGGCCGCACCGCGGTCCTCCCGCGCGGCGCGACCGCCACCTTCTGGGTCCACGCGTCCGACGACGGAGAAGCCACGGTGACCGTCGCGCACCGAGGCGAAGGCCTGCTGGCGGTCAACGGCGAGGAGACCGGACCGCTTGCGGACACCGAAGTCCCGCTCTTCCTCGCCGCAGGCGTCAACAAGCTCACGGTGACCGCGAGTTCGGAGAATCTAGCCCTCGACCATCTCGCCGTAGGCCCGTCCCTCGGGCTGCTCCCCACCACGACGTACCCGGCGGAGGAGGGACTGCTCACCGGCACCGCGACGGTGGGCGCCTTCTCGTACGCCACCGGCGGCAAGGCCGTCGACGGCATCGGACACGGCCCCGGCAACGCGCTCACCCTGACCGTGACGGCGGACCGCCCCGTTCGCCACGCGCTGACCATCCGCTATTCCAACGGCGAGCAGCCGCCCAGCACCCACTACAATCCGGACCCGGTCTGCCGTCACGCCGACCTCACCGTCAACGGGGACGAGACGCGGCGGGTCCTCTTCCCCACCACCTTCCACTTCAACAACTTCTGGCAACTCGCCGTCCCCGTCACCCTCCAACAGGGCGTCAACACCGTCACGTTCACCTCGGACGAGCTCCCCGACTTCGACGGCACCACCAGGAACACCTACGGTCAGCGCTCCGCCTTCGCCCCGGTCGTCGACTCGGTGACGGTGACACCCCTCGTCTGACGACGGCTTCCCGAACCGGGGCTTCCGGGTCACCATGGCCGCCATGACCGATGGACTGGTGTTGCCGCCGGGAGAAGGCCGCCCCATGGGCGCCTCCGGCATGACGCTCAAGGTCGGGGCCGAACAGTCGGCCCGCTGGTCGGTGTTCGAGGCCCATGTGGGGCCCGGATTCGACGTCGGCGCCCATTTCCACGACGAGGCCGAGGAATTGTTCTACGTCCTCGACGGCGAACTCGACCTGCTCGCCTTCGAACCCCGGGTCCGCACCTCCGGCAACTGGCAGAGCTGGGAGTCCGCGTCAGGGCGCAAGGTCGCCCGGGGCGGGCCCGGCAGCCTGATGTACGTCCCCGCCGGCTGCCCGCACGGCTTCGCCAACCCCGGTACGACCCCTGCCCGCATGCTGTTCCTCGCCGCCCCGGCCGGCCACGAGCTGTACATCATGGAGATCGCCCAGATCCTCGGAGGAGGCGGACCGCCCGACCAGCAGGCCATCGCGGAGGTGCGCCGCAGGCACGGCATCCACCAGCTGACCCAGATGGTTCCGGGAGGCTGATGCGCCCAGGGGCTTAGGACCCCGGCCCTTCGAAGATCGTCCGCAGGCCCGATGTGTCCTTCCGGGAGCGCGAGCCACCATGCCGGTGGACAACTCCCGGAAGGAGTACGCCATGTCGTACCCGGAACACCTTCAGTACCCCGAGCCCCGCTACCACGGCACCGAGGGCGAGGTGAACGCCGTCTTCCGCCCCGCCGACACACCACCGGGCATCTCCTCACCGGGCGGGGCGACCCACTACCTCGCCACGCACGATTCGACCGGCGGTGAATTCGGCCTGTACAAGGCGGAGTTGGGGCCACGGTCCGCCGGCGCCCGGACGCACTTCCACAAGGCGATGTCGGAGTCCTTCTACATCCTCTCCGGCGAACTGGAGCTCTACAACGGCGAGAAGTGGGTCACCGGCCGCGCGGGCGACTTCCTGTACGTGCCGGTCGGCGGCCTGCACGCCTTCAAGAACGTGACCGACGAGCCCATGTCCATGCTGATGCTGTTCTCCCCGGGCGCTTCGCGCGAGGAGTACTTCGAGCAGGTGGCGGAGGTGACGCGGCGCGGCGGCGCGGAGCTCAAGGAGTTCCGCGTCCGCCACGACAGCTACTTCGTGGAGGACTTCGACTAGAGCACGTCGGTGGCGGTACGGCGGTAGCCGGAGCGCCGGTCGTCGATGTCCGTCCAGCGGTCGCCGTAGATCGTCCGGACGACGCCAGGATCCCGTACGAAAGCGTGCGGGAAGCCGAGTTCGACCGCGCTCACCTCGTCCAGGCGGGCGACCGCGTCGGCGTCGAGGCGGACGTCGACGCTGCCGAGGTTGTCGGCGAGCTGGTGCTCCTTGGTGGCCGCGACGATCGGGACGACATTGCCGGGCCGCTGGAGCAGCCAGGCCAGGGCCACTTGGGCCGGGCTCCAGCCGCCCTGCTCGGCGATCTCCAGTACGGCGGTGACGACCTCTTCCTCCTGGGCCTCCGGCTTGCCGCCCCAGGTGTCGAGCCGGCCCGTCTCGCCCCGCCGGTACTTGCCGGTGAGCTTCCCGGCCGCCAGCGGCGCCCACGCGAGCACCGCTTGGCCGAACGCCCGGGCCTGCGGGAGCAGTTCGCGCTCCGGGGTCCGCTCCAGCAGGTTGTAGCGCAGTTGCGAACCGGCGAACGCCGTCCAACCCCGCAGTTCGGCCAGGGTGTTGGCCTGCGCGATCTCCCAGGCGGGCCAGTCCGAGACCCCGATGTACAGCACCTTGCCGGTCCGTACGAGGTCGTCGAGGGCCCGCATCACCTCGTCGACCGGCGTGAAGTTGTCCCGGGCGTGCACCCACAGGACGTCGAGCCGGTCGGTGCGCAGCCGCTCCAGGCTCGCCTCGACCGAGTGCACGAGGTTCTTGCGGTGGTTGCCGGCCGCGTTGACGTCCCCCGTGCGCGTGCCGCATGTGTATTTGCTGGCCAGCACGAATTCCTCGCGCCGCCCCTTCAGCAACTCGCCGAGAATCCGCTCGGATTCGCCGCCCGAGTAGATGTCCGCCGTGTCGACGAAGTTGCCGCCCGCGTCGGCGTACGCGTCGAGCAGCTTGCCGCTGGTCTCCTTGTCGGAGCCGACGCCTGAGTCCTCGCCCATGACCATCGCGCCGAGACTCAGCTCGCTCACGCGCAGACCGGTCCTGCCGAACAGCGTGTACCGCACGATTCAGTTCCCCCTTCGGGACAGTTCGTGCGTACGACGCTATGAGCTGGAGCGTGCTTCAACGCAAGCGCGTTGCGTGAGGGCGGCCCCTCGCGAACCGGGGGTGTCAGTGTTCGGCGCCCGCCAAGTACACCCCGAACATCGCTCCTTGGGGATCCCGCAGTACCGCGATCCGCAGCTCACCCGTCACGGTGGTCGGCTCCATCAGCACCGTGCCGCCCGCCCCGGTCGCCGTCGCCGCGCTCGCGTCGACGTCCGCCACCGCGAAGTACGGCAGCCAGTGCGGCGGCACCTCGGGCGGGAACTTGTCGTCCATCCGCACCATGCCGCCGAAGTCGGCGCCGTCGATGCCCCACTGGGTGTAGTGCTCCGAGGCGTTGACGCTCCAGCCGAACACGGTGGTGTAGAAGTCCACCGCGCGCTCGGGCTGCCGGCTCATCAGCTCCACCCAGCCCAGCGACCCGGGCTCGTTGAGCAGCCCCGCCCCCTCGAACCCCTGCGCCTGCCACAGATGGAACCCGGCGCCCTGCGGATCGGCGACGGACGCGAAGCGCCCCATGCCGGGGACGTCACCCGGCTCCAACACCACACTCCCACCCGCCGACTCGACCTTGCCGACCGTGACATCGAGGTCCGCGACCGCGAACGTCACGAACCAGGCGACCGGCTGCCCCTCCGCCCCCAACGGCACCAGCCCGGCGACCGGGAGATGACCGACGTACGCGATCGTGTACCCGCCCATCTCCGCCCGCTCGTCGGTCTCCGTCCGCCACCCGAAGAGCTCCCCGTAGAACCGCTTGGCATCCGCCATCTCCGGGCTCCCCACCTCGGCCCAGCAGGGTCCACCGGCCACCGGCTTGTCGAGTCGCATGTCACCACGGCCTTCCTGCCGCCACGAGCCCCCTCCCGACGCTAGCCCCGCTCACCCGAGGCTGCCATCCGGCCCGGTGGTGGACTCCCGGGGAACGGGCCCCGCCCCCTCAGATGCCCGGGCGGAAGCGGATCGGGTGGTCCCCGGGTACCTCGACCAGGACGATCTCGCAGCCGTCCGGGTCGGTGATCCACATCTCGATCAGGCCCCAGGGTTCCTTCAGCGGAGCACGGATGATCTCCACTCCCTTCGCGAGCAGCTCCTCGTGTGCGGCGGTCACGTTCTCGACCTGGAGCCAGAGCTGTACGGCCGGGGAGGGCGGGGTGTGCGAGCGGCCGGAGAGCTCCAGGAAGCCGCCGCCGAGGAAGTAGACGGTGCCGCGTTCCGGGCCCGTGCCGAACTCGCGGTAGACGGCGAGGCCCAGCTGCTCGCCGTAGAAGCGCCGGGAGCGCTCGGGGTCGGTGGGGTGGAGGAGGGTCCGGCCGCTCAGTACGTGCACCATGCGGCGGAGCCTAGTGGGAGCGTTACGCTCGTCCGTGCCCGTGACGTGCCCGAGAGTGGAGATACGCCCCATGACCGCTGGACTCACTTTCCGCGATGCCACCGACGCCGATGTGGATGACCTGGTCGCGCTGATCGAGTCGGCGTACCGCGGGGACTCCAGCCGGGCGGGGTGGACCACGGAGGCGGACATCCTGGAGGGGCAGCGGACCGACCCGGACGGGGTCCTTCAGGTCATCAAGTCGCCGGACAGCCGGCTGCTCACCGTGGAGCAGGACGGGCGGATCGTCGCCTGCTGCCAGCTCGAACACCGCGGCACCCACGCCTACTTCGGGATGTTCGCGGTCAGCCCGCAGCTCCAGGGCGGCGGCCTCGGCAAGGTGATCATCGCCGAGGCCGAGCGCACGGTCCGCGAGGAGTGGGGCGCCACGGAGATGCACATGACGGTGATCTCCGTGCGGAACGACCTCATCGCCTGGTACGAGCGCCGCGGCTACCGCCGCACGGGCCGGATGACCCCGTTCCCGTACGGCGACGAGCGCTTCGGTGTCCCGCAGCGGGACGACCTTCAGTTCGAGCTGCTGGTCAAGGCGCTCGCATAATCGTTACGCCGTGAAGCGGGCGGTGCGTTTGATCTCCGGGTAGTCGGTGGTCGCGCCGTCCAGCTGAAGGGCCCGTACGAGGCGCAGATGGTCCTGGGTGTTCACCACCCAGCCGATGAGCCTGAGGTCCGCCTTGCGGGCGTGCTCCACGACCTCCAGGGTGATCCGGCGGATGTTGAGGCAGAGGGTCGCCGCCCCGGCCTCGACGGCACGGTCCACGACATCCGTGCCGTAGCGGCTGGCGATCAGCGCGGTCCGTACGCCCGGGACCAGGCGGGAGATCTCGGCGATCGCCTCGTCGTGGAACGAGGACACCTCGACCCGGCCCACCAGGTCCCGCCTGAGCATGACCTCGGCCAGCGCCCGCGCCGCCTGCATGTCCTTGATCTCGGCCTGGAGCGGCGTCCGTACCGCGTCCAGGACCTCCTCGAAGACGGGGACGCGCTCACCGCGGCCCGCGTCCAGGGCGCGCAGTTCGGCGAGGGTCTTCTCGGCGATCGGACCGGTCCCGTCGGTCGTGCGGTCCACGTCCGTGTCGTGCATGACGACGAGGGCGCCGTCCTTGCTCAGATGCAGGTCGAGTTCGATGACGTCGAAGCCGGCCTGCTCGGCGGCGACGAAGGAGCGGAGGGTGTTCTCGGGTTCGAGACCCATGACCCCGCGATGACCGATGGTAAGGAAGTTCAAGGTTCAACTCGCTTCCGTCGACGGCGGCTCGGCCTCCGCGCGGACCGGAGCGGACGGCCGCGCGGACAGATCCGCAGCCTAGTGGCCCCGGGCGGCGATGAACCCGCGCGTACACGGGGGATCGGGGTGGCGCGCGGGACGGACCTGCCCGGTACGGCTCCGGGTGGTCACCCTGGGGTGGGCGAGTCCTGTGCGCATTGACCGTCCGGGGGGTCCAGGGGTCGACGTATACCCGTCCTCGTGGCATTCATGGCGTCCGGCAGGAAAAAGTTCTGTGACCATGCGAGTGCGCAGGATAATTTCCGGAGTCTCCTCTTGCTAGGAGAAAGCTCCCATGCATACGGTGTCCTTACGCGAGGTTCTCCCGTGGAGGATGGGACATGACGGAAATTCTTGTGCAGGCGACGGCGGGGGAGCAGCTTCCTCCCGCGACCAGGGTGGTGGAGCACCCGGCGTGGCCCGTGCTCAAGGATGCCGTGGAGCGGATCCGGCCCTGGCAGTCCAAGGACGGATCGATCGACTTCACGGCCGAGGGCGCCCCTGAGCGCGCCGCCGCCGAGGCCGCGGTGCGGCAGGTCACCGGCGCCGTCGTGGAGCTGTCCCCGCTGCTCCCGCACGACCGCGCCTACCACCAGGCCCTGGTGAAGGATCTGAACCGGTGGGCCGACGGCGGCTTCGAGGTGCCCGACTTCCTCGACTCGCTGCTCGCCTTCCAGCCCGCCGCGAGCCGCGCGGACGGTCTGCAGCACCTGGTCGTCTTCGCGATGTACACGCAGAACGGCAACCCGGACCGCAACCTCGAAGCGGTCGTGCTGCGCATGGTCTGGCCCGACTGGCTGGCCGAGCTGGAGCGCACCCGCTACGACAACCCGCTGTTCTGCGGCATCAAGTTCGAGGACTTCACGGCCGGTTACGACACCAACTCCGCCGTCCTCTTCCCCGAGACGATCGCCGTGCGCGAGGCGCCGGAACGATTCTCCTGGGGCGGTATCTTCTGCGACCGCGAGGCCGCCCGCTTCCGGCGCGTCACCGACGCCGCCGTCGACATCCTGGGCCTCGACCTGCCCGCCGACATCGCCGCGATGGTCCACGACCAGACCCGCTGCGAGGAGGCCTTCGTCCTGTGGGACATGGTCCACGACCGCACCCACAGCCACGGCGACCTGCCCTTCGACCCCTTCATGATCAAGCAGCGCCAGCCGTTCTGGATGTACGGCCTGGAGGAGCTGCGCTGCGACCTCACCGCCTTCAAGGAGGCCGTGAAGCTGGAGGCCGAAGGCGTCGCACAGGCCCGTGACGTGCAGTTCGCGGTCCTCTTCGACCGTATGTTCCGCTTCCCCGTCACCGGCGAGCGCGTGCGCAACTACGACGGCCTCGGCGGCCAGCTGCTCTTCGCCTACCTGCACAAGCACGACGTCGTCCGCTGGACCGACAACAAACTGCACATCGACTGGCAGCGCGCCCCGCAGGTCACCAACCAGCTCTGCGCCGAGATCGAGGACCTCTACCGGGCGGGCATCGACCGTCCCAAGCTCGTCCACTGGTTCGCCGCGTACGACCTGGTGTCGCAGTACCTCGCCCCGCACCCGGGCTCCAAGTGGGCCAAGGGTCCCGACGCCCTCGACCTGGCGCAGCCGCCGCGGAAACTCGTCGATGACGTGCTTCCGGACGAGTTTCCGCTGAGCATGTTCTATGAGGCCCTCTCCAAGAAGCTGAAGAGCGTGATCGCCGAAACCCGGGGCATCACGGCGGAGAGCGCCGAGCGAGTCGCCGCGTGAGCGACCGCACCACGACTGCTCAGGAGGCGAAGAACATGGCGGGGAACGGAGCTCTCAGCGGTGCGGTGATCGCGGTGGCCGGCGCGGGCGGACCCGCGGGCCGGGCGACGCTGCGCCGGCTGGCCGAGGCGGGCGCGACCGTCGTCGGCGCGGACAACGACCCGGAGCGGCTCGCGGAGGCCGTGGCGCACGCCCGGGACGCGGCGGGCGGGGCCACCGTCATCGGGGAGCCCGTCGACCTGCTCGACCTGGACTCCACCAAGGACTGGGCCGCCGGCATCGAGAAGGAGTTCGGCCACGTCGACGGCGTCGTCCACCTCGTGGGCGGCTGGCGCGGCAGCGAGACCTTCATCAAGACCAGCCTCGACGACTGGGACTTCCTGGAGCTGCTGCTCATCCGCACCGTGCAGCACACCTCCCTGGCCTTCTCCGAGGCGCTCCAGCGCAGCGAGCGCGGCCGTTACGTCCTGATCAGCGCGGCCGGCGCCAGCAACCCCACCGCGGGCAACGCCGCGTACGCCGCCGCCAAGGCCGCCGCCGAGGCGTGGACGCTCGCCATGGCCGACTTCTTCCGCAAGGCGGGGGCCGGTGAGGAGCTGACGTCGGCGGCCACCATCCTGGTGGTGAAGGCGTTGGTGCACGACGCGATGCGCGCCGAGCGTCCCAACGCGAAGTTCGCGGGCTTCACCGACGTCAAGGACCTCGCCCGGGCCATCGCCGACGTCTGGGAGCAGCCCGCCGGAGAAGTGAACGGAAACCGTCTGTGGCTCACCGAGAAGCCGTGAACCCTGCGAAGACCGACGCCCGCCGGCACCACGACCCGGACAGCAGGGGCTTCGCCAGCGACAACTACGCCGGCGTCCACCCGGAGGTGCTCGCCGCCCTGGCCCTGGCCAACGGCGGGCACCAGGTCGCCTATGGCGAGGACGACTACACCGAGAACCTCCAGGCGGTCATCCGCGGCCACTTCGGGGCCACGGCGGAGGCGTTCCCCGTCTTCAACGGCACCGGCGCCAACGTCGTCGCGCTCCAGGCAGTCACCGACCGCTGGGGCGCGGTGATCTGCGCCGAGAGCGCGCACATCAACGTCGACGAGGGCGGCGCCCCCGAGCGCATGGGCGGCCTCAAGCTGCTCACCGTCCCCACGCCCGACGGCAAGCTCACGCCCGAGCTGATCGACCGGCAGGCGTACGGCTGGGACGACGAGCACCGTGCGATGCCGCAGGTCGTCTCGATCACCCAGAGCACCGAGCTCGGCACCCTCTACACGCCGGACGAGATCCGCGCGATCTGCGACCACGCCCACGCGCACGGCATGAAGGTGCACCTGGACGGCTCCCGGATAGCCAACGCGGCGGCCTCCCTCGACGTCCCCATGCGGACGTTCACGAACGCGGTCGGCGTCGACATCCTCTCCCTCGGCGGGACGAAGAACGGCGCGCTGTTCGGCGAGGCGGTCGTGGTGATCAACCAGGACGCCGTCAGCCACATGAAGCATCTGCGCAAGCTGTCGATGCAGCTCGCCTCGAAGATGCGCTTCGTGTCGGTCCAGTTGGAGGCCCTGCTCGCCAAGGACCTGTGGCTGCGCAACGCCCGCCACTCCAACGAGATGGCCCAGCGCCTCGCGGAGGGCGTGCGCGCCGTGCACGGGGTGGAGATCCTCTACCCGGTGCAGGCCAACGGCGTGTTCGCCAAGCTCCCGCACGAGGTGAGCGTGCGGCTCCAGAAGCGGTTCCGCTTCTACTTCTGGGACGAGGCCGCCGGTGTCGTGCGCTGGATGTGCGCGTTCGACACGACCGAGGAGGACGTGGACGCGTTCGTCGCGGCGCTCAAGGAGGAGATGGCGCACTAGCAAGCCACCAGCTTGATGTGCATAGGTATGCAGTCACCCGTAAAGTCATTGACGGTCGGGTGATCGTTTTCCTATGCTCTGGGCCATGGAGCTGATCCAGGACACCCCCGACCTTTCCGCCTACCTGGCTGCCGATGAGGTCGTCGACCATGACCACCCCCTCGTCCGGGAGGTGGCCGCCCGACTGGCCCGGCAGGCCGACGACTCGTATGCCTATGCGCGACTGGCCTTCGAGTTCGTGCGCGACACCATCCCCCACTCGCAGGACTCCGGCGACCTGCGCGTCACCTGGCGCGCCTCCGACGTACTGGAGCAGGGCACCGGCATCTGCTACGCCAAGGCCCACGCGCTCGCCGCGCTGCTGCGCGCCGAGGACATCCCGACGGCGCTGTGCTACCAGCTCCTGGCGGACGACGACGGGAACGGCCACGTCGTGCACGGCCTGGTCGCGCTGCGGTTCAACGGCGCCTGGCACCGCCAGGATCCGCGCGGCAACAAACCCGGGGTGGACGCCCAGTTCTCCCTGGACGGCGAGCGCCTCGCCTGGGTCCCGGACCCTCAGTCCAATGAGGTGGACTATCCGGTGCTGTACGCTGAACCGCACCCGGCCGTCCTGAGCGCCCTCAAGGCTGCCCCGGACCGGCCGACCCTGTGGAAGACGCTTCCCACCGCACTCTGAGGCAGCCGATGACCTTCTCCCTGACCGTGTCCGACGAGGTGCGCGCCCTCGCGCCCGGCTTCACCCACGTGGCCGTCGAGGCGCACGGGCTCGTCAACGGACCCAGCACCGACGCCAGTTCGGCGCTCCTCGACGACGCGGCCCGCCGTCTCGCCGTACGCCTGGACGGGCGCGCCCCGCACGAGGACCCGCACATGGCGGCCTGGCGGTCGGTGTACACGGCGTTCGGCTCGAAGCCGTCGCGTACCCGCAACTCGGCGGAGGCGCTGGCGAAGCGGGCCCTCGCGGACGGCGGGCTGCCCCGGATCAACCTGCTCGTCGACCTCTACAACGCCATCAGCGTCGCCCATCTCATCCCGGTCGGCGGCGAGGACATCGACCGCATCGAGGGCGGGATGCGCCTGGTGCGGGCGACCGGCGCGGAGGACTTCGTGACCGTCGCGGGAGGGGAGGAGGCCGTCGAACACCCCGACGCCGGGGAGGTGGTGTGGTGCGACGACCGGGGCGTGACCTGCCGCCGCTGGAACTGGCGCCAGGGCCCGCGGACCCGGCTCACGGAGGAGACCGTCTCCGGCATCTTCCTGCTGGAGAGCCTCGCGCCGATGCCGGTGGCCGAGGTGGAGGCGGCGGGCGCCGAACTCGCCGAGCTGCTGGAGAAGTTCAGTCCGGGGGCTCGGATCGAGGTGCGGGCGGCGGAGTCGGCGGGCTGAGCGGTCAGGGGCGGCGTACGAAGTCGACCTCGCGGCGGGCCCAGGCGCGCAGGAGGTCGCCTTGGCCCTCGGGGACGGGGAGGTCTGGGAGGGCGACGCCGTTTCCGGTCCGCCTGGCCTGCATGTAAGGGCCGAGGGCGGCGAGCGGGCCGAGCATGTTCACGAGCCGCTCGGTCTCTGGGGGGTCGGCGCAGGCCTCCAGCGTGGTCAGCAGAAGTACGGCGGCGCCCAGGAATCCGTCGGTGTCGAGGACGTCGGGCGGCGCGGGGTCATGGGCCTGCGTCTCCAGGTCTTCGAGCAGATACTCGAAGTAGTGGGACACATCAGAGGGCTGATCCGCCCACGGCGGCCCGGG
Organism: Streptomyces sp. NPDC046909; assembly: GCF_040644695.1. Lineage (NCBI taxonomy): Bacteria > Bacillati > Actinomycetota > Actinomycetes > Kitasatosporales > Streptomycetaceae > Streptomyces > Streptomyces sp. NPDC046909. The sequence goes on along the minus strand of NZ_JBEYXC010000009.1, from coordinate 79,995 downwards.
ATGCTCCCGCACCCACGCACCCACCGCCGAGCAGTCGCGCGGGGTGGACTCCCGCAACGGGCGTGAGTCCTCCTCGTACCTGAGGAACTGCACGAGGCAGCGGAAGGCGTACGGCGACCACAGGTGGTCCCCGCTGAAGATGCCGAACCGCCAGACCGCGAAGAGCGAGCTCAGGGTGAGGTCGCCGCTGCGCAGATGGTGGTTCAGGTCGGTGAGTCCGTGCGACATGCAGGCGTCGAGCAGCGAGACATGGTCCCGCGCGGCGGCCCGTAAACGCGCCGCGTGCTCGGCGATGCTCGTCCGTGCGAATCCCCACCAGAATCGCCAGAGTTCCGGTGTGGCCTCCGTGTCCACTGCGGTACCCGCGTATGCGGCCAGGAGCAGACCGGTTCGGCGCCGGCGTCCGTCCTCGGACGCCACCGCGTCGGCGATGGCCTTGGACAACTCGTCGGCGACGACATCCCGGCAGTGCCAGGAGTTCCCGAGGAGGGCGATCGTGGGACCGCTGAACTTCTCATCCGCGGGATCTCCCGCCAACAGGTGGTCCACCGAAGCTCTGGTCAGTCGTCGGGCGGTGCCCGGCGGCGGATCCACATACCCCAGACACCGTCCCAGGAACGCGAGCACGTTCCCGCGAGCCGCCACCGACCTGCGCCGACGGTCGTCCAGGAGCGCCGTGAAGACACGGCCCGCCCCGTCGACGGTCGTGCGTTCCTTGATCTGAACGGCCAGTTGGCCGACGATGTCCCACTCCTGCCGGGCCACCCGGGGTGCGAGCCGACGTGCCAGCGCCTCCGGGGTGTCGCTCAGGGCGGCCAACTGGGCGGCGGCGAAGTACTCCAGGAACGTGCGGTGCGTGAAGGTGTACAGGCCTTCGCCGCGCGCGGTGAGGCCCACCTCCGTGAACACCCAGGCACGGCCCCGGCAGAAGCCGACGAACTGACGCGCCGCCACCTCGGCGTCCTCGCGGGCCTCATAGCCCCGGCCCACCAGGAACTCCGTGACGGTGTCGACCAGTTGGCGTTCCGTCACCGCGTGGCTGTCCTCGTCCTGGGTGAAGAGCGCGTACGCGACGTGGCGCAACGCGGGCTCGACCAGCCGGGACATGGCGAGTTCCACATGGATTCGGCGGCGGACGTCCCACTTCTGGAACAGCAGCGTGGCGCACTGCTCGTACACCTCGGGACGGCTGCGGGGGATGAACCCCGTGCCGCGATAGAGGATGCACATGAGGGCCAGCATCAGCGGGTTGGCCCGCAGGTCGGTCAGGCCCGCGCTCTCGGTCAGGAGCTCCGGGCGCCGGCCCGTGCCTCCTCCGGGTCCGGCCCCTCCTGGGCGAACCACTTCTCGACGTACTCCTCGGCTTGCTGGACGCTGAACGCGCCGAGTCGGAAGCACGCGAAGAGGCGGTCGTCGAGGCGGGCCTCGTCGTAGCCGACGATCCGTGAGGTCACCAGGACCCGCGCCAACGGGTAGCGGGCGCAGAACAGTTCCAGGACCTCGGTCATCTCGCGTCGGCGGGTGCCGTCGACCAGTTCGTCGAGGCCGTCGAAGACCACGGACGCCGCGCCGCTGAGCAGCAGTCGCTCGACGGCGCCGGGGGGTGCGGGGCACTGGTAGTGGGTGCGCAGCCGGTGCTCGATGTGGTCGACGACGGACTGGCGCGGACTGTCTCCGGCCGCGAACTCGCGGAGTACGACGAGGAACGCGACCGGGGTCGTCGGGTCGGTCGCGCGCCGGTGGACGAGTACCTGGGAGGTGGTGGACTTGCCGCAGCCCGGGTCGCCCAGGGGCACGGTCCGGTCCAACGCGCGCTCCAGTTCGGGGAGTTCGAGCGTCGGCCCGTTGGGGTCCTCGTCGCGCTTGAAGCCCGGACTCACGTGCAGCGCCTCGATCGGCACCCTCCTGCGCCGCTCGAAGTCCGGTGGCTCCAGCGACCCGTGGGCGAACGCGGCCTGCCGTCGGTACGCGGCGACGAAGGCCTGATCCGCGGCGAGACTCTCGGAGTCCCGCAGGGACAGGGCCCGCGTGTGGCGTTCGATCGCGCCGAGCACGGCGGTGATACGGGACGAGAAGGCCTGCTGCCGGATCCGATCCACCAACACCGCGTCCGTCGCCGCCAGTTGGCCCACCAGCGTGGCGATCCGCAGATCGCAGTGGTCGAAGAACTCCTCGGCGAGCCCCTCGGCCAGCGCGTCGGGATCCGGCTGCGCGGCGGTGGCGAGCACGGGCGGCAGGGCGGCCCGCGCAGAGGCCGTGTACGCCTGTCGGAGTTGCGCGATCACGGACTCCGGGGCGTCCGTGAGGCGGGCCGCCAGCAACTCGTGCAGTACCGCCTGGCTGTCGTCGCCGCGGAAGAACTCCGCCACGGGCTCTTCGGGCACGCCGTCCGGCAGCGTGGGGCCGCTCTCCGGCGGTGTCAGTTCATAGGTGTCGAACCAGCGGATCAGCGCCTGCTCGGCGGAGTCGCCACGGGCCGACTCCCGGCGCAGCCAACGGGCCGTGCCGGCGATGGCCTCGACGAGCACCCCGGCCGCGACCTCGGCAAGCACGCAGCTCGGTCCCCCCTTCCCGGGCGTCGCCCGGTACGGCGACGGTAGCCACGGGCCGACCGGGCGTCCAGAAGGCCGTTCCGGATGGGCCTTTTGGAACGGGCCCTTTGAGATGGGGCCTTTCCTGACGGCGGTTCCGGACGGCAGGGAAGGGGAGCGCGCCGCCTGCCCGGCGCGGGCCGGAGTCAGCGGGCCTCGGCCGCGCGGACTTCCTCGGGAGTCGGCGCCGTACCGCCCAGGTGCGCCGGCATCCACCAGGTGTCGTTGGCGTCCTTCGGGCGGACCGGGTAGGCGCGCTGGGCGGCCTCCAGCAGCTGCTGGACACTCTCGCGGAGCTGACGGGTGATCGCGCCCGCGTACTTGTCCTTGGGGGCCTCGATCGGCTCGCCGACCCGGATGGTGATCGGGGTGTGGCTGCGCTTGAAGTTGCGCGGGTGGCCCTTGGTCCACAGGCGCTGGGTGCCCCAGAGTGCCATCGGGATCAGCGGGACGCCCGCCTCCTGGGCCATGCGCGCGGCACCGGACTTGAAGGACTTGAGGGTGAACGACTGGGAGATCGTGGCCTCGGGGAAGACACCGACGATCTCACCGGAGCGCAGCGAGCGCAGCGCGTGCTGGTAGGCCGCCTCGCCCTGCTTGCGGTCCACGGGGATGTGCTTCATCCCGCGCATCAGGGGACCGGAGATCTTGTGCCGGAAGACCGACTCCTTCGCCATGAAGCGAACGAGTCGTTTCTGCGGGAGCGCCGCCAGCCCGTCGAAGATGAAGTCCAGGTAGCTGATGTGATTGCTCACCAACACGGCGCCGCCCGAGCGCGGGATGTTCTCCGACCCCTGGCAGTCGATCTTGAGGTCCCACGCCTTGAACAACGTGAGAGCGGCGCCGACGACGGGGCGGTAGACAAGCTCTGCCATGGGACGGGGTGGACCCTTCCTTCTCTGCCTGGGAAAGGAAGCTCCCGGCGTAACAAGTTACGGCGCCGTAGGTTTACGGCATCTCGCAGATCGTGCCCCAAGAACGGACGGGGGGCCAGTCCTGGTGCCGGTGAACGGCGAGATCCTTGTCACGTCGGTTGCTTGATCCACCTCGGGCTTTTACGGCGCCTTTACTGCGCGCGTACCGTCACCCGCCGTACCAGCAGGTACATCTCGCAGCCCAGGCAGTACCCGAACGCGGAGTTGAGGAAGGCGGCCGCCAGCGCGGCCCCGGTGGCGGCGAGTCCCAGCCACTCCGGGCCGAATCCGTAGCCGATCAGTCCCAGGACCGCGAAGACGAGCCCCACCGCCTGCGCGAACCGCGGCGGCTCGGGCGCCTCGAACTCGGTCGGCGGGCCGATCCGGGGCCGTACAACCTTGCGGAACAGCCAGCCGTACGGCGAACGCCCCACCCCGCCCGCGGCGCCCAGCGCGAACGCCAGTGTCTGCCAGGCCAGGAGCCACACGCTGCCGGTGATCAGCACGATCGCCAGCACTAGGGTCGTCACAGCCGCCCCGAAGCGCGGTCCCCTCACATCGATGTCCATGAATCAAGCATTCCGCAGGGGAAACCGTTACGGGAGCCGGGAATCTTTGCAGTCGTGTGAACGCTGGAGCTGGGTGATGGCCGGAGTCGTGGTGTGTGTGGTGGTGCTCGCCCTCGCGAGCGCCTACGGAGTGCTGCACAAGCGGCGGAGCGGGAGAGTGCGGGTGCGCGGGCGGGACGACGGAAAGCGGCTCGGCGGGGCCGAGTTGGGCGGGGAGCTGGGGGAGCGTGCCACGCTCGTCCAGTTCTCCAGTGCCTTCTGCGCGCCCTGCCGGGCCACCAAGCGGATCCTGGGCGAGGTGGCCGAGATGGTCCCCGGTGTCGTCCACATCGAGATCGACGCGGAGGCCCATCTGGACCTCGTCCGCGAACTCGACATCCTCAAGACGCCGACCGTGCTCGTGCTGGACGCCGACGGCCGGGTCGTCCGGCGTGCCGCCGGCCAGCCGCGCAAGGCGGACGTCATCGCGGCGCTGGGGGAGGCGGTTTGACACGGCTCACGCGGACGGTGAGGCATCTCCCATATGCCGGAACGTACTTGACTGTGCACGCCAACTATCGTCAGCCTGACCGTATGCCTTCGGAACTCCTTCTCGTGGGGCGGGTTCATGTGGACCTCGCCCGCAACGCGAGCGCGCGCTGTTTGGGTTGCTGAGCAGCCACGGACCAGCGACCCTCCCCGCAGAAGGACAACCGCATGACCACCACGCCGGACCTCCGCAGCCCGCAGCTCGCCTCCCCCGACCTCCTCCGCTCCGTCTTCCGTCGGCACGCCGCCGGGGTCGCCGTGATCACCGCTCGTGGCGAGAGGGGCCCGGTCGGCTTCACCGCCACCTCGCTGACCTCGGTCTCCGCCGAGCCCCCGCTGCTCTCCTTCGGTGTCGGCACGGGTGCCTCCAGCTGGCCCGCGATATCCGAGACCGAGCACATCGGCGTCCACATACTCGGGGAGCACCAGCAGGAGCTGGCGGCCACCTTCGCCCGCAGCGGCGCCGACCGCTTCGGGGCGCCCACGGCCTGGCGCGAGGGGCCCGAGGGCGTTCCCGTCCTCGATGACGTCCTGGCCTGGCTGGTGTGCCGGATCGTCGCGCGCGTGCCCGCCGGGGACCATCGCATCGTCCTGGCGGAGGTGCTGCTCGGCGACCCCGCCGGCCCCGGCCGTCCGCTCCTCTACCACCAGGGCCGATTCGGCGGTCTGCGCGACTGACGCCGTCTTGCTGTCGCTGCCTGGCTCTTCCGTCTGTTCCGTCTCTTCTGCGGTGCCGTCGAGTTCCGATTACGCTGCGTTGCAAAGGTCACAGTTCAAAGCGCTTGCTTAGCGGGAACGAACTGGGTGTACTGACGAGTAATATTTCGTTCGGAGCGCGGGCCGCCCCGATCGGGATCGGCCGCTTGGGGCGCCTATGCTGCCTGCAAGCAGGCAGTAGAGATAAGTCGACGGAGCAGTAGGAGAGCCGGCGTGAGCTTGAGGATCGTTGTCACCGTGAAGTACGTGCCCGACGCCACTGGCGACCGGCACTTCGCCGATGACCTGACGCTTGACCGCGATGACGTGGACGGTCTGCTCTCCGAGCTGGACGAGTACGCGGTCGAGCAGGCCCTGCAGATCTCGGAGAACTCCGACGACGACGTCGAGGTCACGGTTCTCACCGTCGGCCCCGAGGACGCCAAGGACGCCCTGCGCAAGGCGCTGTCCATGGGTGCCGACAAGGCGATCCACGTCGAGGACGACGACCTGCACGGCACCGACGCCATCGGCACCTCCCTGGTGCTGGCCAAGGCGATCGAGAAGGCCGGCTACGACCTGGTGATCTCCGGCATGGCCTCCACCGACGGCACCGCCGGCATCGTGCCCGCGCTGGTCGCCGAGCGCCTGGGCGTCCCGCAGGTCACCCTGCTCTCCGAGGTCTCGGTCGAGGACGGCACGGTCAAGGGCCGCCGCGACGGCGACGCCGCGAGCGAGCAGCTGGAGGCCTCCCTCCCGGCCGTCGTGTCGGTCACCGACCAGTCGGGCGAGGCGCGTTACCCGTCCTTCAAGGGCATCATGGCCGCCAAGAAGAAGCCGGTGGAGTCCTGGGACCTCTCCGACCTCGACATCGAGGCCGAGGAAGTGGGTCTGGACGGCGCCTGGACCAAGGTCGACACGGCCGCCGAGCGCCCCGCGCGCACCGCGGGCACGATCGTCAAGGACGAGGGCGAGGGCGGCAAGCAGCTCGCCGAGTTCCTCGCGAGCCAGAAGTTCATCTAAGGGTCACCGGCCCGCTGAGGCTCAACCCCCTTCCGCCCCTTAAGACTTCGCAATTCGCAGGAGAGCATTCCCATGGCTGAAGTTCTCGTCTACGTCGACCACGTGGACGGTGCCGTCCGCAAGCCCACCCTGGAGCTGCTGACCCTGGCCCGCCGCATCGGCGAGCCGGTCGCCGTCGCGCTGGGCAACGGCGCCGCCGACACCGCCGCCGCGCTCGCCGAGCACGGCGCCGTCAAGGTCCTCACCCACGAGGCCGCCGAGTACGCCGACTACCTGGTCGTCCCGAAGGTCGACGCCCTCCAGGCCGCGTACGAGGCCGTCTCCCCGGCCGCCGTCCTGGTCCCCTCCTCGGCCGAGGGCAAGGAGATCGCCGCCCGCCTCGCGCTGCGCATCGGCTCCGGCATCATCACCGACGCGACCGACCTGGAGGCCGGTGACGAGGGTCCGGTGGCCACCCAGTCGGTGTTCGCCGCCTCCTTCACCACCAAGTCCCGTGTCATCAAGGGCACCCCGGTCATCACCGTCAAGCCCAACAGCGCGTCCGTGGAGGCCGCCCCGGCCGCCGGCGCGGTCGAGGCCCTGGCCGTCTCCTTCGGCCCCCTGGCCACCGGCACCAAGGTCACCGCGCGCACCCCGCGCGAGTCGACCGGGCGTCCGGAGCTGACCGAGGCCGCGATCGTCGTCTCCGGCGGCCGTGGCGTCAACGGCGCCGAGAACTTCCCGATCATCGAGGCCCTCGCCGACTCCCTCGGCGCGGCCGTGGGTGCCTCGCGTGCCGCGGTGGACGCCGGCTGGTACCCGCACACCAACCAGGTCGGCCAGACCGGCAAGTCCGTGTCACCGCAGCTGTACATCGCCAACGGCATCTCCGGCGCGATCCAGCACCGCGCGGGCATGCAGACCTCGAAGACGATCGTGGCCGTCAACAAGGACGCCGAGGCCCCGATCTTCGACCTCGTCGACTACGGCGTGGTCGGCGACCTCTTCGACGTCGTCCCGCAGCTCACCGAGGAGATCAACGCCCGCAAGGGCTGATCCCGTCCGGGCGTGACGAGGCCCCCACGACCGCTTTCCGAGCGGTCGCGGGGGCCTCGCTCATGGCAGGGTCAGCGAGGCGCGCACCGGCAGATGGTCGCTGGGGAACTGCCCGTCGGCGGCGAAGGTGCTGATCTCGGCACGGTGGACGGTGGCGCCGGAGGAGGCGAGTATCCAGTCGATGCGGTCGCCGCCGGGGGTGAGCGGCCGGTAGCCGTGGAAGGTGGCGTAGAGCGCGCTGCGCTCGGCCGCGGTGTCCCAGGTGTCCACGAGGCCCGCGGCGAGCAGGGTGTCGTAGGCGGGGTTGCGGTGGGCCGCGGCGTTGAAGTCGCCGGTCACCACGACCGGCGCGGAGCGGCCGAGTTCCGTGGCCTTCTCCGCTATGAACCGCGCTCCACGCTCGCGTGCGTACTGGCTGACATGGTCGAGGTGGGTGTTGAGGACGTGCAGCTCCCGCCCGTCGGCGTTGAGGTCCCGGAATCGGACCCAGGTGACGATCCTCGGGAACATCCCGCCCCAGCTGTTCGAGCCGATGACCCTGGGGGTGTCGGAGAGCCAGTAGGTGTCGTGCTCGACGGGGGCCAGGCGCCGGGTGTCGTAGTAGATCGCCGTGGACTCGTCGTGGCTGCCGCCCTCGCGGCCGGTGCCGATCCAGTCGTAGAGCGGTCCGAGGTCGCTGTGGATGTCGCGGAGCTGCTGGTAGAGGCCCTCCTGGGTGCCCAGGATCGTGGGGGCCTCGCGGCGTAACAGCGTGCGCATCACCGGACGCCGCGTGGGCCAGCTGTTGGGTTCGGAGTCGCTCGCGAAGCGCAGGTTGAACGTCATGACGGAGAGCCGGAGATTGCCGGGACCGGCGGCGGATGTCGGCATCGTGGCCAGCAGAGGCAGGGCGAGCCCGGCGGCCACGACGGTTCTCAGCCCCGTGCGACGGGTCATCCTCATGGTGTCCGGCATGAAATCCCCTCCCGACGGGACAGGATGAAGGGTCGAACCGGAGTGCGAAAGGGCGCGTTCCTGTATCCCGGGTGAACTCGGTGGCTCAAGCGGCGGACGGGTGTTGACCGGCGGGAAGGTCGCGGATAACTTCATTCTACGGATTGTTGATTCCGTAGAGCGGAAAACAGGAGGGCAAGGCATGGGTCAGGGCCAGCAGGAGCAGGTGGCGACGAGCCTCGCGGGCGCCGTGAGCGAGGAGATCAGTGCCTCCCTCGCGCCGGTCGACGCCGAGCTGGAGCGCCGCTACCCCGGCGACCCGGGCACCCGGCAGCCCGTCCACACCGTCTACGTCCCCGGCGACGCCTTCGCCGCCGACACCATCCGCTCCTGGGGCGACCGGGCCCTCGCCGCCCTCGACGAACACGCCCCGGACGCCGCCGCCTCCTTCGCCGCCGTCCTCGGCCTGTCCGACGAACTCGCCGAGCCCGTGTACTCCCGCGTCCGCGCCAAGCTGGAGCGCGAGCCCATCGAGGACCTGCGGGTCGACTTCGAGGACGGCTACCAGGGCAAGGAGGAGGACCAGGACGCCGCCCGCGCGGCCCGGCTGATCGCCGAGGCGTACGAGAACGGCACCGCGGCCCCGTACATGGGCATCCGTATGAAGTGCATGGAGACGGCCGTCCGCGACCGCGGCATCCGCACCCTCGACATCTTCCTCACCGGCCTGATGGAGGCCGGCGGCCTGCCCGAGGGACTCGTCCTGACGCTGCCGAAGGTGACGTACGCCGAGCAGGTCACCGCGATGGTGCGCCTCCTTGAGGAGTTCGAGAAGGCGCGCGGCCTGGAGGCGGGCCGGATCGGCTTCGAGATCCAGATCGAGACCAGCCAGTCCATCCTCGCCACCGACGGTACCGCCACCGTCGCCCGGATGATCCAGGCCGCCGAGGGCCGCGCCACCGGACTGCACTACGGCACCTTCGACTACAGCGCCTGCCTCGGCGTCTCCGCCGCCTACCAGGCCAGCGACCACCCCGCCGCCGACCACGCCAAGGCGATCATGCAGGTCGCCGCCGCGGGCACCGGCGTACGCGTCTCCGACGGCTCCACCAACGTCCTGCCGGTCGGCCCGACCGCGAAGGTCCACGACGCCTGGCGCCTGCACTACGGCCTCACGCGCCGGGCGTTGTCCCGCGCGTACTACCAGGGCTGGGACATGCACCCCGGACACATCCCCACCCGCTACGCCGCCGTCTTCGCCTTCTACCGCGAGGGCTTCGAGCAGGCCGCCGCCCGTCTCGCCCGCTACGCCAACCACACCGGCGGCGACGTCATGGACGAGCCCGCCACCGCCAAGGCCCTCAGCGGCTATCTGCTGCGCGGCCTGGACTGCGGTGCCCTCGACATCGCCGAGGTCGCCCGGGTCACCGGTCTGACCAGGGCCGACCTGGAGGGCTTCGCGGCGCCGCGGCGCGGGGACCTGACGATCTCCGGGAAGTAGCGGGTCTGTCACGGCCCTCGCACCGTGACCACCGCTGTCACTGCCGCCCCGTACTCTGTACCGCACACATGGACGGTTCACAGGAACGGGGCAGCGGTGTCTTCGGGGGAGAACGGACGCACGGACGAGACCGGCCGGCTGCTGGCCGGTCGCTATCGCGTCGTGGCGCAGCTCGGCCGCGGCGGCATGGGCGTGGTCTGGAGGGCCGTCGACGATGTCCTCGGGCGTGAGGTCGCGGTCAAGGAGCTGCGCACCTACAACGACGCCGACGGCCCTGAACTCGCCGGCCTGCGGCTGCGGATGCAGCGCGAGGCTCGCGCGGCGGCCCGGGTCCGCCATCCCGGAGTCGTCGCCGTGCACGACGTGACCGAGGTCGACGGCCGCCCCCTGATCGTCATGGAACTGATCGACGGGCCCTCCCTGGACGACGTTCTGCGCGAGCGCGGCACCCTCGACCCGCGCGAGGCGGCCGGCATCGGTGCCAAGGTCATGGACGCGCTGGCCGCCGCCCACCGCGCCGGCGTCCTGCACCGGGACGTGAAGCCCGGCAACATCCTGCTCGACCGGTCGGGCCGGGTCGTCCTCACCGACTTCGGCATCGCCACCATGGAGGACCCGGGCGACGGCTCGGCCACACATCTGACCCGCAGCGGCGAACTCGTGGGCTCCCTCGACTACTTGGCGCCCGAGCGGGCCCAGGGCGCCGACCCGGGTCCCGCCTCGGACATCTGGGCCCTGGGCGCCACCCTGTACGCGGCGGTCGAGGGCTCCTCGCCCTTCCGCCGTACGTCCACCTTCTCCACCCTCACCGCCATCGTCTCCGAGCCCCTCCCGGAACCCGCCCGCGCGGGAACGCTCGGGCCCGTCCTCCAGCGACTGCTCGACAAGCGGCCCGAGGGGCGCCCGGAGGCGGGGGAGGCACGGGAACTGCTCCAGGCCGTCGCGGACTCCGGCGGCGCGGACACACCGACGACGACGCTTCGGGGCACGGCCGGTACGGCGGGTACGGCGCCGGTGGAGACGGAGCGCGCGACGCCGTCCGTTCCGCCGGGGTTCGGGCCGGTGGAGCCGGTCGCGCAGAGCACGCCGGGCACGCCGGGCTTCGGGCCGGTCCAGCCGGTCGCGCACGGCACGCCGGGATTCGGCGCACCCGGACCGTCCGCCACGGCACCGCAGGACCCGGTCGGCACCGGCGTGGTGGACACCCCTCGGCCCGCCCGCCGCAAGGCCCGCGTGCTCCTCGCCGCCGCGGCCGTCGCCGTCGTCCTCGCGTCGGCCGGTGTCACCGTCGCCCTGCTGAACAACGGCGGCGACAAGGAGACCACGGCCCGCCCCACGTCGTCCGCCACCGGTGTCGAGGCCACCGCCTCGGCGAGCCCCAGCGCCGACGCCACCGGCAAGGACAGTGCCGAGCCCACCGAGCAGGGCGACGAGAAGCCCCCGACCACGAGCGCGTCGCCGAGCCGTACCGCGGACGGCGCCCCCAGCGGCCGGGCCACCACCAAGCCCGCCCCGACGCCGAGTTCAGGGGGCGGTGCGACGGGCGGCGGCGGTTCGGCCGGGGGCGGCGACGAGACGACCCCCGCGGCGGCCTGCACCTCCATAGGCGGCGGCAAGTACAACTGCGAGGTCTGGAAGACCGCCGACTCCTACACCGCCTCCGGCACCAAGGTCGGCGTCCTGGGCGCGGGCACCAACTACTTCTACTGCCAGCAGAACCTGGGCCGTCGCGAGACGTACGGCGAGTGGACCAACGTCTGGTGGGCCAAGACCGACGACGACAGCGGCAACACGGACGTCTACGTCAGCGACGTCTACATCAAGGGCGGCGACAACGACGAGCCGGTGCCCGGACTGCCGGTCTGCTGAGCCCGTACGCGGTCCTCCAGACCGGAGGCCGTCACCAGCTTCTCCTCCTTGAAGAGCCGCGTGCCCCGCCGGCACAGCTCCCCATCGGCCCGCGCCCGGGCGCAGAACTCCTCCGGCGTGACCCCGAACAGCTCCCTCAACCGGGCCGATCCGACGAGGAGTTCGGTGATCAGCGCCCGCTGGCCCGGGTGGGTGCGCGGGGCGCCGGTGCCGTCGTGCAGGACGCCGTGGCGGTTGACGTACACATACGCGCCCGGGAGCTGCGTACCGTCCGCGAGCTCGAACCGAACCTCCGGGGCGGGCAGCCAGGCGCGCCGGTAGTTGCCGTCCGAGCGGGGCACCCCCTCGCTCGCGTCGATCACCGCCAGCTGCTCGGCGTCGAGCCAGGTGACGAACAACTCCCGTACCGCGTCCGGTGCTTCGAAGGGCGAGGCGGACACATACCCCAGCAGGCTCACATGCGCGGAGACACCGACGTCGATGCCCGTGACGCGGGTGCGCACCATCGGGATCGGGGAGGTGATCCCGTACTGGGCCATCTTGTGGCGCAGTTGGGCCGGGCTGGCGTTGGAGCCGACCGCGAGGACGGGGACGCGGTCCTCGTGCAGCAGCCGGTCCAGAGGGAGCAGGCGGTCCCCGTCCAGGAGCCCGGAGTCCGTCGGCCACGCGCCCGGGTACAGCAGCGGATGGTCGCGCGGCGCCTCGGCCAGGCCAAGGGTCTCCAGGGTGCGGTCCCGCACGGTCAGTCCGCCGGCGGCAGTTCGCCCGAGCCGCGGGTGATCAACCGGGTGGGCAGCTCGATGCGTTCCGGGGTGACCAGGGTGCCGTCGAGCTGGCGGAAGAGGCGCTCCGCCGCCGTACGGCCGAGGGCCGCCGCGTCCTGGGCGACGACGGTGACACCGGGCTGGAGGAGATCGGCGAGCTCGAAGTCGTCGAAGCCGACCAGGGCGACCCGGCGGCTCTGCTCGGCGAGGACGCGGATCACGGTGACCGTCACGCGGTTGTTGCCCGCGAAGACGGCGGTGACCGGCGCCGGACCGGAGAGCATGGCCTCGGCCGCCCGGCGGACCCGCTCGGGGTCGGTGACACCGAGGGACATCCAGGAGTCCTCGACCGGTATCCCCGCGTCCTCCATGGCGGCCCGGTAGCCGCGCAGCCGCTCGGCGGCGGTGTGGATGCGGGGCATGTCGCCGATGAAGCCGATCCGGCGGTGCCCGTGGGCGATGAGGTGGGCCACGCCGTCGCGGGCGCCGCCGAAGTTGTCGGCGAGGACGACGTCGGCGTCGATCTGCCCGGCCGGACGGTCCACGAACACCGTGGCGACGCCCGCCTTCAGCTCGGGCTCCAGATACCGGTGGTCGTCACCGGCGGGGATGACCACCAGGCCGTCCACCCGGCGGGCGCACAGCGCGAGGACCAACTCCTGTTCGCGGTCCGGGTCCTCCGCGCTGGAGCCGTTGATCAGCAGGGCGCCGTGGGCGCGGGCGACCTCCTCGACCGAGCGGCTCAGCGGGCCGTAGAACGGGTCCGCGAGGTCCTCCAGGACCAGCCCGATGCTGGCGGTGCTGCCCTTGCGCAGCACGCGCGCGCTGTCGTTGCGGCGGAAGCCGAGCGCGTCGATGGCCTCCTGCACCCGGCGCTCGGTCTCCGGGGTGACGCCGGGCTCCCCGTTGACCACGCGGGAGACCGTCTTGAGGCCGACTCCGGCGCGCGCGGCGACGTCCTTCATGGTCGGACGGTTGCCGTAACGCGAGGCGGAGAGGCGGTCAGCGCGGCGGGTGGTGTCGGGCACGATACGGCGTCCTTGTCCTGTCGTCCGAGAAAGGTGCGGCGTTCATGATTTTGTACGAGGATGTGGCGTCGAGCATAGAGCCTGGACAACGTTGTCAGATGCGGGGGAGACTGTCCACCGCAATCTCCGGTTCCGTGCCCCCACCCCGGGATCGGCCCACCACTGCTCATGGTTGACCGGGAGATCAGACACTGATGCACACCGACCTCGTGGCCGCGCTCGACATCGGCGGCACCAAGATCGCCGGGGCGCTGGTCGACGACCACGGCCGGATCCTGGTGCGCGCCCAGCGCGCCACGCCCGCCAAGGAGGACGGCGACACCGTGATGGGCGCCGTCGAGGAGGTGCTCGGCGAGCTCACCGCCTCGCCGCTGTGGGGACGCGCCTCCGCCCTCGGGATCGGCAGCGCGGGCCCCGTGGACGCCTCCGCGGGCACCGTGAGCCCGGTCAACGTGCCCGGCTGGCGCGACTATCCGCTCGTCCGCCGGGTCCGCGCGGCGACGGGCGGGCTGCCCGTCGAGCTGATCGGCGACGGCGTGGCCATCACCGCGGCCGAGCACTGGCAGGGCGCGGCCCGCGGCCATGACAACGCGCTGTGCATGGTCGTCTCGACCGGCGTCGGCGGCGGTCTGGTCCTGGGCGGCCGTCTGCACCCCGGCCCTACGGGCAACGCGGGCCACATCGGGCACATCAGCGTGGACCTCGACGGCGACGCCTGCGCGTGCGGCTCGCGCGGCTGCGTGGAGCGCATCGCGAGCGGTCCCAACATCGCCCGCCGGGCCCTGGAGAACGGCTGGCGGCCGGGCCCGGACGGCGACACCTCCGCCGCCGCGGTGGCCGCCGCCGCCCGGGCCGGGGATCCGGTCGCCGTGGCCTCCTTCGAACGGGCCGCGCAGGCCCTGGCCGCCGGCATCGCCGCCACCGCGACCCTCGTGGAGATCGACATCGCCGTGATCGGCGGGGGCGTCGGCAAGGCGGGCGACGTGCTCCTCGCGCCGCTGCGCAAGGCCCTGACCGAGTACGCCACCCTGTCGTTCGTGCAGCGCCTGGTGGTGACCCCGGCGCAGATGGGCACGGACGCGGGGCTGGTGGGGGCGGCCGCCGCCGCGCTCGCGCTCGCGAAGAGGACGGACGCGGCGACGGTCTGAAGGGCCGGGCCGGTGGGTTTACGGCAGCTCAGCAGGAACGTTCACTCGGCTGCTGGGCCTCTGGGAGGCTCAGCAGCTCAACTCCGCCTCCGCCCAGTCCGCGTGGTCGGAGTCGATGCCGTCGCCGCCGTCGCTGACGACGAGGCGGACCACCTGGGCTCCGGTCACCTCGGCCGTGAGCGGCTGGGCGGGCAGGGCGTTGGTGAGCACACCGGTCGAGGCGGCCTTGCTGCCGTCCGCCCAGATCTCGAAGGCGACGGTGCCGTCGGCGCCCTTCTCGTCGTCGACACCGACCTGCGCGGTGACCGTCTCGCACGCCCCGCCCGTGTAGTAGTCGACGCTGCTCTCGGCATGGACCCCGAGCCCCTTGGCGTACACCACCCCGCCGATGGTGATCGGGTTCCCGTCACCCGCCGCGCTCTCACCGTTGCTGGTGTCCCGCTCGACCGGCCCCCAGCCGCTGACGGCCGACAGCCAGGGCAGATCGGAGAGTCGGGAGGTCCCGGCGGGCGGCGGCGCCACCACGGTGGCCGTCAACGGCAGCACGCTCTCGACGCGCGCGTGGGACGGCGAGCGGTAACTCGCCTTCAGCGTCAGGCCGTACGACCCTGTCGGCGCCGTCGGAGGCGCGGTGACCGTCCAACCGGTGCGCAGCGAGCGGCCGGTGGACAGGGACGAGGCCGTGGTCGGGGATGTCGCGCGGACCGTCCAGCCCTCGGGTCCGGTCAGGGCGACGGAGACCCGGCCGGCCGGGGTGCGGCCGAGGTCGGTGACGACGGATGTGAGGGTGGCGGGGGTGCCGGCCTCCACGAACGGGCTGCCGTCCAGGCCGAGTTCGACGGCGGGCGGGTGCTGTGCCCATGCCGGGTCGGGGGAGACCCGTACGAGAACCGTGCCGTGGGCCGGGACGGTCGCCGCGATGGTGCCCGCGGTGTTGTAGCTGCGGTGCTGCCAGAGGTCGCGCTGGGTGTAGGCGTCTGCGGCGGGCAGGCCGACGGCCGTGACGGTCGTGGCGATGCGCTGGGCGGTGCCGGACTCGTTGAAGAGCGCCACCGTGCGGCTGCCGTCCGCCATCTCCTTGGCGACGACCCAGCGGCCGCCCTCGGACGAGACGACCGTGCCCTGCTCGCCCAGGGGGTCCTGGTCGACGGCGACGACCTCCTTGTTGCCGAGGATCTCGAAGGTCCCGGCGGTGGCGGTGCGCAGGTCGGAGCCGATGAGGAGGGGTGCGGCCATGATCGACCACATCGAGAAGTGCGAGCGGTACTCGGTGTCCGTCATGCCGCCGTTGCCGACCTCCAGCATGTCCGGGTCGTTCCAGTGACCCGGGCCCGCGTACGGGGCGAGCGGCAGGTTCTGCTTGAGGATCGACAGCATCGAGCCCCAGCTGTCGCTGATGTCCCCGGTGGTGCGCCACAGGTGCCCCACGTCGGAGGCCCACTCCCAGGGTTTGTTCTGGCCCCACTCGCAGATGCTGTAGACGATGGGCCGACCGGTCGCCTTGAGCGCGTCGCGCATGGTCGTGTAACGCAGTTTGGCGTCCACGCCCTGGTTGTTGCAGTTGTCGTACTTCAGGTAGTCGACGCCCCAGTCCGCGAACTGCCGGGCGTCGCTGTACTCATGGCCCAGCGCCCCGGGGAACCCGGCGCTGTCGCACGTCTTCGTGCCCGCGCTGGTGTAGATGCCGAACTTCAGCCCCTTGGCGTGCACATAGTCCGCCACCGCCTTGATCCCGTTCGGGAACCGGGCTGGATCCGGCACGAGCTTGCCGTCCGCGTCCCGGGCGGGCAGGGCCCAGCAGTCGTCGAGGTTGACGTACTGGTAACCCGCGTCCTTGAGGCCCTTGTCCACGAAGATGTCCGCGACCGACTTGACCATGCCCTCGTTGAACTCGGCCCGGCAGTGCGTGGAGTTCCAGTTGTTGAAGCCCATGGGCGGGGTGAGGGCGAGGCCGTCGTCCAGGGCCGGGGTCGGGGCGGGTGCCGCGACGGCGGGTGCGGCGAGGCCCGCGGCGCACAGGAGCCCTGCGGTGACTGCTCCGATGACTCTGCTGCGGGTTGTGCGGGTGTGAAGGTGACGCGTCATTACGTTCCTCCGTACCAGCGAAAGGTGGGATGGCTGACTACATGTACACGCCATCGGCACGTTTGCGGTAGGAGGCCGAATTCCGGCCAATTGTGAAAGCGAGTTGGTTGGCAGACGGCATGCGCTAATCGATCACTGAAGATCGATGGATGGTGACCAACTTGATTTAGTTGGTGGAAGTTTGGCTGCCATCTTTTCGAAATCCTCAGGTGGGGCATGGTGTCGGTTGCCGAATGCCGCTTATGGGGAAGTGCCAAGTCGCCCAAGGGTGTTTTTAAGTTGGCTGCCATGTACTGCCAACCGGGGCCAACTTGGTTGGCCGGTAGCGTTTCCTTGGACAGGTTGGTTGAGTGCTCGCGCCAGCGTATCCGGGGCTCCCTAGAGGGGTGTTCCCGCAGATGGGGGCACTGATGCGGCAGTGGGCAAGATACCACTGGCGCCCCGGTGTTGGCCGCCTGAGACGTGCTGTCGGGCGTTCTCCCAGGTCCACGGCCTCCGCTGTCGAGATATGACAGGCACTTCCCGAGCGCGGCGGGAAAATGAAAATGCGGCCCCCCGCTGTCGACGAGGAGCCGCGTGACAATCCGCTCTGCTCAAGGAGGGAATCATCAATACCCAGATTACGGGGCCCGAGCCCCCGGACGAAACCGCACCGTCCGATTCGAGCCGTGCGTCGACGGTTGTGCCGGCCGGTGCCGCCGTCAGTGGCGCGATACTTGCGATCGCATTTCGTGATCACGCCGCGCTCTACATGACCATTTCCGTCGCGGCCGCACTGTTGACCGTGCTCATGGTCGCCGTGGCACCGGCCGTCTGGTCGCGCAGCCCCGAGCGCAGAGCGGCCGCCATGGCCGTGCTCGACAGGCTGCTGGGGCGGCAGCGGTGAAGGCGCGTCCCTGTCCGCGCCCGCGGCGGGGACGCTCGACCGTGACCCCGGGCCGGTTTCGCAGTTGATCCGGTCATGAAGAAGCGCAGCATGCTCGCCATCGCCTCCCTGGCCACCGGATTCGTCGTCGCCGCGATCACTCCCTCGCACGCTCTCGGGGAGGATCTGCCGGATCTCGACGTGGACAAGACCGTCAGTACGCTCGGTGACACCATCGCGAGCGACAGCCTCGCCGTCGACGACACCGCTCTGGGGCAGAACGGCTGACGACGATCGCGGTGCGGCGCCGGTGCCCTCCTGTCGGGGGTGCCGGCGCCGTCGTGTGGGGCCCTCAACTGGGGCTGGTTTCCGTGGCAGGGTGAAGCGGGCAAGCCACAGGGGGTCAGCAGAAGAGGGGGAAACGTGATCGTCTGGATCAACGGCGCGTTCGGTGCGGGGAAGACCACCACCGCACGAGAACTGATCGAACTGATCCCGAACAGCACGCTCTTCGACCCCGAGGTCATCGGCGGAGGGCTCGCACACCTGCTTCCGGCCAAGCACCTCGCCGAGGTCAACGACTTCCAGGACCTGCCGATCTGGCGGCGTCTCGTGATCGACACGGCGGCCGCGCTGCTCGCCGAGCTCGGCGGGACCCTCGTGGTCCCCATGACGCTGCTGCGCCAGGACTACCGCGACGAGATCTTCGGTGGACTCGCCGCCCGCCGGATCACGGTCCGGCATGTCCTCCTCGCTCCGGCCGAAACGATCCTGCGGGAGCGAATAGCCGGGCGGGAGATCCCGCCGGACCTGCCCGACGGCGACATACGGATACGGCAGTGGTCGTACGACCACATCGAGCCGTACCGAGCCGCCCTCGCCTCCTGGCTGACCGCGGACGCCCACCCCGTCGACAGCGGCACCCTCACCCCGTACGAGACGGCCGTCCGTATCGCGGAGGCGATCGGGTCCGGGTCCGTGCCCGTCTGCGACATCGTGCAGACCCCCGAGCCGACCGCCGAGACCCTCGCCGCCGGCGTTCTCCTCTTCGACGAGCAGGACCGCGTGCTGCTCGTCGACCCCACCTACAAGGCCGGCTGGGAGTTCCCCGGCGGCGTCGTCGAACCCGGCGAGGCCCCCGCGCGCGCCGGTGTCCGAGAGGTCGCTGAGGAGACCGGGATACGCCTCGACGGTCTGCCCCGCCTGCTCGTCGTCGACTGGGAGGCACCGGTGCCGCCCGGCTACGGCGGTCTGCGGCTCCTCTTCGACGGCGGCCGTCTCGACTCCACCGAGGCCGGCCGCGTACTGCTGCCCGGGCCCGAACTGCGCGACTGGCGCTTCGCGACCGAACAGGAGGCCGCCGACATGCTCCCTCCGGTCCGCTACGAGCGCCTGCGCTGGGCACTGCGCGCACGCGAACGCGGGGCGGCGATCTATCTGGAGGCGGGTGTTCCCGTCGGCTGATGCCTCGTCAGAGGCGCTGTCGAGTCAGGGGAGTTCGGTCGCCTGTCACTACGCGGAGAGCGTGGAGTTGCTATAGGCGGCGCGGAGTCCGTCGTACGGATACGGCGTCAGCCTGTCCTCCTCGCGGAACCGCCGGACGAAGTCCTCCATGACCGCCGCCGGTCGGGCGTACCGGGTGATGATGTCGGCGGCGGCCCGTGGGATGCCGTCCGTCGGTCGTGTGCCGTCGGCCCAGGCTCGGATGAAGGCCTCGCGCTCCGGTCCGCGATGGCCGTAAAGGGCGGTGACCAGCCAGATCACCAGGTACATGGTGGTGTAGTCGCGGTCGTAGTGCCGGTGCCGGTCGTGGAAGGCGCGCTCCTGCGGGGTGAGGTGGAAGCGGGAGGAGAGGGAGAGCCCGTAGTCGGCTAGGTAGAGCTGACGGCCGTCAGTGAGGATGTTGTTGAAGTGGGCGTCGAAGTGCAGGAGTTCGGTGCCGCCGAGGAAGTCGGTGAGTTCGCGGAGCTGTCCCTCCACCATCGCGCATGCGGCATCGGCGTCGGCGGTGTGGATCCGGGCGTCGAGCCAGTCATGGAGGGTGTGGGGCACGTACTCCAGGAACAGCGTCAGGCTCGCGCTCGCCGTGCGCAGTCCCTCGGCGCGGTCGCGCAGGCCAGGTGATCCGCCCCAGTAGGCGACGGCCCGTTCCACGTCGGCCAGTTCGTCGGGGAGGGGCTGAGGGGAGTCGGGCAGGACGCGCCAGTGGTGCATCAGGGGGAAGCCTGGAAAACGGTCCGACAGGACCCAGTTCGTCGTCATCGTGTGCAGGGCGAGTTCGCGCCAGGCGCCGAAGCCGGGGCCGCCGATGGTGCCGACGCCGTAGTGGCAGTAGGGCGGGAGGCCGAAGAGATTCGCGGTGGAGTGGACGTTCTCCGGCCGTCGTTCGATGTCGGTGAGCGGTATCCGCTTCACGAAGACCCGCCTGCCGTCCACCTCCAACAAGGCTGCCCGGCCGCCGATTCCGGTGTTCAGTGGTGTCCCCGATGCCACGCGTTCGGCGAGTTCGTGGTCGCTGAGGAGGGCGAGGGATGTCGCGATGTCGGTGTGGGTGGTGAGGCGTGTGGTGGGGGACATGGCCTCATGATGAAGGGCCCCCGTCCGTGGACGAGGGCCCTTTGCCGTTGGCTGAGTTGTCAGCCCGCGTAGTTGCGCAGGAACAGTGCCTCCGCGACCGAGAGGCGTTCCAGTTCCTCGGGGGACACGCTTTCGTTTACCGCGTGGATCTGGGCCTCCGGCTCGCTGAGGCCGATGAGGAGGATCTCGGCGTGCGGGTAGAGGGCGGCGAGGGTGTTGCAGAGGGGGATGGAGCCGCCCTGGCCGGCGTACTGCATCTCCTGGCCGGGGTAGGCGACGGACATGGCCTCGGACATGGCCGCGTAGGCGGGGCTGGTGGTGTCGGCGCTGAAGGCCTGGCCCTGGCCGATCTGTTCGGTGCGGACCTGGGCGCCCCACGGGGTGTGCGCCTCCAGGTGGGCCTGGAGCAGCTTGGTCGCCTCGGCGGCGTCGACGCCCGGCGGGACGCGCAGGCTCACCAGGGCGCGGGCGCCGGCCTGGACGGACGGGGTGGCGCCGACGACCGGCGGGCAGTCGATGCCGAGGACCGTGACGGCGGGGCGGGCCCAGATGCGGTCGGCGACCGTGCCGGAGCCGATCAGCTCGACGCCGTCGAGGACCTTGGCGTCCTTGCGGAACTGCTCCTCGTCGTACTGGAGGCCCTCCCAGCCGGTCTCCGGGGCCAGCCCGTCGACCGTCGTCGAGCCGTCCTCCGCGCGCAGCGAGTCCAGCACGCGGATCAGCGCGGCCAGCGCGTCGGGCGCCGCGCCGCCGAACTGGCCGGAGTGCAGGTTGCCCTGGAGGGTGTCGACCTGGACGCGGACGAGGGTCATGCCGCGCAGGGTGGTGGTGACCGTCGGCAGACCGACCCGGAAGTTGCCCGCGTCGCCGATGACGATGGTGTCGGCCTCCAGCAGGTCCGGGTGCTGCTCCGCGTACCGCTCCAGACCGCCCGTGCCCATCTCCTCGGAGCCCTCGGCGATTACCTTGATGTGGACCGGGACGCCGCCGTTCGCCTTGAGCGCGCGCAGGGCGAGCAGGTGCATGATCACGCCGCCCTTGCAGTCGGCGGCGCCGCGTCCGTACCAGCGGCCGTCACGCTCGGTCAGCTCGAACGGCGGAGTCGTCCAGGCGGTTTCGTCGAGCGGGGGCTGCACGTCGTAGTGCGCGTAGAGCAGGACCGTCTTCGCGCCCGCCGGGCCGGGCAGATAGCCGTACACCGACTGGGTGCCGTCGGGGGTGTCGAGCAGGGCGACGTCCTCGAAGCCCTCGGCGGTGAGCGCGTCGGCGACCCAGCGGGCCGCGCCCTCGCTCTCGCTCTTCGGGAACTGGTCGAAGTCCGCCACCGACTTGAACGCCACCAGTTCGGTGAGCTCCGCCCGCGCCCTGGGCATCAGCGAGGCGACGGTCTCGGCGACCGGATTCGACGACATGGGCACGCTCCTTGTAGGTGCGACGTTGTACGTATGGGTAGGGAGATCCTCCCACAGCGGCCTGCGGCGATGACGGCCGTAGGATGCGGGAAACAGCAGCGGCCACCGGCTTGATCGGAGCAGTAGACCATCGTGACCAGCGAGAACTCTTCGGCGGACGACGCGCGGCAGGTGTGGGACGTCGTCGTGGTGGGCGCAGGCCCCGCAGGCGCCTCGGCCGCGTACGCGGCGGCGGTCGCCGGGCGGCGCGTGCTGTTGCTGGAGAAGGCGGAGCTGCCCCGCTACAAGACGTGCGGCGGCGGCATCATCGGGCCTTCGCGGGACTCCCTCCCGCCGGGCTTCGAGCTGCCCTTCCGGGACCGGGTGCACGCGGTGACGTTCTCGCACAACGGCCGCTTCGCCCGCACCCGCCGCTCCAAGCAGATGCTGTTCGGGCTGATCAACCGGCCCGAGTTCGACCAGCAGCTGGTCGAGCACGCCCAGAAGGCGGGCGCCGAGCTGCGCACGGGCGTCACCGTGCAGCGGGTCGAGCAGCACGGGTCGGCGGTGCCGGACCGGCGTACGGTCGCGGTGGTGTTGCAGGGCGGCGAGACGGTGCTCGCGCGGGCCGTCGTCGGCGCGGACGGCAGCGCCAGCCGGATAGGAGCACATGTCGGGGTGAAGCTCGACCAGGTCGATCTCGGTCTGGAGGCGGAGATCCCGGTGCCGGAGACCGTCGCCGAGGACTGGGCGGGGCGGGTGCTCATCGACTGGGGGCCGATGCCCGGGAGTTACGGCTGGGTGTTCCCCAAGGGCGACACGCTCACGGTCGGGGTGATCTCGGCGCGTGGTGAAGGGGCCGCCACCAAGCGGTACTTGGAGGACTTCATCGCGCGGCTCGGCCTCGCCGGGTTCGAACCGAGCATCTCCTCCGGGCACTTGACCCGCTGCCGGGCCGACGACTCGCCGCTGTCCCGGGGCCGGGTGCTGGTGTGCGGGGACGCGGCGGGGCTGCTGGAGCCGTGGACCCGCGAGGGCATCTCGTTCGCGCTGCGCTCGGGGCGGCTCGCTGGGGAGTGGGCGGTGCGGATCGCCGAGGCGAACGACGCCGTGGACACCCGGCGCCAGGCCCTGAACTACGCGTTCGCCATCAAGGCGGGGCTCGGTGTGGAGATGAGCGTCGGCAAGCGGCTGCTGACGGCGTTCGAGCGACGGCCGGGGCTGTTCCACGCGGCGCTGACCGGATTCCGGCCCGCCTGGCGGGCGTTCACGGACATCACCCGCGGCGCCACCTCGCTGGGGGAGATTGTCCGGGGCCGTCCCATGGCCCAGCGCGCCCTGACCGCGCTGGACCGGCGTACGGCGGCCGGCGAGACCGGTTCCTGAGGGTGCCGGTCAGTTGACGGTGCCGGTCAGTTCTGGATCGTGACGAGGAAGACCGGGTGGTCCGGGGCGATGCGGCGCAGGTCGGCGTCGGGGGAGTCCGGGCCGACCCCCTTGAAGAACACGCCGACCTCGGCCTTCCAGCGCTTGAGGTAGGCGCGCAGCAGCGGGACCTTGTCGTCGTCGGCGACCTCCGTCGCGGTGAACGGGTCCACGTGCTTGCCGAGGTGCAGTTCGCCGCCGCCGGCCGCGCGCATGTTGTGCGTCCACTGGACGTGCCCGCGCGGGGCGACCAGGTACTGGCGGCCGTCGACGGTCAGCAGGTTGACCGGGGTGGTCCGCCACTCGCCGCTCTTGCGGCCGCGGACCGCGAGGACCCTGGAGCCCCACACGCTGAGGCCGCGACGGGTCAGCCAGGCCACGAACCGGTTGAAGACGTTGACGGTGAACCAGCCGGGCTTCTGCACGTGCGTGGACATGGGACCCTCCGAAAGTTTTGGTGAGCACCCGCTCCGTTGTGTGAGCGGTGCTCTCATTGTGTCCTCAGTCTGCATCAGGGTGGGGCAGTAAAGCAAGAGCAGTGTTCTCTTTTTTGTTCGCCGCTCTCGTTTGTGTGCACTGATCTGATTTCGTGGGACACTGGACTGCATGAGTCCCGCACAAGGCAGCACCGCACAAGGCGCCCGAGCCCGCGCCCGTATCGAGGTCACCGCGGCCATCAAGGACGCCGCCCGCAGACAGCTCGCCGCCGACGGCGCCGCCAAGCTCTCGCTGCGCGCCGTGGCACGGGAACTCGGCATGGTCTCCTCCGCCCTGTACCGGTACTTCCCCAGCCGCGACGACCTGCTCACCGCTCTCATCATCGACGCCTACAACTCCCTGGGGGAGAGCGCGGAGGCGGCGCACGCCAAGGCCGAGGGCGCCGGACCCGTGCGGCGCTGGACCACGGTGTGCGAGGCGGTGCGCACCTGGGCCCTCGCCCATCCGCACGAGTACGCCCTGATCTACGGGTCCCCGGTCCCCGGCTACAGCGCCCCCGACACCACTGTCCCGGCCGCCGCCCGGGTGGGACTCCTCCTCATCGGCATCGTCCGCGACGCGCACCACGGCCCGGGGCTCGGCGAGCTCCCCCTCCCCGCCGAACTGCGCCCGGAGGCCGAGCGGCTCGCCGCCGACCTCGCGCCCGACCTCCCGCCGGAGACGGCGATGGCACTGGTCACCGCCTGGGCGCAGCTGTTCGGGCTGGTCGGCTTCGAGCTGTTCGGACAGTTCAACCGGGTCGTCGAGGACCGCGAGCCCTTCTTCCGGCACGCGGTGACCCGGCTCGCCCAGGGAGTGGGGCTGACCGAGGACGGCGGCGGCTCCGGATCCTGAGCGGGGGAGCGGCGTACTTCGCGGGGAGTACGCGTGATCACCTCGCCCGGCGGACGCCCCGGGCGGCGCCCGGCGTCTAGCGTGGCGGTCATGGACGAGCAGCGTGTACGGGGAGGCGGCCCACCCCTGTGGTGGCGGCACGGGCCGCCGTGGTGGAACCGCTGGGGCGACGAGGCGGGAACGCCTCGCTGGCCCTGGCCCTCCACCCTGATCATCACGGCCTTCGTGCTCGGTGGGTCCCGCTTCGCGGCCGCGCAGCAGGTGAACGATCGCGCCCCGCTCGACACCTTCGCGCGCGTGCTGCTCGTCGTGGCGGCCGGTCTGCTGCTGTGGCGCCACCGCCATCCGGTCGTCGTCGTGTTCGGCACGGCAGCGGCCACGATGCTCTACCTGGGCGCCGGATACCCGTACGGGCCCGTCTTCGTGACCTTCGCCGTGGGCTGCTTCAGCGCCATCGCCGCCGGACACCGGCGCTCCGCCTGGACGGCGCTCGTCCTCCTGTGGACCGGGCATGTGCTGGTGGCGCACTGGCTCTACCGGTGGCTGCCGCCGTCCGGCGACGACGCGGCCCCCTGGGGCTCGGAGGGCGTGGTCGCCGCCTGGGGCATCGCGATCGTGGCGCTGGCGGAGCTCGCCAGGACCCGCCGTGAGCAGTGGGCGCGGGAGCGGGCCGAGCGGGCGCAGGCCGCGCGGCGGCGCGCCGACGAGGAGCGGCTGCGGATCGCCCGCGAACTGCACGACGTCCTCGCGCACAGCATCTCCGTCATCAACGTCCAGGCCGGCGTCGGCCTCGCGCTCCTCGACAGCGATCCCGAACAGGCGCGCACGGCCCTCACCACCATCAAGGCCGCCAGCAAAGAGGCCCTCGGCGAGGTCCGCCAGGTGCTCGACACCCTGCGCACCCCCGGAGACGCGCCCCGCGCACCGGCCCCCGGCCTCGGCCGGCTGCCGGAACTGGTGACCCAGGCGGCGAGCGCCGGACTGACGGTCGAGGTCGAAGGGACGATCCCGAAACTCGCTCCCGGCACGGACCTCGCCGCGTTCCGCATCGTCCAGGAAGCGCTCACCAATGTCGTACGGCATTCAGGTTCGCGGCACGCGCGTGTACAGGTCGTTCACGACGACGGTGCGACGCTACGGCTCCGTATCGACGACGACGGACCCGCGACCGGAGCCGACGCGGGCGGCAGCGGCAACGGGCTGGCCGGAATGCGGGAGCGGGCCGCCGCACTGGGTGGCACGATCGAGGCGGGACCGCGTCCCGACGGGGGCTTCCGGGTGCTCGCCGAACTGCCGCTCGGCTCGGAGTGAAGGAGAACGGGTGATCCGCGTACTGCTCGCCGACGACCAGTCACTGGTGCGGGCCGGATTCAAGGCGCTGCTCGACGCGCAGCCGGACATCGAGGTGGCCGGGGAGGCCTCCGACGGCGAGGAAGCGGTCCGCATGGTGGGCGAACTGCGCCCGGACGTCGTCCTGATGGACATCCGCATGCCCGTGCTCGACGGCCTCGCCGCGACCCGCCGGATCACCGACGACGAGGGGCTCGCGGGCGTCAAGGTCGTCATGCTCACCACCTTCGAGCTCGACGAGTACGTCTTCGAGGCGATCCGCGCGGGCGCCTCCGGCTTCCTGGTCAAGGACACCGAACCCGAGGAACTCCTGCGCGCCGTAAGAGCGGTGGTGGAGGGCGACGCGCTGCTGTCACCGGGGGTGACGCGGCGGCTGATCGCCGAGTTCGCGGCGCGTTCCAAGGAGCCCGCGGCGGCCGACGCGCTCGCTCAGCTCACCGAGCGGGAGCGGGAGGTGATGGCCCTGGTCGGCATCGGACTGTCCAACGAGGAGATCGCCCGGCGCCTGGTGGTCAGCCCGCTCACGGCGAAGACCCACGTCAGCCGGACGATGGTGAAGCTGGGGGCCCGTGACCGGGCCCAACTCGTCGTACTGGCCTATGAGTCGGGGTTGGTGCGGCCGGGCTGGCTGGGCTGAGGCCCGTTCCGGCCGAAGCGGATCAGCACGCTGACGACCCGGGCGATGAACAGCACCGGTGCCAGCCCGAGGGCCAGTCGTAGCAGTACCTTCTCCAGCGTTTCCGGCAGGTCGAAGAGGAGTGCCGGACCGGCGATCGCCCCGAAGACCACGGCCACCGCGAACGCGGCGCTCACCAGCGCGTATCCGATCTCGACGGTCATGGCGTCCCGCGCGGCCTGATCCCGTCGTCCCCCGTGTGCGGTCATACGGCGAGTCTCACAGGAGTGCGCCCGGCGGAGCAAGCGGGCTCCGCCGGGCGCACGGTGGGGAGGCGTCCCCCTGTCAGTCGCGCACGGACACGCGCTCCGCCTCCTCCAGGGATGTGGACTTCGCGACCACGACCGACTTCCGGCGCGGCCGGACCCGCAGTCCGGTCAGCGAGATCAGCAGGCCCGCGACCGCGATGCCGGTGACCACCGTCAGACCGGGCAGATAGCTGTCGAGTACGTCCTGCCGAGAGGCCCGCTCCCCGGGCGCGTTGGCCGTGAGCACCGCCGTGACCACGGCCAGGAAGAGCGCGCCGCCCACCTGGACCGAGGTGTTGAGCAGACCCGAGACCATGCCCTGCTCGTGTTCGTCGACGCCGTTGGTGGCCTGGACGTTGAGCGAGGGGAAGGTCAGCGCGAAGGCGGCGCCGACCAGCAGCATGGTCGGCAGGATCACCGACGCGTACGCCGGGTCGAGGTCGATGCGCAGGAACAGGAGATAGCCGACGACCATCAGCGCGAAGCCGGCCACGATGAGCCGCGGGGTGCCGAAGCGGTCGATGACCGTGCCCACCTTCGTCGCGGACAGCGCCACCAGCGTGCCGGCCGGGAGGAAGGCGAGCGCGGTGTGCAGGGCCGACCAGCCGAGCAGCTGCTGCATGTAGAGGGTGACCAGGAACTGGAAACCGACGTAACTGCCGAGGAACGTCAACGCGCCCAGCTGGGCCCGGACTTGCGGACCGGAGCGCAGGACGCCGAGCCGGATCAGCGGGCTGGCGCTGCGCCGCTCGACGGCCACGAAGGCGGTCAGCAGGACGGCGACGGCGAGGAAGGACAGGATCGAACGAGCGGATCCCCAGCCCGCTTCCGGCGCCTCGACGACGGTGAACACGAGCAGCAGCATGGAGGCGGTGCCGAGGACGGCGCCCGGGATGTCGTAGCCGCCGGTGTTCTGTTCGCGCTCGCTGCGCGGCAGCAGCTTCAGGCCGGCGATCAGGGCGATCAGCGCGACGGGGGCGGGCAGCAGCATGGTGAACCGCCAACTCGCCTCCGTGAGCAGGCCGGAGAAGACCAGGCCCATCGAGTAGCCGGTGGCACCGCAGGTCGTGTAGATCGCCAACGCGCGGTTGCGCAACGGGCCTTCGGCGAAGGTCGTGGTGATGATGGAGAGACCGGCGGGCGCCGTGAACGCGGCGCTGAGGCCCTTGACGAACCGGCTGGCGATCAGCAGCGGTCCGGAGTCGACGAGCCCGCCGAGCAGCGAGGCGACCGCGAAGACACCGAGGGCGACCAGGAAGACCTGGCGCCGGCCCAGCAGGTCGGCGGCCCGGCCGCCGAGCAGGAGGAGGCCGCCGTACCCGAGGATGTAGCCGCTGACGATCCATTGCAGGGTCGAGGTGGACAGTCCGAGGTCGGCGCCGATCGACGGCAGCGCGACACCGACCATCGACACATCGAGGGCGTCGAGGAACATCGCGGCGCAGAGCACCAGCAGCGTGCCCCACAGTCGGGGAGTCCAGCGTCCGTCGGACGCGGGGGTGTTGAGCGGAGAGGTCATGTCCGAAGACACTACATGCGTATGCATCGAATGCAAGCGCATTTAATTACGGTGCAATAATTCCCGCTCTCTGCTACGGTGCGCCCATGGCGGCGAAGAAGGCCGAGCAGGCACTCGTGGACCAGTGGCGGGACATCCTGGCGCTGCATGCGCGCACCCAGTGCGAACTGGACCGCGCGCTCCATCAACACGGCCTCTGCGCCAGCGACTTCGAGGTGCTCGACGTACTCGCCGACGAGAACCGCGCGCCGGGCGGCGGCTGCTCCTACCGGGTCCAGGAGATCTCCGAGCGGGTCCATCTGAGCCAGAGCGCGCTGTCGCGGCTCATCGCTCGGCTGGAGAAGGACGGACTCGTCGAGCGCGGCATGTGCCCGGAGGACCGGCGGGGCGTCCGGGTGGCGCTCACGGCGAAGGGGCGCACGCTGCACGGCGAGGTGCTGCCGGTGCAGCGTGCGGTGTTGACGAGGACGCTGGGCTCGGACTGAGCCGGCCGCTCAGCCGACCCCGGAGGTCTCGCGCCAGAGCTGGGCGAGCGAGTCGTCGCCGGTCACAGCCGGGAACGGCAGCCGGTTCCACAGCGCCAGGTACAACCGCGGGGCCGGCCCGGCCACTTCGCAGCCGGCGTCCCCGCCATCCCCACGCTCCGTGGCCGGTGGCTCCTGAGACAGCCGTACGGTCCACACCGCGCCGTCCACGTCCGTCGCCCGCACCCGCAGGACGCGCGGAATGTCGGTGCGGACCCTGCTCCTGGGGCGGGCATGGAACCCGGACAGCAGCTCGTCGATGCCGTCCGCGGCGAAGTGACGGCCGATCTCTTCAGGCGTGCCGCCCCGGGCGGCCTCCGCGTCGAACCGGTGCACCGTCGTCTCGTGCGCCTGCCGGCGCGCCCAGAACGCGAGCGGCGAGGGCGCGGGCAGGAAGTACCAGCACTGTGTGTCCGGATCGGCGGCGGTCAGAGTGTCCACGAGCCGCGCATGAGCCTCCCTGTACCAGGCCACGAGTTCGGCGCCGTCGAGATCGGGCTCCTCCCCGAGGGGGCGGGGCGAGGCGTGTCCCTCGGCGACGAACCCCGCCGCCCAACGATGTACCGCTCCCGTGTGCCGCAGCAGGTCCCGCACCTGCCACTCCGGGCACGTCGGCACCTTGGCGCCGGTGCCGGCCTCCTCGGCGGCCGCGGCCAGCAACTGGCCTTCCTGATCGAGGATTCGGACGAACTCGGCAGTCTCCATGGAGGTGAGGATAGGGTGCCGTCGTGAAACGGATCTTGGTGGTGGGGATCACCGGCGCGGGCAAGTCCACGCTCGCCCGCACCCTGAGCAGCCGTCTGGACGTGCCGTACCACGAGATGGACGCGTTGCACTACAACGCCCCCGGCTGGGCCACCAACGACCACCTCACCGAAGACGTCTCCGCGCTCACCGCCGAGCCCCGCTGGATCGTCGACTCCCTCGGCTACCCGGAAGTCCGCGACCTGCTGTGGGACCGGGCCGACACCGTGATCTGGCTGGACTACCCCCGACGCGTCATCATGCCCCGCGTGCTGCGCCGGTCCATCCGGCGCACCGTCACACGTGAGGTCATCTTCGGCGGCAACAGGGAGACCTGGAGGGGCTGGCTGGACCGGGGCCACCCGGTGTGGTGGGCCTGGTCGCAGCACGGCGAGCGCCGGAGGGAGATCGGGCGCCGGGTCCGCGATCCCCGCTTCGCCCCTCTGGAGACGGTGCGCTTCGGCCACCCCGATGAGACGGCGGCCTGGCTGGCGGCCCTGTGATCCGGCGGGGCAGGTCGGCGCCCCTGTGATCCGGCGGGCCGGGTGCCTCGGCCCCGGCCCGTGGTTCCTCAGTTGCTCGGTCAGCCGGCGGCGAGCAGTTCGAGGGTGTCGATCACGCGGTTGGAGAAGCCCCACTCGTTGTCGTACCAGGCGACCACCTTGATGTGACGGCCGTCGACACGGGTGAGGGCCGAGTCGAAGATCGACGACGCGGGGTTGCCCACGATGTCCGCCGACACCAGCGGGTCCTCCGAGTACTCCAGGACACCGGCGAGCGGCCCCTCCGCCGCGGCGCGGTACGCGGCCAGCACCTCGTCGCGGGTCACGTCACGGGCGACGGTCGTGTTGAGCTCGACGATCGAACCCACCGGCACCGGTACGCGGATCGAGTCGCCGGACAGCTTGCCGTCGAGGTTCGGCAGCACCAGGCCGATCGCCTTGGCGGCACCCGTCGTGGTGGGCACGATGTTGACGCCCGCGGCCCGGGCGCGACGGGCGTCGCGGTGCGGACCGTCCTGGAGGTTCTGCTCCTGCGTGTAGGCGTGCACCGTCGTCATGAACCCGTGCTCGATACCGGCGAGATCGTCCAGGACCTTGGCCAGCGGGGCGAGGGCATTGGTGGTGCAGGAGGCGTTCGAGACGATCGTGTGCACGTCCGGGTCGTACGAGTCACTGTTGACCCCGTACGCCAGCGTGACGTCGGCGCCGTCGGACGGCGCGCTGACCAGCACCTTCTTCGCGCCCGCGTCGAGGTGCGCCTGCGCGGCCTTGGCCGAGGTGAAGCGGCCGGTGGCCTCCAGGACGATGTCGACGCCGAGTTCGGCCCACGGCAGCTGCGCGGGCTCACGCTCCGCCAGCACCTTGATCCGACGGCCGTCCACGACGAGGGCGTCCCCGTCCACGGTCACCGGACGCCCGAGCCGGCCGGCCGTGCTGTCGTAGGCGAGGAGCCGGGCGAGCGTGGCGGGCTCGGTGAGGTCGTTGACGGCGACGATCTCCAGGGCGCTGTCGCGTTCGAGCAGCGCGCGCAGCACATTGCGTCCGATGCGGCCGAATCCGTTGATGGCGATGCGAGTCATGGGGGGTGTCCCTTCCCGTTGTCCCTTGCCTGCGCCACCAGGCTCGCTCGCGGGGCGCGCGGCGGACAGTGGCGGGATCGCCATGGTTCAAAAGGATGTCGCCACGTGAATCGTGCCGCGGCTACTCGCCCCGGGTGAAGGTGCGCCGGTACTCGCTCGGAGTGGTGCCGAGGATGCGCTGGAAGTGCAGGCGCAGATTCGCGCCGGTGCCGAGTCCGACGTCGGTGGCGATCTGCTCGACGCTGCGCTGCGACCGCTCCAGCAGTTCGCGCGCCAGGTCGATGCGGGCTCGCATCACCCACTGCATCGGCGTATAGCCGGTCTCCTCGACGAAGCGCCGCGAGAACGTACGCGGCGACACCCCGGCCTGCCGCGCCAGTATGTCGAGGGTGAGGGGCTCGTCCAGCCGGTGCAGCGCCCACTCGCGGGTGGTCCCGAAGCGCTCCCCGAGCGGCTCGGGCACACTGCGCGGCACGTACTGGGCCTGGCCGCCGCTCCGATAGGGGGCCGCGACCAGTCGGCGGGCCGCGTG
Source organism: Streptomyces sp. NPDC046909 (assembly GCF_040644695.1). Lineage (NCBI taxonomy): Bacteria > Bacillati > Actinomycetota > Actinomycetes > Kitasatosporales > Streptomycetaceae > Streptomyces > Streptomyces sp. NPDC046909. The sequence goes on along the minus strand of NZ_JBEYXC010000009.1, from coordinate 48,546 downwards.
GTTCGACGCGGCCACTCCCAGGTCGCCGCGCAGGATGTGCAGGCACAGGTCGATCCCGGAGGCGGCACCGGCCGAGGTGAGCACGCTGCCCTCGTCGACGAACAGCACGTTCTCGTCGACCTGGACGAGCGGATGCCTGGCCATGAGCGCCCGTGTGTAGTGCCAGTGCGTCGTGGCGCGCCTGCCGTCGAGCAGCCCGGTGGCGGCGAGCGCGAACGCCCCCGTCGAGATCGCCGCGAGCCGCGCCCCGCGCGCGTGGGCGGCGATCAGCGCGTCGACGACCGCCTCCGGCGGATCGTCCCGGTCCGGGTGCCGGTAGCCGGGCACGAAGACGATGTCCGCCCAGGCGAGCGCGTCGAGACCATGGGCGACGGCGTACGACAGCCCGTCGCCGCCGGTCACGAGCCCGGGCGTCGCCCCGCACACCCGCACCTCGTACGGCATGCTCGCCCGCGTCGTGAAGACCTGCGCGGGGATTCCGACATCGAGCGGCTTCGCCCCTTCGAGGACGAGGACGGCGACGCGATGGAGGCGGGAGGCTGGCACGGGAGAGAGGGTACGTGGGGTGTGCCGTCGCCCTGCCCAGGTCAGGGAGCGCGTGGGCGAGAGCCCACGCGTGAGAGGGAGTCAGCGCGTCGCCGCGTGCCGTGTCGTGAGGCCGATCGCCGCAGCCACCGCCGCGAGGGCCGCCACGCTGGTGAGCGCCGTGGAGAGGGAGAACCAGTCGGCCATGAAGCCGATGGCGGGCGGGCCGAGGAGCATGCCGCCGTAGCCGAGGGTGGAGGCGATGGCGACGCCGGTGGGGCCGGCGAGGGTGCCGGCGCGTTCGACGGCCACCGGGAAGAGGTTGGCGAGGCCGAGCCCCGCGACGCCGAAGCCGAGGAGGGCCGCCCACAGCGAGGGCGCCAGTGAGCCGAGGAGCATGCCGGCGGCCGCGGTGGTGCCGCCCGCGACCACGGTGCGGGTGCGGCCGAGCCGTTCCAGGAGGGTCGTGCCGGTGAGGCGGCCGGCGGTCATGGTGAGGGCGAAGAGGGAGTAGCCGATTGCCGCGACGCCGGGTGAGGCGTCGAGGTCCTCCTGGAGATGCAGCGCGCCCCAGTCGGCCATGGCGCCCTCGCCGTACGCCGTGCAGAGGGCGATCAGGCCGAAGACGATCACCAGGGTGCGGGTGCGCCGGTCCAGGCGCCGTGGGGCGCCCGTCTCCCGCTGTGTCCGCTCGGGCGGGACGGGCGGTTCGAGGCGCAGGAGCTGCCGTCCGGCGACCGCTGTCACGAGCAGTCCGACGACGGTGAGGCCCAGCAGATGCCGGGTGGGCGACAGATGCGCGGCCACGACTCCGCCGAGCCCGGCGCCGACCATGCCGCCGAGGCTGAAGGCGGCGTGGAAGCTGGGCATGATCGGGCGCCGGAGAGCGCGCACCAGATCGACCGCGGCGCTGTTGAAGGCCACGTTGATCCCGCCGTACGCGGCGCCGAAGACCAGCAGCACCATGCCGAGCGTCAGGGCCGAGTGGGTCAGCGGGGGCAGGGCGATGCTGAGGGAGAGCAGTACGGCGCAGGCGACGGTGACCTGGTGGCTGCCGTAGCGGCGGCAGAGGCGGCCGGTGAGCGTCATCGTGATGACCGCGCCCGCGGAGACGCCGAGGAGGGCGAGGCCGAGGGTGCTGGCGGTGGCGTCGGTCTGGTGCTTGATCGCGGGGATACGGACGACCCAGCCGGCGAAGACGAAGCCGTCGAGGGCGAAGAAGGTGGTCAGGAGTATGCGGAGGCGGGTGAGGTCGGATCGGTTGCCCCGCACGGCGTTGTGCTGGATGGCTTTGTTTATTTGCGGCACAAAGTCAGGGTAGGGGCGCGCTCGGTTGTGGGCAAGAGTGTTCGGGTGAGCGCTTCGGGGGTGGGGCCCCGGACCGCGCTGGGTTCGGGGCCCCACCCGCAGGAACGTCAGTCCGGCGCCTGGCACTGGCCGATGTAGCCCTCAGCGGCCACCGAGAAGACGCTGTCGATGGTGACGTCGAACGCCTTCCCGGGCGCGACGAGCTGGCTGTCTCCGTGGCAGTAGCTTTCGGAGTAGACGGTCCAGTAGGCGACGGTGTTGTTGCGCACGCTGTACGCCCCGTTCGGCATTCCCTCCTTGCGCAGGTCGTCCTGGAACCGCTGGAAGCTCTGCCGGGTACCGGTCTCGGAGAGCCCGTCCCAGACGCAGAAGTAGCCGTTCGGGCAAGGGGTCGCCTCGGCCGCCGACGTGGTGGGGGCCGCGATGCCCAGGGAGAGCGTCGCGACGGCGGGGAGTGCGAGGTGCAGGAGCCCGGCTGCGGAGATCCGGCGCTTGATCATGGTGTGGTCCTTTGGTCCGTGGTCCGCGCCCCGTCGGCGTGGACAACGGAACTCTCATGTGCCCGGCGTCCCGGGCACATGAGGCGCCGGTCTCACTCCTGACCCGGATTCCGTCCCTGGTCCTGCCCCTGGCCCTGCCCCTGCTTCTGTCCCGGTGTCTCGCCCAGCCTGGCGTTCCGGGCGCGGGCCACCGCCTCGGCGCGGTCGCGGACGCTGAGCTTGGTGAAGATGTGCGAGACGTGGTTGCGGACCGTCTTCTCGGAGAGGAAAAGGCTCCGGGCGATCCGGTGGTTGTCGTGTCCCCGGGCCAGTAGTTCCAGAACCTCCCTTTCTCTGCCGGTCAGTTCGGGGAACGCGCAGGGGGCGACCGGTCCGGCGGGCCGGGTGAGGAAGGCCATCAGCCGGTCGGCGACACCTCCGCTGAACACGGCACCGCCCGCGGCCACCGTCCGTACGGCGTGCAGGATCTCCGAACGGCCCGCCAGTTTGGCCAGATAGCCCCGGGCCCCGGCCTTGAGGGCGGCGAGGACCGTGGGGTCGTCCTCCGACATGGACAACACGAGGACGGGGACGCCGGGCAGCCGGCGAATGGCGTCGAGGCCGCTCATGTCGGGGAGCCCGAGGTCCATCACCACGAGATCGGGGCGGAGTTCGCCGGCGAGCCGGATCCCTTCCTCTCCGGTGGCGGCCGCGGCGACCACCTCGATGTCCTCGGCGGCGGAGAGGGCGGCGGCGATGCCGTCGAGGAAGAGCGGGTGGTCGTCGCAGAGCAGGACGCGCAGGGTCATCGTCGTACGTCCCCTCAGTCCAGGGTGCGCGGCAGCCGGGCGTGCACCCGCGTGCCCCGCGCCCCGTCGTCGCGCGGCCCCAGCGTCAGCGCACCGCCGATCTCCTCGGCCCGCTCGGCCATGGATCCCAGACCGACCCCGCCACCGCCGGAACGGCCGCCGTCGCCGTCCCCTCCCGAGTCCCTGATTCCGGTCCCGTCGTCCACGACGTCCAGGACGACGTCGTGGTCGTCGACGGACAGGCTCAGTACGGCAGTTGTGGCCCGGGCATGCTTGACCACGTTCGTCAGCGCCTCCGCGGCGATGCGGTACGCGGCGACCTCGCAGGCCGCCGCGAGCTCCGGCACGGCGTCCGGAATACGGGCCTCGACGCGCAGCGCCGGATGCGCGGCCCGCTGCGTCAACCGCCGCAACGCCTCGGGCAGTCCGTGCTCGTCCAGGTCGGGTGGTCGGAGTCCGTCCACGAGCCGGCGTACCTCCGTGATGCTCTGCGCGGTGTCGGCGCCCGCGTCCCGCAGCAGGTCTCTGATCCGCTCCTCCCGCGCGGACCCGACCTGGTCGGCCGCGGTCTCCAGACGGAGTCGTACCGAGGCGAGGGTGGGACCGAGCCCGTCGTGCAGATCGCGGCGGATCCTGCGGCGCTCCTCCTCGCGGGAGGCGACCACGCGCTCCCGGCTGGCGCGCAACTCCTCGCGCAGACCGACCGCTTGGACGAGCGGCGCCAACTGGCCGCCGAGCACGTCGAGTACGGCCTTGTCGTGGGCGTCCAGACTGCGCTGCCCCGGCCGCAGGAGCACCCCGAGCCGGCCCACGGACTCGCCCTGGTGGCGGAGTTCGACGAGGTGGTGCGGCCGTTCCTCGTGCGGCGCGAGGTCCGGCGCGAGGTCCGGGGTGAAGTCGGGTGAGAAGCGCACCCCGGCCCGCGCCAACTCCCGTGGCCCGTGCCGGGTATGGGCCCACAGCACCGCGCCGGGCATGCCCAGCCGGGTCACGACGGTGTCGCACACGGTCCGGGCGACCTCGTCGGCCGGCATCCGCCGGGCCAGTCCGTCGGAGAGGGCGTGCAGCATTTCGTACGGCTTGGCGCGGCGGCCGTAGAAGAGCAGGTCCACGATGCGCAGGAGGAGGGTGGTCGCGGGGCGCAGGGCGAGGACGGCGAGGGCGGAGGCGATGGCGGCGTCGGTGACGGGGGAGCGGCCGGGGAGGGTGGAGAGGATCTCGTAGAGGCCGCGGTAGCAGTAGAACAGCCCCAGGCAGAGCGCGAGGGCGACGAGTACGGGGCGCAGGACGCGGTCGAGGCCGGTCAGGTCGTGCGGCACGACCGCGGTGACCGTGCCCAGGGCGAGCGCGGCGGAGGCCGGGCCGAGCATCAGCAGGTACATCCAGTGCGGCGGGTTGCCGTCCTGGCCGATTTCCTGGGCTTTGTCGGCGATCTGGACGCCCCAGTAGACGCCGTAACACACGGCCATGACCGCGAATTGGCGACGGACGAGACCGTCGGACCGCCACAGCCGCCACACCATGTGCGCCAGTACGGCGACGGCGAAGAGCCGTGGCATCCAGATGACCGGTTCGGTCATCGCGTCCCACCACGGCGCCTGGCGCGCGAGGGTCTTCCCCGACCACGCCGGGTCCGCGGATCGCAGCCCGTACCACGGGATGGGCGCGAGATAGACGACGTACACACAGGCCATGACGGCCGCGGCGACGCGCCAGCCGAGCGCGGGTCTGGCACCGTCCGGGAACCACAGGGGCAGGACGGCGAGGGTGCCGTGCAGGCCGAGGACGGCGATCCCCATGATCAGCCGGAACCAGCCGATGGGGAGGTGCCCGCCCACCCCGTCGAGGCCCTCGAGCGCGGGAGTCGTCCGCTGCAACATCACCGCTACGGTGTACAAGCCGGTGGTGGCGGAGACCGCGAGCAGGCACCTGGCGAGCGGAGCGAGCCGGTCCGAGCGGCGCAGCACCACATAGCCGGAGGCGAGGAAGCAGCAGGCCAGGGCGAGGTTGCGGCCGATCCGCCACTCCATGTGGGCGAACTGGCCGAGGTCGCCCGTCGTGGCGATCAGGACGAGCGTGGCGGCGACGATGGCGAGGCAGACGCCGAGCGCGCACCGGTCGACCAGGGCGCCGCGGCGGGCGACGGCGGGCGCGAGGGGCGGACGTACGGCACGGGCGGCCACGTCGGGTGGGGCGGGCGGACCGCCGGGAGGATTTGCTGACACTCCGTAGTCATGCGTGCGGTCGGCCGCCCCTAATCCACCCTCAAGGCGGACGCGGGAGCAGTACAGGGGCGCGCACCCGGGATCGTCCGCCGGGCGACAACGGGACCGTGCGCTCAGGCGCCCGGGACCGTGGGCGCAGCACCGTGGGCCACGCAGCATCCACCGCGCTCACCACCTCGAGAGCGCCCTCAGTGACCGGAGGTCACCATGCCCACGCTGTACAAGCCCTTCCGGGGCAATTACGGAATCGTCCGGGGATTCACCGGCAGCGACTACCGCCGACACCACACGGGGGTCGACTACCGCACGCCGATGGGCACCCCCATCCTCGCCTCCGCGGCCGGCGCCGTCGTGAGGTCGGTGGACCTCAAGTACTCCTACGGCCGTTTCATCATCGTCGCGCACACCGACAACACGTTCACCCTCTACGCCCACCTGAGCAGGCGGCAGGTGGCGGTGGGGGCCCGGGTCGCGGCCGGGCAGCAGATCGGGCTGTCCGGAAGCACCGGCAACTCCTCAGGACCGCACCTGCACTTCGAGGTCCGCAAGGGCCGCAACAGCTCCGGCGCCACGGTGAACCCGCTGCCGCTGCTGCGGGGCAACCCGCCGGTCGCCCTGGCGGCCGCCGAGCTGCCGGAGGCGGCGGCAGACCTGACGGCCACGGCGGGACCGGTCGGCCTCGCCGATGAGCCCGACACGGCCGAGACCGCCGACGTGCCCGTGGCCGACCTCTGCGGCGGCGAGGACGCCGGGGAGGAGGTGACGGCGCCGGCGCCGACGCCGTAACCGCGTCCGTCGTCGGCCTCGCCAAGGCCCGTGTCCCGGGCCTTGGCCACCGTCTCGGCCCGGGAGGCGACGCCCCGCGGTGAAGGGGCAGGCCTGATCTCGATCGACGTAACCGGGACCGGTCGGGACCGGTGCATCAGGTGCCCGGGACACCGGGCGCGGGAGTCTCTGCTCGGAGCGCGGGACAGGGCGTACCGAGCCCGGCCCCGGAGCCGCTCCGATCACCCGTCAGCCTTCCGTCCGAGGAGACCTGTTCCATGCGACTGCGCGCCGGACTCGCCCGCCTTGCCCTCTCCACGACCGTGACCGCCCTCGCCCTCACGACGACGGCCGCGGCCGTGCCCGGACCGGCGGCCGCCCCCGGGCCGGGCGGTTACGCCGTGCACGGGGTGGACATCTCGGGGTACCAGCACCCCGACGACAAGCCCATCGACTGGGCAGCGTTGAGCCGCGGCGGCCAGAAGTTCGTCTCCGTCAAGGCCACTGAGGGGTCACGCACGGTCAGCCCCTGGTTCGTCCGTGACCTCGCCGGTGCGCGGGGCGTGAAGCTGATCCACACCGCGTACCACTACTTCGAGCACGACCAGGACGGCAAGGTCCAGGCCGACCACTTCCTGAAGACGGTCCGTGCCCAGAAGCTGGACGGCACCCACCCCTACGAACTCCCCTTGGAACTCGACGTGGAACGCCAGCGCCGGGGCAAGCCCGCGTGTGGTGCCGGCCCCGGCGCGCTGACGTCCCGCGTGCTGGCGTTCCTTCAGCGGGTCGAGGAGCGGACGGGTGTCGCGCCGATGGTGTACACCCAGAGGTCGTTCGTGGACCAGTGCATGGGCGGCACGAAGGCCCTCGCCGGCTACTGAGTACGTCTCGCCCGCTACGGCACCACCCCGCCCCTCGTCCTCCCCGGCGGCAACGGCTGGACCTTCTGGCAGTACAGCGAGACCGCGACCGTGCCCGGCATCCCGCACCGGACCGACGCGAACGTCTTCTACGGCACCTACGACGATCTCAAGGGCCTGGCCAACCTCGGCTGAGGCCTGCCTCGCCGTGGTGGGGAGCGCGGGGGATCTCAGGTGATGTGACCCAGCAGCGCGGCGACCGCCGGAGGGGCCTCGCCCGGCGGTCGTACCACCATGATCTGCCAGTTCGGGGCGTGCCGTTCGAAGCGGTACCGGGGCAGGTCGGGGAAGCGGTCCGCGATCGAGCGCGGCATGATGCAGACCGCCAGGTCGTTGCGGACCAACTCGGCCGCCGCGACGATGTCGTTCACCTCGAAGGTCGTGCCGCGGTCGACGCCCGCGGCGCGGAAGGCCCGGTCGACGGCGTCACGGATCGCCCAGCCGGGGGTGAAGTCCACCAGGGGCAGACGGGCGACATCGGCGAGGGCGACGACGCCCTTCGGTGTCGTGCCGGGGACGACTCGGCGGGGTGCCGCCAGCAGCACCATGTCCTCGTGGGACAGGAGCCGGGTGGTGAGTCCTCGCTGCTGACGGCGGTCGAGGGCCACGACGGCCAGATCGACCGTGCCCTCGCGCAGTGCCTGGCGGATGTCGGCCACCGCCGCCTGGCGCAACCTGACCACCACGCCCGGGTGTTCGGCCCGCAGCGCGGCCAGGGCGTGGTGGAGCCCCGCCCACACGCCTTGCATCGTGCCCACTGTCACGGTCCCGCGTAGTTGCCCCTTCACCGCGTCCACCGCCTCCCGGGCGAGTTCGGCGGAGCGCAGGGTCGTCCGGGCGGCGGGCACGAACGCCTCGCCCGCCGGAGTCAGGGCGACGCGGTGGGTCGTACGGTCGAACAGCGGGGTGCCCAGCTCGCGTTCGAGCGCCCGGACCGTGCTGGAAACGGCGGACTGGACGATGTGCAGACGACGCGCCGCCGCCGTGAACCCTCCCGCGTCGGCCACCGCGACGACGACCTCCATCTGCCGCAGATCCATCATCCGCTCCTGCCTGAGCCGCGCCCGGTCCGACGTCGTGCGATCTGCGCCGCATCGTAGGCGAGGGGGTGGGTGCGACCACGGGTGCCGCTCCCGGGCGGGCGCCCTGGAGCAACCGCCGTCACCTGCCCGCCGGTTCCGGCCGCGCCGCCGCCCGCCACGGGCGCTCGGTGAGCCAGTAGAGGAGCGCGATCAGCGGGAGCGCGGCACCCAGGACCGTGAGGCCCGCCCAGCCTCCCGCGTGGTAGACGACCGAACCGAGCTGGGAGCCGGCCGCGCCGCCGAGGAAGAACGTGGCGATGAAGGCGCTGTTGAGGCGGGCGCGGGCGGCGGGGTCCAGCTGGTACACGGTGTGCTGGCCGAGGATGAGCGTGGTCTGCACGGCCATGTCGATCAGGATCGCGGCCGGCGCGATGAGGACGACGCTGTGCCCGCCGAACCCGGCGAGTGCGAAGGCCAGGGCGGCGACCACGAAGGCGGCACCCGTGACCGGGCGCACCAGCCCGCGGTCGGCCCAGCGCCCGGCGAACGGGGCGACGGCCGCACCGGCCGCGCCGACGAGGGCGAAGACCCCGACGGCGAGCGAGGAGTAGTGGAAGCGCGGACCGGTCAGGACGAAGGAGACGGTGGTCCAGAAGGCGCTGAACGCACCGAACATGGCCGCCTGGTAGAGGCCGCGGCGCAGCAACACCGGGTGCCTGCGCAGCAGTTGGGCGGTGGAGCGCAGTACGTGGTGGTACGGCATCGTCGTGGTCGGCGCGTGCTGCGGCAGGGCCTTGCGCAGGGTCACGGCGAGTACGGCCATGAGGACGGCCGAGCCGAGGAACACCGTCCGCCAGCCCGCGAGGCCGGAGACCAGGCTGCTGAGGGTGCGGGAGAGCAGGATGCCGGTGAGCAGCCCGCTCATCACCCGGCCGACGACCCGGCCCCGGGCGTGGTCGGGGGCGAGGCTGGCGGCGAAGGGCACCAGGATCTGGGCGACGACCGAGGTGGCGCCGGCGACCAGCGAGGCGATCAGCAGCACGGGGAAGCTCGGGGCGAGTCCGGCCGTCAGCAGGGCGAGGGTCGTGACCGTCAGCAGGACGGTGACCAGGTTGCGCTTCTCCAGCCGGTCGCCGAGCGGCACCAGGAAGAGCATGCCGATCACATAGCCGACCTGGGTGAGGGTGATCAGCGCTCCGGCGGCGGCCGTGCTGGTGTGGAAGGCGCCGCTCAGCACGGACAGCAGGGGCTGGGCGTAGTAGAGGTTGGCGACCGTCATCCCGGTGGCGACGGCCAGCAGCGCGACCAGCCGGCCCGGTACGCCCTGAGGGGCGCCATGGGCGGCGGACGTGGTCGTAGTCGCGGATGTCGCGGACATGTGCACCTTCTTTCGTCACGCACATCAGCACCGGCCGGGATCACTTCCTTCCCCATCGGATGTGATGGTTCGGGATGTCAGTCATCTCGATACGAGATGAGGCCGGGGGCAGGCGGACGCGGAGGCGATGACCGTCGAACCACGTCGCTTCGGATTCCGAACCCCTATCATGGTGCGTCATGCGAAGCGCGAACGATTCCGGGGCGGACGAGCGGGTCCCGAGGCCCGGTCGGCCCGTGCGCGGGTCGGACACCGGGCGGCCGATGATGGCCGCCCTCGACCTGCTCGGCCGCCGGTGGACCCTGCGGGTGATCTGGGAGCTGCGGCACGGCCCCGTCGGCTTTCGTGAGCTGCGTCTGCGCGCGGACGCGATGTCCTCCAGCGTGCTGGCCGACCGGCTGCGCGAGCTGACCGAGGTGGGCATCGTGACCACCGACGCCGACGGCGTCTACCGCCTCACCGAGTTGGGAGAGGCCCTCCGCCCCTCGCTCGAACCCCTCAGCGCCTGGGCCCAGCGATGGGCGGCCGAACTGTCGACCCGTCAGGAAGACGCCGACTGACGTCAGGCCCGCGCCGGGACCGTCTCTCGACGGACTCCTCGGGCGGGCCGGGCCGGTCAGGGAGTCGTGAGGACGACGAGCTGCTGCGTGGCCCGGGTCATCGCCACATAGTGGTCCACCGCTCCTTCGACACCCTCGCCGAACTTCTCCGGGTCGATCAGGACGACCAGGTCGAACTCGAGCCCCTTGGACAGCTCCGGGGTCAGCGAGCGGACCCGGTCCGTCGCGCGGAACGCCGGATCGCCGATGACACAGGCGACCCCCTCGGCATGGCTCGCGAGCCAGGTGTCGAGGACCGTCTCCAGATCGGCGGCGGAACCGTGGCCGACGGGGATGCCGCCGCTGCGGATGGACGTCGGGACGTTGGCGTCGGGGAGCGCGGCCCGGATGACCGGCTCGGCCTCCGTCATGATCTCCTGCGGCGTCCGGTAGTTGATGCTCAGCGAGGCCATCTCGATCCGGTCGAGGCCGATCCGCTCCAGCCGCTCCTGCCACGACTCCGTGAAGCCGTGCCGGGCCTGGGCGCGGTCCCCGACGATGGTGAAGCTCCGGGACGGACAGCGCAGCAGCAGCATCTGCCACTCCGCGTCGGTGAGTTCCTGCGCCTCGTCGACGACGATGTGCGCGAACGGACCGGCGAGCAGGTCCGGGTCGGCGGCCGTCAGCTCGGACTCGTCGACCAGGCTCACCTGGGCGTCCTGGCCGCGCAGCATCGTCACCAGCCCCTCGCCGTCGTCACCGTCGGCGCCGGACCCGGCCACGGCCTCGATGAGGTTGTCGACGACCCGCTGCATGTTCTCCCGCTGCGCGGCGAGCAGGGCCTCGTTGCGGCGCTTGCGCCGGGCCTCCTCCGGGTCGCCGAGCCGCTGCCGTGCCGCGTCCAGGAGCGGCAGGTCGGACACCGTCCAGGCCTGGGGCTCGGCGCGCTGAAGCTTCCGTACCTCGTCACGGTCCAGCCAGGGAGCGCACATCCGCAGGTAGGCGGGGACCGACCAGAGGTCCGAGACGAGGTCGGCGGCTTCCAGCACCGGCCACGCGCGGTTGAACGCGGTGCGCAGCTCCCTGTTCTGCGACAGCGACCGGCGGAACAGCGCGGGGGTGACCTCCTCGCCGTCGTGCTTGTCCTCCAGGATCGTGACCAGTTCCTCCCAGACCTGGGCACGCGCCTCGTTGTGCGGGGTGCCGGCCTCCGCCGCCGCGAACGCCACGGCCCAGTCGCGGGCGCTGAGATGGATGTCCGACCAGTGGGTCGTGACCGTCATGCCCTCGGTGGGCGGCTCCTCGTAGAACGCGACGGCCTTCTCGATGCCCTTCACCATGTCGGCGGACGACTTCAGCCGGGCCACCTCCGGGTCGCTCTCGACCGCCGCCCCGGCTCCCTCGTCGACGAGGTCCCGCAGCACGCAGGTCTGCACGCCCTCCTCGCCGAGGCTGGGCAGGACGTCGGCGACGTAGTCCAGGTAGGGCCGGTGCGGACCGACGAACAGCACGCCGCCCCGGCGGTGCCCGAGCCGCGGGTCGGAGTAGAGGAGGTGGGCGGTGCGGTGCAGGGCGACGACGGTCTTGCCGGTGCCCGGACCGCCGTCGACGACGAGCGCGCCCCGGGAACCCGCGCGGATGATGGCGTCCTGGTCGGCCTGGATGGTGGCGAGCACATCGCGCATCCGGGACGACCGGTTGCCGCCCAGGCTCGCGATGAACGCGGACTGGTCGTCGAGTGCGGCATGCCCGTCGAGCCCGTCGGCCGTGAACACCTCGTCCCAGTAGTCGCTGATCCGGCCGCCGGTCCAGCGATACCTGCGGCGGCTCGCCAGCCCCATCGGGTCGGCGTGCGTCGCCCCGAAGAACGGCTCGGCCGCGGGGGAGCGCCAGTCGACCAGCAGCCGGCGCCCCGTGCCGTCGGTGAGGCCGAGGCGCCCGATGTACACGGGCTCGGAGCCGTCCGCGCCGACCATGTGGCCGAGGCACAGGTCGAGACCGAAGCGCCGCAGCTGGCGCAGCCGGGAGGTCAGCCGGTGGATCTCCGTGTCCCGGTCCATCGCCTGCCGGCCCAGGCCGCCGGGCGCCCTGCGCTCGGCCTCCAGCTGGGCGGTCAGGTCCGCGATCGTCTGCTCCAGGCACTCCGCGACGGCCGCGAAGTGCCGCTCGTCACCGGCGATCAGCCGCGGGTCGGCCTTGGCGGCGAGCGCGTCGGACAGGGCGAACGCACTGGTGGTCAGGGGGTTCAAAACGATGGGCTCCGATCTGAGGTCGTTCACGACCATGACACGAGGCGAGGAGTATGGAGAAAACGGAGGGCGAGCGGCTCTTATCGGCCGAGGGCGGCCAGCAGCTGCCGTGCGGCCACCGCCGCCCCGTCGGTGCGGATCGTGCCGGCCACGGCGGCGGCCCGGTCCCGGGTCTCCGGCGCGAGGGCCACCGTGAGCGCGGCCGACAGGGAGTCGAAGGTCGGGGTGGGCCCGGCGTGTGCCGCGCCGATGCCCAGCTCGGCGACCCGGTTCGCCCAGTACGGCTGGTCCGCCAGCTGGGGCACGACCACCTGGGGCGCTCCCGCCCGGGCGGCGGTCGTCGTGGTGCCCGCACCGCCATGATGCACGACCGCGGCCACCCGTCCGAACAGCGCCTGCTGGTTGACCTCGCCGACGACGAAGCAGTCGTCCTGGTCGTCGACCAGCCCCAGATCGGCCCAGCCGCGCGCGAACAGCACCCGGCGGCCCTGGGCGCGGACCGCCTCGACGGCCACCCGGGCGACATCCTGCGACTCGCGCATGGGCATGCTGCCGAAGCCCACGTACACCGGTGCCTCCCCGGCCGCCAGGAACTCCGTCAGCCCCTGCGGCAGCGGGCGGTCGTCCGGCAGGATCCACGCCCCGGTCTGTACGACGTCCAGGTCTGCCGGCTGCCGCCACGGGGCCAGCACCGGGTCCGCCGCCAGCCAGGGCCGGTCGGTGAAGACATGGCCGCGGACGTCCTCCACCGTGGCCTGGCCGACCGCCTGCCGGTGCGCGTCGAGCCCGGGGCCGTAGAGCGCGTTGAAGCTCTTGGCGTTGTGGTCCCACAGTTCCCGGTTGTCGGTCATGCCCGGCGGGAACGGCCAGAGCGGCAGCTGGATCGGTGTGTGGTGCGGTGAGGGCAGCATGGTCGGGAAGTAGCTCACGTACGCGAAGTGGATCCCCAGCTTCTCGGCCGCCGACTGCGCGCCCGCCACCGCCGGGACCAGACCGGTCGCCACCACGGCGTCGCACCCTGCGGCGGCCGCGACGACCACCTCGTACTGCGCTGCGGTCAGCGCGGCCGCGCGCTGCGGCAGGCCCTCCGGTGCCAGGGGAGCCGAGCCGGTCACCAGCGTGCGCACCGGCGCGGCGGCCGGCACGAACTCCACGCCCACCTCGGCGAGCAGCTTCGCGAACTCCTCGTCGGACGGGGCGCACACCAGCACCTCCGCGCCGAGCTCCCGCAGTTCGACGGCGAGCGCGGCCATCGGCTGGACGTCCCCGCGCGATCCGTACGTCGACAGCAAAACACGCACTGTGTGGTTCCCCGTTTCCGCAGACTTTTGGCTTAGGCCGGTGATTCTGCGGGACGAGGGGGGCCTTGCCGCAAGCCCCCCGGTGCGCTATAAGTTAAGAGTGGCAAGGAGTGAGTTTCCTCCTTGCCTTTGTTTTTTGCCTCTCCACCAGGCGGCACACGACATAGATCGTGAACGACACCGTCGTGACGTACGGGCTGATCGGAATGCTGCCGCCCAGGGCGAGCAGGATGCCACCCTCGATGGCCAGCACCGCGAAGAGCACGCTGAGCGCGGGCAGCAGCACCGGTGACGCCGTGACGCGGGCGGCGGCCGCGGCCGGGGTGACCACGAGGCTCAACACCAGCAGCGCGCCCACGACTTGCACCGACAGGGCCACCGAGAGCCCGAGCACCAGCATGAACGCGAACGACAGCGTGCGCACCGGTACGCCGCGCGCCTCGGCGACGTCGGGGTCGGCGCTGGCGAAGGACAGCGGCCGCCACATGACGGCCAGCGCGCTCACCACCACCGCCGAAGTGCCCAGCAGCCACGCCATCTGGGGTGTGTCGACGGCGACGATCTGCCCGGTCAGCAGGCCGAACTTGTTGGCCGCCCGGCCTTTGTAGAGGGCGAGGAAGAGCACGCCGAGGCCGAGTCCGAACGGCATGATGATGCCGATCACCGAGTTTCGGTCCCGGGCGCGGGCTCCCAGGATCCCGATCGTGCCGGCCGCGAGCAGCGAACCGAGGATCGAACCCGCCACGATGTCGGTCCCCAGCAGCAGTGCCGCCGAGGCCCCCGCGAAGGACAACTCGCTGATGCCGTGCACCGCGAAGGGCAGGTCGCGCATCATCACGAAGACCCCGGCCAGGCCGCCGACCAGACCGAGGGCGGCTCCGGCGACGAGCGAGTTGCGGACGAGGGCGAGGAGTTCGCCGTAGTCCTGGAAGCTGAAGATCTGGTGCCAGACCCCGTCGGCGAACGTCATGAGCGCACCTCCTCCGCCTCAAGGGCGTGATGGGGAGGGGCCGTTGACTCGTCGGGGGCTCCGACGACCACGACCCGCCCCTGGACCCGGACGACGTCGACCCGGGTGCCGTACAGCCGTGACAGCGACGCGGAGGTCAGGACCTCCTCCGGCGGGCCGACGCGGTGACCGGCCCGGGCCAGGTAGAGCACGCGGTCCGCCATGCCGAGCACCGGGTTGATCTCGTGGGTCACGAAGACCACGGCCGTGCCGTGCGAGCGGCGGCGGGCGTCGACCAGTTCGGTGACGGCGCGCTGGTGGTGCAGGTCGAGGGAGAGCAGCGGTTCGTCGCACAGCAGGAGCCGTGGGTCGGTCGCCAACGCCTGCCCGATGCGCACGCGTTGGCGCTCGCCGCCGGACAGCCTGCCGAGCGGGACGTCGGCGTACGCCGATGCCCCGACCGCTTCGAGGATCTCGTCCACCCGGCGCCGGACGCCGCCCGTGCGCAGCCGTGGTCCGAAGCGGTGTCCGTCGATGCCGAACCGTACGAGGTCGCGGGCGCGCAGCATGGTGTGGGCGGACAACTCCGCCTGCTGGGGCACGTATCCGATCTGCCGGGCGGCCTCGCGGGGCGGGCGGCCCAGGACGGTCAGGGACCCGGCGGAGAGGGGTTGGCGGCCCAGCAGGGCGCGGACGAAGCTGGTCTTGCCGACGCCGTTCGGGCCGAGCACGGCCACGAACTCACCTGGCTGCACGTCGAGTTCGAGGTCGCGCCACACGACACGTTCGCCGTACGACAGGGCGGCGCCGCGCAGGCTGACGACCGCCTCGGCGCCGCTCTGCGCCGGGATGCGGGCCGGGAGCCTCACTGGTCCAGCGCGCTCGCGAGCGCGTCGACGTTGGAGGTCATCCAGCCGAGGTAGTCCTTGCCCTGGGGCAGGGTCTCGGTCACGGGCACGACGGGGACGCGGGCCGCCTTCGCCGCGGCCTCGGCCTTCTCGGTCTGCGGGCCGGAGGTCTGCTGGTTGTAGACCAGCGCCTTGACCTTCTTGCCGGAGAACAGCGCCAGCGCGTCCCGCAGGACCTTGGGGGAGACGTCGCTGCCCTCCTCGATGGCCTCGCTGAACTCGGCGGGCGTCGCGTTCTTCAGACCGCTCGCCTCGATCATGTACAGCGGCACGGGCTCGGTGATGGCGACCGCCTCGCCGCCGTGGGCCTTCTTGATCTGCGCCTCCTTCGCCTCCAGCGGCTGGAGCTTCGTCTTGAAGGTCTCGGCGTTCTTGGTGAAGACGGCGGCGTCGGCGGGGTCGGCCTTGCCGAGGGCGGCGGCGAC
This sequence comes from Streptomyces sp. NPDC046909, assembly GCF_040644695.1. Classification (NCBI taxonomy): domain Bacteria; kingdom Bacillati; phylum Actinomycetota; class Actinomycetes; order Kitasatosporales; family Streptomycetaceae; genus Streptomyces; species Streptomyces sp. NPDC046909. The sequence continues at coordinate 32,744 of NZ_JBEYXC010000009.1, read as the reverse complement.
GCTGTCGGCGATCTTGGCGACGGTCGGGAAGTCGTACCAGACGTGCTCGTTGAGCTCGCCGCCCTTCGGGGCGGTCTTGCCGGAGACCTTGACCGCGTTGATCACGTCGGGGGAGGAGTCGCCGCTCTTCAGCATGCGGTCGACGAAGTCGTCGTAGCCCCCGCCGTTCTCGACGACGACCTTCGCCTTGGACAGGGCGAGCTGGTTCTGGGTGTCGGCCTCGTAGGAGTGCGGGTCCTGGTCCGGGTCGCTGATGATCGAGGTGATGTCGACCTTCGCGCCGCCGATCCGCCCCACGATGTCGCCATAGACATTGGTCGAGGTCACGACCGGTATCACGGACGCGGCGGCCGGGCTCTGCGAGGCGCTCCCGTCACTGCCGGAGTCCGACGAGCAGCCTGCCAGGGCGACCAGCGAGGCGCCGGTGATCAGGGCGGCCAGGCGCCGGGACGGGAACGTGGGCATGGATCCTCCACGGAGGGGTGGAACAAGGGGACGCCCGCCACGCTAGATGAAAATGAAAGTCAGGACGATGGCCGAATCCGTTCCATATGAAAACCATTGCCAATACTTGACGCAGGTCAGATCGGATCGAGGTTGGGTCAGGTCAGGGCCGGGCCGCGTCGGGGGAGCGCGGCGATGCTCCGATCGGTCTCCTCGGCGCGGTCCAGCCGGGGCTTCAGCTCGACGACGTCGTCCCTCGGGTACGCGACGTCCTTGAGGAGAGTCCCGAGGCGCCGCCGGAGCTGCCCGAACCAGGCCCCTGCCGGGCGGAAGAAGGTGCTGAGCAGGAAGAACGCGGCGAACCAGGAGCACGGTCGGCGGTGCGCCCGCCGCATACGCGAAGATCAGTGCCGCGGCCGCCGCCGCTCGGCATGAGTAGGCGTACTCAGAACGGCGCGTGGCGCGGCGACCGCCGTCGCCGCGCCACTGATCTCTGAGCGTTAACTTGAACTACAAGTGACCGTGGGCCAGGTGTAGTTGCCGTTGTGCTGGATGGTGACGCCCCAGTTGTTGCCGCTGCCGTTCGGCTTGGCGGTCAGGACTTGTGAACTGGGGTAGCTGGCCGCGATGTTCCACGTGGAGAGGACCTTCGCGGGGGACGGGACGTTCATCGTCACGGTCCAGTTGCTGGAACCCGACACCGCTACGTTGAGGTTGTAGCGGTCGCTCCACGACTGGCCCGCCGAGAGGGTGGCGGTGCAGCCGGTGCTGCCGGAGCCGGTGTCGGGGGCCACGGCGCGGCCGGTGGCCGGCGAGATCATGCCGGCGCACAGGCCGCGTGCGGCCAGGCCCTGGGCGATCCGGGGGATCGCCGCGAGCGTGTTGGCGGACCAGTCGTGCATCAGGATGACCTGGCCGCTGGTGAGCCGTCCCGCGGCCGCCACGATCGCGTCGGTGCTCGCGCCGTTCCAGTCCTGCGAGTCGATGTCCCAGATGATCTCGGTGAGACCGTACTTGGCCGCGACCGCCTTCACCGTCGCGTTGGTCTCGCCGTACGGCGGCCGGAACAGCTTCGGGGTGCCGCCGCCCGCGCTCGCGATCGCCTGCTGGGTGCGGGAGATCTCCGAGTCGATCTGCGCCTGGCTCAGGGTCGTCAGATGCGGGTGCGTGTAGCTGTGGTTGGCCACCCACATACCGGCGTTGACCTGTGCCCGTACGAGGGACGGGTTGGCGGCGGCGTACTGGCCCTCGTTGAACATGGTGGCCCGCAGACCGTTCTGGGTCAGCGAGTTGAGCAGGGCCGAGGTGTTGCTGGACGGTCCGTCGTCGAAGGTGAGCCCGACGTAGCCGTTGCAAGCGGCTGACTGCGCGGGCGTGGTGCCGAGTGTGAGCGTGCCGGCCACGGCCATGGCGGCGACCACCAGTTTCGCTAGCAGGGGACGGATTCGGATCACGGTCTCCTCCCGTCAGGCCGCTGAGCAGGAGACCGTGGGCCAGGTGTAGTTGCCGTTGTGCTGGATGGTGACGCCCCAGTTGTTGCCGCTGCCGTTGGGTTTGGCGGTCAGGACTTGTGAACTGGGGTAGCTGGCCGCGATATTCCACGTGGAGAGGACCTTCGCGGGGGACGGGACGTTCATCGTCACGGTCCAGTTGCTGGAACCCGACACCGCTACGTTGAGGTTGTAGCGGTCGCTCCACGACTGGCCCGCCGAGAGGGTGGCGGTGCAGCCGCTGCTGCCCCCGCCGCCCGAACTGGTCCCGCCCACCGTGATGTTGGAGTTGCCACTGCTCTGGTAGCCCTCGGTGGCCATGATCATGTAGTAGTTGAAGCTGCCGAGGGGCATTCCGGCGCGGGCCCAGGCGTCGAAATGGTTGCCGGTGGTGATGGTGCCGCCCGTGCGCTTCGACTGGCGGACGCTCCAGTACTGGTTGAAGGTCTTGGTGCCCTCGACGGACGGGGCGTTGTAGCGCGTCGTCTTGTAGATGTCGTACGTGCCGCCGTCACTGGTGACCGTGCCCATGAAGGTGCCGGTGGGCCGGTAGGTGCCCCAGTTGTCGACGATGTAGTACTCGACGAGCGGGTTCGACGTCCATCCGTACAGCGCGAGATAGGCGTTGCCGGACGGGTTGAACGAGCCCGAGTAGGTCACGGTCCGGCGTGAGCCGTTGGCCCAGCCCTTGCCGGCCACGAAGTTGCCGGTGTTGCTCCATCTGGTGCTGTAGTTGCCGGCCGAACCCAGGTTCATGGAGACCGTCCCCTGGGAGTCGGTCCAGAACGAGTAGTAGTAGCCGTTGTTGGTCCCGGTCTGGTTGGTGGTGATCACCGTGTCGGCACTGGCGGTGCCGGGCAGGACCAGCGCGGCCACGGCCGCCAGCAGCAGGGCGCAGGCGCTGCTGATGAGGAGCCTGAAGCGCTGGAACGGTGTGCGTGCGGGTGCGACGTTCATGTGCGTTGTTCCTCCTCGACCTCGATGAGGGCGGTGGGGGCCGGAGGGGGGAGCTCCCGTCAACGCGGAACAGTTTTGGTATGGCCCTGCCAAGTGTCAATGGTTTCGGCAACTCTTTCGAAACATTCGGATACGGCGAAGGGGTGACCAGCTGGAATCTCGCTGGTCACCGGATTTCGAATGTTTCGGAGTACCTCACATCAGGCGCGGTGCTCGCCGAACGCGCCCAGGATCCGCTCGGCGGCCAGCGTGGCCGTCAACGCGCCCTCCCTGACCTGCTGTTCGAGCGTGGGCGCGAGGGCCCGTACCGCCGGATCGGCGTGCAGACGGCCCAGGAGTTCGTCGCGGACCATGCTCCAGGTCCAGTCGACCTGCTGGTCACGGCGCTTGGCGGTGAGCCGGCCGGAGGAGTCCAGCAGGGCGCGGTGCTGTTCCAGGCGCTCCCAGACGGTCTCCAGGCCCGTCGACTCCCGGGCGCTACAGCTCAGCACCGGCGGTGTCCAGGCCGCGTCCTTGCCGTGCATCAGACGCAGCGCGCCCGACAACTCCCTTGCCGCCGCTTGGGCGTCGCGCGCGTGCGGGCCGTCCGCCTTGTTGACGGCGATGACGTCGGCCAGCTCCAGGACGCCCTTCTTGATGCCCTGGAGCTGGTCGCCGGTACGGGCGAGGGAGAGCAGCAGGAAGGAGTCGACCATGTTCGCCACGGCCGTCTCGGACTGGCCGACGCCGACGGTCTCCACCAGGATCACGTCGTAGCCGGCCGCCTCCATCACGACCATCGACTCGCGCGTCGCCTTGGCGACCCCGCCGAGCGTGCCCGCGCTGGGGGAGGGGCGCACGAAGGCCGCCGGATCGACGGCCAGCCGCTCCATGCGGGTCTTGTCCCCGAGAATCGAACCGCCCGTGCGGGTCGAGGACGGGTCGACGGCGAGCACCGCCACCCGGTACCCCAGCGAGGTCAGCATCGTGCCGAACGCGTCGATGAACGTCGACTTGCCGACCCCCGGCACCCCGCTGACGCCGATCCGCCGCGCCCGCCCGCTGTGCGGGAGCAGCGCGGTCAGCAACTCCTGCGCCAGCACCCGGTGCTGGGGACGGGTGGACTCGACGAGCGTGATGGCACGGGCGACGATCGCCCGTTTCCCGTCGAGCACACCCTTCACATAGGCGTCGACATCGATCACAGGTCGTGCCCGAGGTCGTCCGACAACCGCTTCACCAGGTCGTACGCCGCGTCCGGGATCACCGTCCCGGGCGGGAACACGGCCGCGGCACCCATCTCCAGGAGCGTGGGCACGTCCTGCGGCGGGATCACCCCGCCGACCACGATCATGATGTCCTCCCGGCCCTCCGCCGCGAGTTCCTCGCGCAGTGCCGGTACGAGGGTGAGGTGGCCGGCCGCCAGCGACGAGACGCCCACGATGTGCACGTCGGCCTCCACCGCCTGCCGGGCCACCTCACCCGGCGTCTGGAACAGGGGGCCGACGTCGACGTCGAAGCCGAGGTCGGCGAAGGCGGTCGCGATCACCTTCTGGCCGCGGTCGTGGCCGTCCTGGCCCATCTTGGCGACCAGGATGCGCGGCCGACGCCCCTCGGCCTCCTCGAAGGAGTCCACCAGGGTGCGGGTACGGTCCACGGACGGCGACTCCCCTGCCTCGTTGCGGTACACGCCGGAGATCGTACGGATCTGGCTCGCGTGCCGCCCGTACACCTTCTCCAGGGCGTCGGAGATCTCCCCGACCGTCGCCTTCGCGCGCGCCGCGTTCACCGCCAGCTCCAGCAGGTTGCCCTCGCCGCCGGCCGCCCGGGTGAGCGCGTCCAGCGCGTCCTGGCAGGCCCGCTCGTCGCGCTCCGCGCGCAGCCGCCGCAGCTTCTCGATCTGCTGGGCGCGCACCGAGGAGTTGTCGACCTTGAGCACGTCGATCTGCTCGTCACTGTCCACGCGGTACTTGTTGACGCCGATCACCGGCTGACGTCCGGAGTCGATACGGGCCTGCGTACGGGCCGCGGCCTCCTCGATACGGAGCTTGGGGATGCCCGCGTCGATGGCCTTGGCCATGCCGCCCGCCTGCTCGACCTCCTGGATGTGCTGCCAGGCACGGCGCGCCAGGTCGTACGTCAGCTTCTCGACGTACGCGCTGCCGCCCCACGGGTCGATGACCCGGGTCGTGCCGGACTCCTGCTGGATGAGGAGCTGGGTGTTGCGGGCGATGCGCGCCGAGAAGTCGGTGGGCAGCGCGAGCGCCTCGTCGAGCGCGTTGGTGTGCAGCGACTGAGTGTGGCCCTGCGTGGCCGCCATCGCCTCGACGCAGGTGCGCGTGACGTTGTTGAAGACGTCCTGGGCGGTCAGCGACCAGCCCGAGGTCTGCGAATGGGTCCGCAGGGACAGCGACTTGGCGTTCTGCGGGTCGAACTGCCTGACCAGCTTCGCCCACAGCAGACGCGCCGCGCGCAGCTTGGCGATCTCCATGAAGAAGTTCATGCCGATCGCCCAGAAGAAGGACAGCCGGGGCGCGAACGCGTCGACGTCCAGGCCCGCTTCACGGCCCGCCCGGATGTACTCCACGCCGTCGGCGAGGGTGTACGCCAGCTCCAAGTCGGCCGTGGCGCCCGCCTCTTGGATGTGGTAGCCGGAGATCGAGATGGAGTTGTAGCGGGGCATCCGCTGCGAGGTGTACGCGAAGATGTCGGAGATGATCCGCATCGACGGCTTCGGCGGATAGATGTAGGTGTTGCGGACCATGAACTCCTTGAGGATGTCGTTCTGGATGGTCCCGGCCAGCTTCTCGGGCGGTACGCCCTGTTCCTCCGCCGCCACGATGTACAGCGCGAGCACCGGCAGCACGGCGCCGTTCATCGTCATCGACACGGTCATCTTGTCCAGCGGGATGCCGTCGAAGAGCTGACGCATGTCATAGATCGAGTCGATCGCCACGCCCGCCATGCCGACGTCGCCCGTCACACGCGGGTGGTCGCTGTCGTAACCCCGGTGCGTGGGCAGGTCGAAGGCGACCGACAGGCCCTTCTGGCCGGCCGCGAGGTTGCGGCGGTAGAAGGCGTTGGACTCCTCGGCGGTGGAGAAGCCCGCGTACTGGCGGATCGTCCAGGGCTGGTTGACGTACATCGTCGGGTACGGGCCGCGCAGATACGGGGCCGCGCCCGGGTACGTCTCCAGGAAGTCCAGGCCCTCCAGGTCCTGCCCGGTGTACAGCGGCTTGACCGCGATGCCCTCCGGGGTCTCCCAGAGCAGATCGTCGCCGCCCGCCGCCTTCTTGAGGGCCGACTGCCACTCGTCGGCGCCGCCGCTGCCGGCCGCGGGGGTCCCCAGGTCGATCCCGGAGAAGTCGGGGATGGAGGGGGTGGTCATGAGGACACTCCCATGCGGTCGAGGGTGGCGGAGAGAACGGCCACGGCGTCGCAGCCCGCGAAGACGAACGCGTCGACACCGGCGTACTCACCGGGGCGCCCGGCGAGGAACACCTGCGAGGCACCGGCGGCCTTCAGCTCGGCGGCCACGGTCGCCGCCCGCTCCTCGTAGAGGGCGTCGCTGGAGCACAGGCAGGCCTCGGTGGCCCCGCTGTCCTCGAAGGTGCCCTCGGTGACCGGTTCGATGCCGCCCGCCTGGAAGAGGTTCGCGGCGAAGGTGAGCCGGGCGGTGTGCGCGGCGGCCGGGCCGAGCGCGGCCAGGTAGACGCGGGGCCGGCTGCCGGTGGCGGCCAGGTGGGCGTCGGAGCGGGCGCGCAGTTCCTCGAAGGCCTCGTCGCGACGCACCTGCGGCAGCCCGCCCGTCGGTGCGGCGGGCGCGGGCTCGCGGACCACCGGCTTCTCGGCCAGATACGGGAACTCGCTGACGCCGGTGATGGGTTCACGGCGCTTGGCGAGCTTCTTGGAGCGCTCCGCCCAGGTCGTCGCCAGGTCGGTGCGCAGCCGACCCGAGCGCAGTACGGCCGCCTGCCCGCCGTCCCGCTCGATCGTCCGGAAGGACTCCCAGCCCGCGTGGGCGAGTTCGTCGGTCAGCCGCTCCACGTACCAGGAGCCGCCCGCCGGGTCGATGACCCGGGCCAGATGCGACTCCTCGATGAGGATCGTCGAGGTGTTGCGGGCGATCCGGCGCGCGAACGCGTCCGGCAGCCCCAGCGCGTCGTCGAAGGGCAGCACGGTCACGGAGTCCGCCCCGCCCGCACCCGCGGCCAGCGTCGCGATCGTCGCGCGCAGCATGTTCACCCACGGATCGCGACGCGTCATCATCACCGGCGAGGTCACGGCGTGCTGTAGCTGAGCACCCGCCTGCGGGGCGCCGCAGACCTCGGCCACCCGCGCCCACAGCCGGCGCGCGGCCCGCAGCTTGGCGATGGTCAGGAACTGGTCGGCGGTCGCCGCGTACCGGAACTCCAGCTGTGCGCAGGCCTGCTCGACGCTCAGCCCGGCCTCGGTCAGCGCCCGCAGATAGGCGACACCGGTCGCCAGCGAGGCACCGAGCTCCTGCCCGGCCGAGCCACCGGCCTCGTGATAGGGCAGCGCGTCCACGGTGAGCGCCCGCAGCCCGGGGTAGTTCTGGGTCAGCCCGAGAACCGGTGTGACGTCGTACGCCTGTCCGGTCCGCGCCTCGTACCCGAGCGGGTCGGCGCCCAGGTTGCCGCGTACCGCGTCCTCGGCGACGCCGCGCTCCCCGTACAGCCGCAGCAGCTCCCGTGCGGCGGCCTCGGTGTCGGGGCCCGCGTCGAGGACGACCGGTGCCAGGTCGAGGTAGACGCCGTCGAGGACAGCGGAGAGGGAGGACACCGGGATGCCGGCCTCGCCGACGGTCAGCCACAGCGAGGTGACGCCGTTCTCCAGGTCGGCGAGGACCGCGGGGCCGTCGGGCGTGGTGTGGCGCTGCCGTACGTCCCAGCCGCCGATCGTGTTCCCCTCGGCGCGACCCGCGCGGACGAAGGGGGCGAAACCGGGAAAACCCGATGTGGGCGCGGCATCGTGCGCGGTGTACAGAGGCCGGGTGCGCAACCCGTCCTCGAGCGCGGTGGACAGGGCTTCCTCGGCCTCGGGGCCCTCGACGTCCTTGCCCGACTTGCGCAGCACACCCGCCACCAGGCGCTGCCACTGCTCGTGGGACACGTCAGAGAACTCACCGGCCAGCTCAAGCCCGTCGTCAGGCAGGACCGTCATGCTCGGGATGCTAGGGCAGCCACCTTGAGCGGGAGCAGAAGGAGGGCTGTGACCTTGCCCTCCCCGGCGCTGTGACCCAGACCTCGTCGAGCCGCGGGGCGTCCGCTCCGACGGGATCCCGGGCGTCCGCTCCGCAGGGTTCCGGGGCGGATCGTCACCCGGGCCGGCGCGGGGTGTCAATCATCTGCCGGCTGCCGCCTGCCTTCCGTCCCATGCTTCCGGTCTCACACCTCCCGGTGGTCGATCCCCAGCAGGCTCGCCGCCGCCCGGAAGTCCGCGGAGTGATGGCCCACCGCGAGGGACCAGTGATGTCCCACCCCCGTGGCGCTCCACGCGTCGACCCACTCACCGGGATCGCGGCCGAAGTCGACCCGGCTGGTGGTGTTGCCGATCTCCAGGAGCGGGCCGGGGACGACGGTGCCCTCGGAGGTGACGAAGGACAGGCCGCCGTCGGCGTCCTGCCCGAGGCCGAGGAGGGTGACCGGGCCGTGCTGGACGTCGAACTCCACGCTCACCCCCCACCCGCGCTTGCCGTGGTAGACGCCCAGCCCGCGCAGCAGCGGATCACGGGCGCTGACGGCGAGATGGGCGGGCCCGTCGTGGCCCATCTCCACCACCCCGTCCTCGAAGTTGAGGGCCTGGATCTCGGTGAAGGAGCCTCCGGCGCCGATGCTCTGGGACGCCAACTGGGCGACGGACGTGCGCAGTTCGTACTCGCCCGCCGCGGGTGTGCCCCGGGCGGTGAGCAGCGAGGCGCCGAGGATCATGCCGGCGCCGAGCCGTTCGTGCAGTTCGCCGTCGAGGCCGCGGTGGTAGTAGGCGAGGCTGTCGAGACCGAAGTCGGCCACGAGCCGGTCCAGGGCGACGGAGACGGTCGCACCCCACTCGAAGTCCTCGTCCACGACGCTGTCGTCGAGGGTGAACACCTTGCGGGCGAGCGCCATCCGCTCACGCGTCTCCGCCTCGGTCACCTTCTCCACCCGGTGCCGCAGATCGTCGAACTCCAGCACCTCGACATGGGAGCCGAACGTCGCCGGGAGCAGCGTCAGATCGGTCGACACGTCGAGCATCCCTGGATACAGATGCCCCATCAGCCCGTGCCGCGCGTGCCGGAGCGCGGCGCGGACATGGGCGGCGCGGATCCACTGCTCGACGCGCCGCCACGCCGACTCCTGCCGCAGCCAGCCCGACACGGACCGGAAGGGGATCCCGGCCCGCCGGAAGACATTGCCGACCTCCGGCACCGAGCACTGGGAGCAGTACGCCAGCCAGTCACCGGTGTCGAAGTCGGCGTGGTCCATCCGCTCGGACGGCTGGAGGTCGACCACCAGCACCGGGGTGTGCGAACGGCGGGCGATCGGCAGCACCATCGACGAGGTCAGATACGTCGTCAGGAACAGCACGATCAAGTCGCAGTCCGCCCGCCGCAGTTGCTCGGCGGCGGCCGCCCCCTCCTGCGCGTCGGAGATGAACCCGACGTCCGTCACCTCCGCGTCCATCGCCTGGAAACGCTCGGCGACATACGCGGCCGACTCCTTCAACTTCGGCAGGAGTCCCGGGAATTGGGGCCAGTAGGCGCCGAGCCCGCCGGAGACCAGGCCGACGCGGGTGCGGCGGCGGGTCACCGGGGGCAGCAGATCGCGCAGGGCGGCGGCGCGGTCCGCGGTCACGGTCGGGGGGTCGGTGTCGGTACCGGTCGTTGCCATGATCGGTGGTTCCTTCCGAGGTCCGAGGTCCGAGGTCCGGGATCCGGTTCGGGTTCAGGCCCGGGCCACGCCCAGATCCGCCGGGGCGGCCGCGGGATCCGGTGCCCGCCGGACGAGGACCCGGATGACGTACACACCCGCCACCGCCGACAACGCCATGCACAGGGTGATCGACCACAGCAGGAGCGAGGCGCTGTGCTCCATCAGGGCGGGGGTGACGAAGGCGACGCCCGCGAAGACCCCGCGCGCCAGGGCGTAGGTGAGGCCCTGGGTGGTGCCACGGGTGTCCGGGGGCAGCGTGAGCTGCGACCACACCTTGTAGTTGGCCTCGCCCGCGAAGGGATAGGAGATCTGGTAGAGCACGAAGAAGATCAGCATCCCGGTCAGGGCGCCGGCGGTGAGGGAGGCGATGCAGAAGGCGGCGATCTGGATCACCGTGAACACATAGAACAGCCGGTCCCGCAGGGGAGTGTCGGCGATCCGCACGAACACGAAGGTCAGCACCAGCGCGACCGGGAGGAAGGCCAGGTTGATCCCGGTGGCCAGGCTCTGCGAGGCGCCGCTGACGGTGACCAGCAGATAAGTGCCGAACTGGCCGAAGGTGTTGGCGCCGATACCCCAGGTGACGTAGTAGGCGAAGGTCGCGGCCATCGGCAGCAGCGCGGCACGGTTCAGCAGGGTCTTGAGGTCGATCCCGCGCGGCGCCTCCAACGCGGCCGCCTCTTCGGCGAGTTCGGCGTCCGACGGGCCCTCGGCCAGCTTCAGTCGGGAGCGGAGCTGCCAGGTGAGGAACGAGGCGACGCACAGGTGGCCGGTGATGATCCTGGCGCCGGTCATGCCCGTGTCCGACAGGAGGTAGCTCATGAAGATGACGACGACGATGCCCGCCGTCCACATGACCTGGGTGAAGGAGACCACCCGCGCCCGGCCGTGGGCGGGCGCGGCGTCCGAGACCACGGCCAGGGACGTCGGCAGGTCGGCACCGGCCGCGAGCCCCGCCACCAGTACGCCGATGAACAGCACGATGTCGTTCGGCGCGAGCGTGATGACGATCGCGCCGATCGTGTAGCAGAAGATGTCCCAGTTGTAGACGCGACGGCGCCCGAACATGTCGGCGAGCCGCCCGCCGACGAGCGAGCCGACGGCGATGCAGCCGGTGACGATCGCGCTGATCGCACCCGCCATCCACACGCCCATGTCGTAACTGTCGCGGTAGATCGCCAGGTTGACGGCGATGCTCACGATGAGAGCGGCGTCGAGGTAGGAGGCCATGCCCGACAGGGCCGCGACCTTCCACACGTGCTTCGGAATGGGCTGTTCGGTGACGTCCGGGGAAGACGCGAATCGGGCCATGATGAGACTCCGTCGTCTGGGGAATGGCCGAGCGGAGGGGGACGTAGCGGCTCGGAGGGCCGGGTTGCGGTGAATATAGGAGCCAAAAAACGTTCCAACAAGCCCTCCCGCACGGATCCGTGGGTCGCGCCCGTCGAGTCACGCGTCTGGTGCGGCTGTTCCAGGTCACCTACGGTGGACATCGATGTAGAACGTTTTCCCGGGAAGGAGCGCATTCGTGATCTCCCCCGCCCTGCACCGGCTGTTCGAGGATCCGCCCCGGGACTTCGGCCCCACCCCGCTGTGGTGGTGGTCGGGCGCGAAGGTCACCCGGGACCGCCTCGCCTGGCAGCTGCGCAGGTTCTCCGAAGGCGGCGTCCACAACCTCGTCGTCATCAACCTGGCACCGGCGGGCCCGAGTTTCGGCGCCCCGGCCGACGACCCGGCATGGTTCGGCGAGGAGTGGTGGGCCCGCTTCACCGACGCCTGCGAGATCGCCGGGGAGCTGGGCACACGCCTGTGGTTCTACGACCAGATCGGCTTCTCGGGCGCCAACATCCAGGGGAGCATCACCCGCCGGCACCCGGAGGCGAGGGGCCGCGCCCTGCGCACCCGCCCGGCCGTCGTCTCCGGCGGCAGGGTGCCGCTGAGCGGCGCGGAGACCCTGGTGGGGGCGTACGACCCGGAGGGCGCCCGCGTGGACCTCGGCACCGCCCCCGACGGGACCGAGGTACGGCTCGTCCTCGCCGTACCCACCGCCTTCGACTACCTGGACCCGCGAGCCGTCGGTCTCCTCCTGGACCGCGTCCACCACGAGTTCGACCGCCGCGTACCCGAGTACCTGGGCAACGTCGTCGCGGGCAGCTTCCAGGACGAACTGCCCGCCACCAACTCCTGGAGCGACCGCCTCCCCGAGGCATTCCGCGCCCGGCGCGGCTACGACCTCCTCGACCACCTGCCCGCGCTCTTCGGCGACGGCGGCCCCCGCGCACGCGAGATCCGCGCCGACTACTACGCCGTCCGCGCCGAACTCGCCGAAGAGGCCCTGTTCAAGCCGCTCGCCGCCTGGCACGAGGAACGCGGCATGCTCCTGGGCTGCGACCAGAGCCACCCCGCGCGCTCCGGATACCCGGCCCAGTCGACGCAGATCTACACCGACTACTTCCGCACCCACCGCCGGCTCAGCGCCGCCGGCAGCGACCACCACGGCGACTCCAAGGTCCACTCCTCCATGGCCCACCTCCACGGCCACGAGCGCGTCTGGATCGAGGCGTTCCACTCCTCCGGCTGGGGCGGCACCCTGGAGGACACCTACGACTGGCTCCTGCCGTTCCTGCGCAGCGGCGCCAACCTCTACAACCCGCACGCCAGTTACTTCGGCACCGCGGGCGGCTGGTTCGAATGGGCGCCGCCGTCCACCGACTGGCGCCAGCCGTACTGGCCGCAGTACCCGGCCTTCTCCCGGGCCGTCGCCCGGATCTGCTCGATCATGTCCTGGGGCACCTACAGCGCCGACGTCGCGGTCCTGCACCCCACCGCCACCATGCAGGCCCACATCCCGCTGGACGCCCCCGTCAAGCACTTCGGGGACGCCCGACTCGGCGCCCACCACGCCGACGTCGACGAGACCCAGCACCACTACCTCGACCTGTGCGGCACCAACAACTGGCTCCACCCCCGCATCGGCACCCTCGACCGCCACCGCGTCTCCTTCGACGTCATCGACGACACCTCGGTGCAGGGCGCCAAGGCGGCCGACGGCGCCCTGCGGATCAGGGACCTCGCCTACACCACGGTGCTGCTCCCCTCGGCGAGCGTCCTGGAGGAGGAGACGGCACGCCGGCTGACCGAACTCCTCGACACCGGCGGCCGGGTGGTGGTCGTGGGCCGCCCGCCCGAGAGCGCCGCCGGTACGGCCGGCGACGACTCCGTGGTCGCCTCCCTCGCCGCCCACCCACGGCTGGAACGGACGCCGGACGCCGAGACCGCAGCCGCGGCGGTGCCCGCCGGGTACGCGACGGGCGCGGTCCCGCTGCTCGTCCGCCGCAAGGACGACATGGCGGTCGCCCTGGTGACGGGCGCCTTCCCCGACGCCCGCGCCCAACCACCGCGCGGCCACCACGAGATCGACCCCACGCGCTATGCCCGCACCTCCTCCGTGACCGTGCGGGGCGTGGTCGCCGAAGCAGAGATCTGGAACCCGGCGACCGGGGCCCGAAAGCCGGGGTCGGTCACCGTCGCCGATGGCGTCTCGACCATCGAGGTGCCGCTCGAAGGCGCCCCCGCCGCCCTCGTCGTATGGCGCGAAGGCACCCCGCGCCCACGGACGACCACACCGCCACCGACGCCCCTTGAGGAGCCGATCGACGTCTCGACCGGCTGGGAGGGCCGCCTGGTCCCCACCATGGACAACACCTGGGGCGACCTCGCGCTGCCCGCCGGATCCTCCGTGGCCGAGCCGCAGATCTGGACCATGCGCTGGAGCGAGACCACGGAAGACACCTGGGACGAGGCACGCGCGACCTACGGCAACCGGGTACGCGTCCTGCCCCCCGTCCCCGCCGCCGAGGCACCGGTACCCCTGGACGCCGCCGCCGTCGAACAGATCCTGGCCGGTACGAGGTCCCTGGCACCCCCGGACTGGGACATCTCGCTGTACTCGACGAGCCGTGGAATCCCGGACCCGGCAGGCCTGTTGGGCAACAAGGGCCTGGTACCGGAGGAGTTCGTACGAGTCCCGGTCCCCCTGAGCGGAACCGTCGCCCGGATCCGCGCGATCGTCGAGACGGGTCACCTCGGACCCGCCGCACTGCACGTCGGCGCGGCGGCGGCCAAACGGGTCTGGTGGAACGGCGAGGAACTCACCCTCGGAGGCGGCTACTTGGCCTCAGCCCCGGTGGAAGTGGTGCGGCCCCGCAACGTACTTGAATACGAACTGGCGGAGGCCGAGGACCGACCGCGGCTGATCTCCGGCGCGGCGGGCACCCCGCTGGGCAGTTACTTCTGCCTCTCCCGTCCGGCGGAGTTCGCGCCGCGTCCGCAGTTCATGTCGCTCCCCGAGGGCGTACGGCCGAACGGTGCCGTCACCTACCGGGGCCGACTGCGGATCACGCGCGACCACGCGGACGCCGTGCTCGTGGTGGGGGCCGCGGCGGGGGTCACCGTGCTGCTCGACGGGGCTGTCGTGGCGCGGCAGGAGAAGGTGGAGTACTACGAGTCCGACTGGGGCGCGGTCCCGATGTTCTTCCGCCATGAACTGGCGCTGACGGGCGGCGAGCACGTCCTCGACGTCGTGGCCGACGGCGGTGCCGTGTTCGTCGACCTCGTGGCGGCGGGGCCGGAGCCGGCCGCGCTGGTCAGCGGTGCCGGTTGGGAGGCGGAGACCGGCGCGTGGTACGGACGGACCGTCGAACACGAGGGCCGCTGGGGGGAGTTGCAGCACTGCCATGCCGCCGTGCGTCCGCATCCGCTGCCGGAGGCCGAGTGGCTCGCCGGACCTCCGGTGCTCGGTACGGCCGTACTGCCGTCCCGGTCGACCGATGACCTCCGCGAGGCCGCACAGCGGTTCCGCTTCACGGTCCCGGCGGGTGCGGTGTCGGTCGAGCTGCCCTTGGAGCTGCCCGCGCGTGTGCGGGTGGGGGAAGGGCCGGAACAACCGGTCGACGGTGGGGTTCTGACGCTGGATCAACCATTGCCGGAGGCCGCGGAGTTCGATGTGGTCACCGCGCCGACGGCCGTGCTGCGCGGCGGTTCCGCCTGGCGGGGGCCCGTGCGGGTGCGTACCGTTCCGGCGCCGCTTCCGCTGGGGGACTGGCGATCGGTGGGGCTGGGCGGCTGGAGCGGTGGGGTGACCTACGCGCGTGAGGTGGAGGTGCCGGGCGGGACGGACCCCGTACTGGATCTGGGGCGGGTGCGCGGCAGTGTCGCGGTGTCCGTCGACGGGGAGCCCGTCGGGGAGGCGTTCTGCGCGCCGTACCGCTTCGGACTGGGCCGCTTCGCCGGTCGTACCGTGAGGGTCGAGGTGACCGTCCACAACACGCTGGCCCCGTATCTCGCCGAAGCCACCCCGACCGCCTGGGCGTTTCCGTATCAGCTGGGCTCGGGGCTGCTGGGCCCGGTGACGATCGGCCGAGGCGGGTCATGGAACGGCTACGGCAGGCCGTAGGACGGCTGCGGCAGGTCAGACAACCGAAGCCAGCCCCGTCGAGTCCCGCAGGACGAGGCCCGGTGCGAACACCCTTGCCTCGTGGGCGTGTTCCGCGCGGGCCTCGACCTCGTCGAGGAGCATCTCCACGGCCGCCCTGCCCAGATCCTCGACCGGCTGCCGGACCGTCGTCAGGGTCGTGCCCACGAAGCTCGCGATGTCGAGGTCGCCGTACCCGACCACCTGCACGTCCTCGGGGACCTTCACACCTCGCTCGGTCAGCCCCCGGCACAGGCCCGCGGCGAGGAAGTCGTTGGTGCAGAACGCCCCGTCGGGCAGTTCGTCGAGCTCGCGGGCGATCTCCATGCCGTACGCCACCGTCATCTCCTCGGCGACGACCTGGGCCAGCCGCGCGCCCCGCCGGCTGCGTACGGCCTGCCGGGCGCCCTGGTAGCGGTCGGCGCACTGGCGTATCCCGCGCTCGCCGTTGACGACGAGGATGTCGCGGGCCCCGCACTCCAGGAGATGCTGCACGGCGATGCGGCCGCCGGCGACGTCGTCGACGGAGACGGAGCAGCCGTCCTCGGCCGACATCGCGCGGTCGGCGAGGACCAGCGGGATGCCGCGTTCGCGCAGCCGGGTCAGCCGGGTGGGGTCGGCGCTCAGCGGCACCACCACGGCACCGACGGACCGCTGTTCGACGAGCATCGTGAAGTAGCCCTGCTCCCGCTCCGGGTCGTCACCGCTGTCGCACAGCACGAGGGAATAGCCGTGTTCGTAGGCCGCGTCCGCGGCGCCCCGGGCGATGCGCGAGTAGAAGGTGTTGGCCACGTCCGGCAGTACCAGGCCGATCGAGGAGGAGTGCCCGGTGCGCAGGCCCGCGGCTCCCGGATGCGGCACGTAGTCGAGGGCCGCGACCGCGTCACGGACCCGTTGCGCGGTACGGGCGTTGACGCGCTCGGGACGGTTGAGGACGTTCGACACCGTGGACACGGAGACGCCCGCTGCGGCGGCGACGTCCTGGATGCGGGCGGGGCGAACCGGAATGGCGTCCACCCCCCTCACTGTGACCGCCGTGCGACCAGGCACGACGTGGTCCCTCATGGGCGACGCAAGTGTACCTTGGCCGTGCTTAAAACGTTTTTCGCGGAGTCCCGGGTACGCGCCTGGGGGAGCGGGGCCCGCGTGTGCTCCGTGTTGCTGTTGGAATGCCTCAGGGGCGATGTTGTTGTCATTGTCGTCGAGGTGGTGCCATGTGCTGGAGTGCGACGGCCGATCTGGTCGCGGGAACGGGGATCGCCTGCGTCGGCGCGGCCTGTGTCGCGCGGGTGCGCCGGATCGGTGATCTGCCGCTCGCCGCGCTGCCCTTGCTGCTCGGCGCCCACCAGCTGATCGAGGCCCGGGTCTGGCACCTCGGCGGCGGCACCGGCCCGGCCACCGTCGCCTGGGCCGTGATCGCCCTGCCCCTGCTGGCGGTGTGGGTGCCGGTGGCGGTCCTGTGCGCGGCACCCCGCCGGGCCCTCGCCCGGCTGACGATCCCTTTGGCGGCCGGTCTCGCCACGGCCGCCGTGCTCTCCCACAGCCTCGCCACCCGGACCGTACGGGCCGAGATCCGCGGCCACACCGTCGGCTACGGCCTCGGCCTGTCACACGGCGAACTCCTCCTCGCGGGCTACCTCCTCGCCACGGTCGGCGCGCTGCTGCTGTCCGGCGACCGCCGGCTGTGCGCGTTCGGCGTCCTCGCCGGGGCCGGTGCCTCGGTGTGCTTCGTGCTGTGGCGGACGGAGTTCGTCTCCACGTGGTGCGCGGTCGCGGCGGTGTGCTCGCTGACGGTGTGGGGGTGGGTCCGGCGGCGATCGGAGCGGGCGGCTGATCGCGGCGCCGCGGTGTGACCGGTGCCGCCGTCGCTGGAGCGCGCTACTGGTGCGCTCCAGCGCGAGTACGATGATCCCTACCCATATGTCATGTCGGAGCCGGTCGGCGGAGGGTCTCACACGTGGATGCATCGGGCAGGCAGCGGCCCACGATGGCGGACGTCGCCGAGAAGGCGGGCGTCTCGCGGGCGCTCGTCTCGATCGTGTTCCGGAATCAGCCGGGGGCGAGCGAGGAGACCCGGCAGCGGGTGCTGAGGGTCGCCGACGAGATCGGCTACCGGCCCGACAGCGCGGCCCGGCTCCTGGCACGCGGCCGCAGCCGCACGCTCGGCGTGATGTTCAACCTGGAGCAGACCTTCCACACCAACCTCATCGAGGGCATCTACCCCGAGGCCGAGCACCTCGGCTATGAGGTCCTGCTGTCCGGCGCCACGCCCGCCCGCAGCGAGGAGAAGGCCGTGGAGGCGCTGCTCAGCCACCGCTGCGAGGCTGTCATCCTGCTCGGCTCCTTCGCCGAGCCCGCCTTCCTCGACGAGCTCGGGCAGCGCGTGGTCACCGTGTCCGTGAGCCGCCGGGTGCCGAAGGCCCGGGTGGACTTCGTGCACAGCGCGGAGGGCAAGGGCGTCCGGCAGGCCATGGACCATCTCGTCGAGCTGGGCCACCGGCGGATCGTGCACATCGACGGCGGCCGCGGCCCCGGTTCGGTCGACCGGCGCCGCTCCTACCGGGCGGCGATGCGGCGGCACGGGCTTGAGGCCGAGGCGCGGGTCATCCCCGGCGAGCACGACGAGCGGGCCGGCATCGAGGCGGGCCGTCTGCTGGTGGCGGAGCGCGATCAGGGCTTGCCGCTGCCGACCGCGGTTCTCGCGGGCAACGACCGGTGCGCCATGGGCCTGTTGATGGCGCTGACGCGGGCCGGCGTGGAGGTTCCGCGGGACATGTCCGTCGTCGGCTACGACGACAGCCACCTCTCCCATCTGATGCCGATCGGGCTGACGACCGTACGCCAGGACGCCGTGCTGATGGCGGAGCACGCCGTGCGGTTCGCCGTGGAGCGGCTGGAGAAGCCGGAGTCGGAGCCGCGGGAGGCGGTGCTGGATCCCCAGCTGGTGGTGCGGGGGACCAGCGGTCCGGCCCCGGAAACGGCGGCCTGAGCGGCGTACGGCCGATTCCGGGGCGACCGCCGGGCCTGGGCGGTGGCCGGGCGGAGTGGCGCCGGGAGTCGGCTACTCGCTGATGTTCACCATCCACGGGATGCCGAAGCGGTCCGTGCACATGCCGAACACATCGCCCCACATCTGTTTCTCCAGGGGGACGGAGACCGAGCCGCCCGCGGAGAGCTTCTCCCAGTAGCCGCGCAGATCGTCGGCGTCGTCGCCGCTCAGGGACACGGTGATGTTGTTCCCGGGGGTGCTCGGCATACCGGGAGGGGCATCGGCGCCCATGAGGGTGAAGCCGCCGGTCGTCTCCAGCATGCCGTGCATGATCTTGTCGGCCTCGGGAGCGTCGGCGTCGCCGTAGGCGCCGTAGGTGTTGAGTTCGAGCGTGCCGCCGAAGACCTCCTTGTAGAACTCCATCGCCTGCCGGGCGTCACCGCCGAAGCTGATGTACGGATTGAGTCGAGAGCCCATGAAAACCTCCCTGAAAGGGACAGAAACCCGGTTGTGCGGAGATTAGCCCCGGGCACTGACAACGGCACTCCGACTGTGCGGGGCGGGCCCGAGGTGCGAGGCTGGAGGGGAGACATCCGCCGAGGGGACTCGGAGGGCGCGATGGGACGTGATGTGCCGGCCCTGGTGTTCACACGCGAGGACCGTCGACGCTACCGGGACAAGATGCACACCTGCCTCGACGTGCTGGCGCAGATGCTGCGCGAGTCGGGGTTCGAGAGCGAGCGTCCCCAGGTCGGGCTGGAGATCGAGCTCAATCTGGTGGACGAGGGCGGGCTCCCGGCGATGCGGAACACCGAGGTGCTCCAGGCCATCGCCGATCCCGCCTGGTCGACCGAGCTGGGGCGCTTCAACCTGGAGATCAACATCCCGCCCCGGGAGCTGATGGCCGGCGGCCCCGGCGCCTGGGAGCAGGAGATCCGGGACGCGCTCAACCACGCCGAGGAACGCGCCGCGGCCGTGGGCGCGCATCTCATCATGGTCGGGATCCTGCCGACGCTGGCGGAGTCGGACGTCGGCGAGCACGCCCTGTCCGGCGATCCGCGCTACCGGCTGCTGAACGAGCAGATCTTCGCGGCGCGCGGCGAGGACCTGCGGATCCGGGTGGACGGGGTGGAGCGGCTGGCGATGTACGCCGACGCCATCACCCCCGAGGCCGCCTGCACCAGCACCCAGTTCCATCTCCAGGTCGCGCCCAAGGAGTTCGCCGACTACTGGAACGCCGCCCAGGCCGTCACCGGCGTACAGATCGCCCTCGCGGCCAACTCACCCTTCCTCTTCGGCAGGGAACTGTGGCGCGAGACCCGTATCCCGCTGTTCGAGCAGGCCACCGACACCCGCCCCGAGGAGATCAAGGCCCAGGGGGTACGGCCCCGGGTGTGGTTCGGGGAGCGGTGGATCACCAGCGTCTTCGACCTCTTCGAGGAGAACGTGCGCTACTACCCGGCGCTGCTGCCCCTGTGCGACGAGGAGGACCCGCAGGCCACCCTCGACGCCGGCGGGGTTCCCCAACTGGGCGAACTGACCCTGCACAACGGCACGATCTACCGCTGGAACCGGCCCGTCTACGCCGTCACCGACAGCGGTCCGCATCTGCGCATCGAGAACCGGGTCCTGCCCGCCGGACCCACCGTGGCCGACATCATCGCCAACGGCGCCTTCTACTACGGCCTCACCCGCGCCCTGGTCGACGAGGACCGGCCGGTGTGGACCCGGATGTCCTTCGCCGTCGCCGAGGAGAACCTGCACGCCGCCGCCCGTGACGGCATCGACGCCCGTCTGTACTGGCCCGGCGTGGGTGAAGTCCCGGTCACGGAACTGGTGTTGCGGCGGCTGCTGCCCCTGGCCCACCGGGGCCTGGAGCTGGCCGGCATGGACGCGGAGTGGCGCGAACCCCTGCTCGGCATCATCGAGCAGCGCTGTGTCACCGCCCGCAACGGCGCCGTGTGGCAGGCGGAGACGGTGCACCACCTGGAGAAGGCCGGGGTCTCGGAGCGCGGGGAGGCGCTGCGGCGGATGACCATGGCCTACATGGACTACATGCATCTCAACGCCGCCGCACACACCTGGCCCGTGGACTGAGACCGGTCAGCCCCGCCATTCCCGTGCGGTCGTCAGCGGTACGGCGGCGGGCACCTCCGTCGACGTCGTCAGTTCGATGCGGCGGCCCTCGGCCGAGGAGCGCAGGAGGGCGGTCATCGTCTCCAGGAGGTGCAGGGCGAGTTCACCGCCTGCGCGCGGTGCCCGCCCGCCGTCGGCGGCGACGAAGTCGAGGAGGCCGACGCCGCGCGAGCCCTCGACGTATCCGGCCGACGGCGGGAGCGTGCGCCACTGGGGATCGCCCAGCCCGAAGAGCCTTACCTCGCCGTCGAATTGATTGGGATCCGGGACCGTGAGGGTGCCGGTCTCGCCGTGCACCTCGATCGGTGCCGCCGTCGTGGTCACGCCGTCGAAGCTGGTGGTGAGCGTGGTCAGGGTGCCGCCCACATGCTCAAGGACTCCGGAGACATGGCTGTCCACCTCGACGGGGATCCGCTCGCCCGCGCGCGGGCCGGAGCCGATGACCCGCTCGGTGCGCAGCCGGCTGGACGCCCCGGTCACGGCGCGCACCGGACCCAGCAGATGGACGAGCGAGGCCAGGTAGTACGGGCCCATGTCGAACAGCGGTCCGCCGCCGGGGGTGTAGTAGAAGTCCGGGTGGGGGTGCCAGCGTTCGTGCCCGGCGGTGACCATCACGGCCGAGGCGAACAAGGGGCGCCCGATGCGGCCCGCTTCCACCGCCGCCCGCGCGGTCTGGATCCCGGTGCCCAGAACCGTGTCCGGCGCGCACCCTACGCCCACGCCTGCCTTCGCCGCGGCCTCCAACACGGCGTGCGCGTCGGCGAGTTCGGCCGTCAGGGGCTTCTCCCCGTAGACGTGCTTGCCGTGCGCGATCGCGCCGAGGGCGATCTCGGCGTGCGCCGCGGGGACGGTGAGGTTGAGGACGGTGTCCACGTCGGGGCTGCTCAGCAACTCCTCGACGGACAGCGCCCGGACGCCGGGGAACTCGGCGGCGACCGCGGCCGACCGGGAGGCGTCGAGGTCGGCGACCGCGGTGACGCGTACCGAGGGACGGCCGATGAGTGTGTCGAGGTACGCGCGGGAGATGACCCCGAGCCCTACGACGCCGATGCGGTGCGCGTCGCCCACAGCATGCCCCTCTCGATCACGGTACGGACGTTGGGGTTCTCCAGGACGTCGAGGCTGTGCCCCGGCGTCGTCACCACGATCCGTCCGGCGCCCCACTGCCGGGTCCAGACCGCCGGTGCGGTGACCGGCCGGTGCCAGGGGTGCCAACTCCGGGTGGGATGGGTGGTGGTGGCGAGTACGTCGATCAGGTCGTCGTGCAGCACCCAGTACTGCTCGGTCGTGAGCTCGAAGTCCTCGATGCCCTCCGTGATGGGGTGTTTGCGGCCCAGCTCGGTGAACTCGATGGTGTGCGGCAGGAAGTTGTCCGCCTCGCCGCCCTGGCGCTCGCACGGCTCCTTGCCCGGGTGGGTGGCGAACTGGCCGCCCACCAGGTGGAGATAGTCGGAGGAGGCGCGGAAGGAGTCGGCGATCCCGCCGTGCCAGCCGGTGAACCCGGTGCCCGCGACGACCGCCGCGCTCAGCCCCGCCAGCTGCTCGGGGCCGATCTCCGACATCGTCACGCACTGCACGACGAGATCGGTGCCGGCCATCTCGGCACGGTCGGCGTAGACCTCGGTCGACTCCTCGATACGGACGGCGTATCCGTTCTCGCGGAGGAAGGGCACGAACAGCTCCGTCGCCTCGACCGGCCGGTGCCCCTCCCATCCGCCGCGGACCACCAGGGCCTTCTTCTGCGTCATCCCGTTCCTTTGCCCGACGCCGTTGAACAGCTCCTCACTATGCGCCAGCCACCCGGGTTTCCGAAAGAGTTGGTTGATTTCTCGAAACTTTCGAAGGTCACGGCCCTGGTCTGCACCAAGCTATTGACATGTCCATCTCTCACTTCTTAAATCACGCAGTGAACTAAGTCCCCGCCGCCCCCCACCAGAACCGGAGATGACGTGCTCCGACTCCCCAGACCAGCCATCGCCTTCGTCACCGCGGCCACCGTCGCCTCGGTGCTCACCGTCCTCCAGCCCACCGAGGCGGCCGCCGCCCTCCCCACCAGCTGGGCCACGGTGGTCAACACCGGCAGCGGAAAGTGCCTGGACGCCCGCTCGGCCGCGACCGTCAACGGCACCGCGGTGCAGCAGTACACCTGCAACGGCACCACCGCCCAGCAGTGGAGTTTCACCTCGACCAGCGACGGTTATGTGCGGATCAACAACCGCAACGACGCCGCGCAGGTCGTGGACGTCAGCGATGTGTCGACCGCGGACAACGCGGCCGTGCACCTGTGGACGTACGGCGGCGGCACCAACCAGCAGTGGCAGGCCGTCGACGAGGGCGGCGGCGCGTACCACTTCGTCAACCGCAACAGCGGCAAGTGCCTGGACGTCCCGTCCGCCTCGACGGCCGACAGTGTCCAGCTGGTGCAGTACACCTGCAACGGCACGGCCGCCCAGCGCTTCCAGGTCGCCCCGGTGAGCACCGCCCCCGGGGACGTCGACCTCGGCCCGAACGTCGTCGTCTTCGACCCGTCGATGCCGTCGGCCACCATCCAGAGCCGCCTGAACCAGATCTTCCAGCAGCAGGAGACCAACCAGTTCGGCTCCCAGCGCTACGCCGTCATGTTCAAGCCCGGCACCTACAGCAACGACGTCAACGTCGGCTTCTACACGCAGGTCCTGGGCCTCGGCCAGTCACCCGACTCGGTCACCATCAACGGCGCCGTGCACGTGGAGGCCGACTGGTTCCCGCCGCAGAACGCGACCCAGAACTTCTGGCGCGGGGCCGAGAACCTCTCGGTCAACCCCACGGGCGGCACCGACCGTTGGGCCGTCTCGCAGGCCTCCGGCTACCGGCGGATGCATGTCCGCGGCGACCTGGAGCTGAGCGACGGCGGCTGGTCGAGCGGCGGGTTCATGGCCGACACCAAGATCGACGGCCAGGTCCGCTCCGGCAGCCAGCAACAGTGGCTGACCCGCAACTCCCAGCTCGGCAGCTGGTCCGGGTCCAACTGGAACATGGTCTTCGTCGGCAGCCAGGGCGTGCCCGGCAACAGCTTCCCCAACCCGCCCTACACGACGGTGAACCAGACCCCGACGGTCCGCGAGAAGCCTTTCCTGTACGTCGACTCCGCGGGCGCCTACAAGGTGTTCGTCCCGTCCGTGCGGACCAACTCCTCGGCCACCACCTGGGCCAACGGCACCGCGGCGGGCACCTCGCTCGGCATCGACCAGTTCTACGTCGTGAAGCCGGGCGCCACCGCCGCCCAGATCAACGCCGCCCTGGCCGCGGGCAAGAACCTCCTGGTCACCCCGGGTGTCTACCACCTCGACCAGACCCTGCGCGTGACCCGCGCCGACACCGTCGTCCTCGGACTCGGCCTCGCCACCTTCATCCCCGACAACGGCATCACCGCCATGAGCGTCGCCGACGTCGACGGAGTGAAACTCGCGGGCGTCCTCTTCGACGCCGGCACCACCAACTCGCAGACCCTCGTGGAACTCGGCCCGGCCGGCGCCGCCGCCGACCACGCGGCCAACCCGAGCTCCCTGCACGACGTGTACTTCCGCGTCGGCGGAGCGGCCGTGGGCAAGGCGACCACCAGCCTCGTCGTCAACAGCGACGACGTCATCGGCGACCACATGTGGATCTGGCGCGGCGACCACGGCAGTGGCATCGGCTGGAACACCAACACCGCCGACACCGGGCTCGTGGTGAACGGCGACGACGTGACGATGTACGGCCTGTTCGTCGAGCACTACCAGAAGCACCAGACCATCTGGAACGGCAACGGCGGCCGCACGTACTTCTACCAGAACGAGATGCCCTACGACCCGCCCAACCAGGCCGCCTGGATGAACGGCTCCACCCAGGGCTACGCCGCGTACAAGGTCGCGAACTCGGTCACCAGCCACCAGGCCTACGGACTCGGCAGCTACTGCTATTTCAACGTCGACCCGAGCGTCACCGCCGAGCACGCCTTCGAGGTGCCCAACACCCCGAACGTGCGCTTCCAGAACATGGTGACCGTCTCCCTCGGCGGCACCGGCACCATCCGGCACGTCATCAACGACCGGGGAGGCCCGTCCAACTCCTCGACCAATGTGGCGAACCTGGTGAACTACCCGTAGGGCAAAGGGGTGCGCTGTACCGGCCTCAGCCCCGGTAACCCCGCAGCTTCCGGTACAGCGTGGCCCGGCCGATCCCCAGGGCCATCGCCGCACGGGCCTTGTTGCCGCCGTGCAGGCGCAGGGCCTCCAGGATCGCGGTGCGCTCCGCCCGTTCCATCGGGGTCAGCGGGCGGGGCGCGGGTCCCTCGCGTACGGGGTCGGGCAGTTCGGTACGCCGGACCGGCCCCGTCGCCCGCCGATGCTCGGCCAAGGCCCTTACCAGATGGGCGAGTTCGGTGACGTTCCCCGGCCATGGATGCTGCTCAAGGGCGCGCAGCGCGTCCAGCGTCCAGGTCAGCGGCGGCTGTCCCGGCGGCGGACCGGGGCTCAGGGCCGTGAGCAACACCCGTATGTCGTCCGGGCGTTCCCGCAGGGCCGGGAGTGTCACCGAGCGGGCCGCCAGGGTGTCCAGGAGCCGTTGCAGACACGGGCCCGGAGTGGCTCCGGGGGTGTAGGTGGCCAGCAGGGGGACACCGGGACGCGTGTCGAGCAGCGAGTTCAGGGTCGCGGTGTCGGACGGGGTGAGGCGTTCGGCGTGCCGGATCAGGAGCGGGCGGCCGTTCAGCAACGCGTCGAGCTCGGGGCCGAGTTCGGACTCCGCCGCGTCCGTGATCAGCGGGTCCGAGGCCAGCTCCCGGGCTAGGGAGGTCTTCCCGGTGCCCCGCTCGCCCACCAGCAGCAGCGGCTCGGCCGACCCGGCCAACTCCAGCGCCCGGCCGACCGCGTGCCGCCAGGGCACCGACCGTCCGGCCAGCCCTACACCGGTTCGCGGCATCGAGGCCACCGGCGTCCGCTCCACAGGCTCCACCGGCTCCAGCACGGCGACGGCGCCGACGACCGAGCCCAGACGGTGCACGGGGATGAGGGTGGCGGCCCGCCCCGGGCCCTCCGGCAGCCTTACCGGCGTCTGAGTCCCCGCCCGCATCATCGCGACGGCTCGCCGCTCCAGCGCCGCCAGCTCCTCCGGCGACAGCCAGCGCCCGGCGGTCTCGCTCACCAGCCGGTTGCGGCCGTCCAGCGCCACGACCGCCCGTCCGTGCTCCCCGGCCGCCCGCAGATAGGCGTCCAGCAGCACGCGCTCCACCGTCCGCGACCGCGCGAGGAGTTCCGCCTCCACGGCCGTCGCCGCGGCCTCGGCGAGCGGGGCCCCCGGATGCGGACCGCACTCGGCGCACAGCCCCGAGGACACGGTCACCGTGCCCAGCGGCTGCCCGGTCTCCGGCGACCGCACCGGCACGCTGACCGCCGAGATGTCCTGCCACAGGTCGAGGAAGTGCTCGGGCCCGTGCACCTCGGCGCGGCGCCGGGTGTGCAGTGCGAGGGCCGCGCTGTTGTGCCCGACCGCCTGTTCGGAGAGGTCGTGGTGGAGGTGGGCCGGAATGGATCCGGTGGCCCACAGGACGCGCGGCCGGTCATCGGTGAGGAGGAGCGTGCTCTGTCCGCCGCCGAGCGTGGGGGCGATGCGCTCCAGCACGGGCCGGGCCGCGGCGAGGAGAGGCGACTCGGGCGGTGAGACGGCGGGGGCCGATTCCCGTACGTCGTGTCGTACGCCGAAGAACCGGGCACGCTTCCAGGCGGCGACAACGTCCTCCGGCACCCCGTCCGGGAGCCGGTGCCCCCGCAGGAACAGCTCGCGGGCCTGGCGCAGCGAGGTGAGGGTGGGGCGGGTGATGGGGCGCTCTGCGGTGGTCATGGCACCACTCACCCTACGGGGAACGGTTGAATGCGCAACAACCACCGGGTCTGTCTCTTATTGAGACACCCGTGTTCCGACTTCCGGACTCATGATCTTGAACAGTCGGTGCCTTTTCTCATTCCCTGGAGCGTCCCCCGTGCACACCGTCGAGCCCGATGTCGTGACCGACGTACTGATCGTCGGCAGTGGTCCCGCGGGCGCCGCAGCCGCGCTCGCCCTGAGCACCTACGGCGTACCCAACATCGTCGTCACCCGCTACGCGAGCCTCGCCGACACCCCCAGGGCGCACATCACCAACCAGCGCACCATGGAGGTGCTGCGTGACCTCGGCGTCGAGGACGAGGTCGTCGCGAAGGCGACCCCGCAGCACCTCATGGGCAACACGACCTTCTGCACCAGCCTCGCCGGCGAGGAGCTCGGCCGGGTCCGCTCCTGGGGCAACGACCCGCTCGTCCAGGCGGCGCACGAACTCGCCAGCCCGACCCGCATGTGCGACATGCCCCAGCACCTCATGGAGCCGGTGCTCATCGACGCGGCGGTCGCGCGCGGGACGAACCTGCGCTTCAGCACCGTCTACAAGTCCTTCGTCCAGGACGCCTTCGGGGTCACCGTCACGGTCGAGGACCGGCTGCGCGGCGACGAGTACACCATCCGCGCCAAGTACCTGATCGGCGCCGACGGCGGCCGCAGCCAGGTCGCCGAGGACGCCGGGCTGCCGATGGGCGGCCAGATGGGCGTGGCCGGCAGCATCAACATCGTCTTCGACGCGGACCTGAGCAAGTACACCGCCCACCGCCCCTCCACCCTGTACTGGGTGCTCGCCCCCGGCGCCACCGTCGGCGGCATCGGCGCGGGCCTGGTGCGCTGCGTCCGGCCCTGGAACGAGTGGCTCATCGTGTGGGGCTACGACGTCACCGCGGGCGCCCCCGACCTGACCACCGAATACGCCGAGTCGATCGTCCGCCAGCTGGTCGGCGACGACGACATCCCGGTGACCATCAAGTCGTCCTCCGCCTGGACCGTCAACGAGATGTACGCCGAGACCTACTCCAACGGCCGCGTCTTCTGCGCCGGCGACGCCACGCACCGCCACCCGCCGTCCAACGGCCTCGGCTCCAACACCTCCATCCAGGACTCCTACAACCTGGCCTGGAAGCTCAAGCTCGTCCTCGACGGCGCCGCCTCCCCGAAGCTCCTCGACACCTACACCGCCGAACGCGCCCCGATCGGCCGGCAGATCGTCACCCGCGCCAACAAGTCCATCGGCGAGACCGCCCCCATCTTCGAGGCCCTCGACGGCCTCTCCCCGCAGACCCCCGAGCAGCTGTGGGCCAACATCGCCGCCCGCAAGGACGCCACCGAGGCGGCCGAGAAGCAGCGGGCACGCCTGCGCGAGGCCATCGCCTTCAAGACGTACGAGTTCAACGCGCACGGCGTCGACCTCAACCAGCGCTACACCTCCGAGGCGATCGTCCCCGACGGCACCGACGACCCCGGCTTCGACCGCGACCCCGAACTCCATCACCAGCCCACCACCCGCCCCGGCGCCAAACTCCCGCACGCCTGGATCACCTCCGGCACCCGGACCCTCTCCACCCTCGACACCGTCGGACAGGGCCGCTTCACGCTCATCACCGGCATCGGTGGCACCGACTGGCTGCGCGCGGCCGAGGCACAGGACCTGGAGATCGCCGGCGTCGTCATCGGACCCGGGCAGGAGTACGACGACCCGTACGGTGACTGGGCGCGGCTGAGCGAGATCGCCGACGGGGGAGCGCTCCTCGTTCGGCCCGACGGGTACGTCGCCTTCCGGCACGCGACCACGGCCGCCTCCGGGGCGGACGCCGAGCGCGTCCTGACCGAGGCCGTGCGGCGGATCCTCGGGCACGCCTGATGACCGCCGAGCACACCGAGGCCGTCGTCGCCGCCTTCGAGAAGACCGCCGACCCCCGCCTCCGCGAACTCCTCGCCGCCCTCACCCGTCATCTGCACGCCTTCGTCCGCGAGACCGAGCCGACCATGGCGGAGTGGGAGAAGGCCGTCGACTTCCTGACGGCCACCGGGCAGACCTGCACGGACACCCGGCAGGAGTTCATCCTCCTGTCGGACGTGCTCGGCGTCTCGATGCTCGTCGAGACGATCAACAGCGCCGAGGGCGGCACCGAGAGCACGGTCCTGGGCCCCTTCCACATGACCGAGTCCCCGGTCCGTGAACTCGGCGCGAACATCGACCTGGTGGGCGGCGGCGAACCGTGCGTCGTCAGCGGGCGGGTGCTGTCGGCGGACGGCACCCCGCTGCCGGGTGCGGTCATCGACGTCTGGCAGGCCGACGGAAACGGCTTCTACGACGTCCAGCAGCCGGAGATCCAGCCCGCGGGCAACGGACGCGGGCTGTTCACGGCGGACGACGAGGGCCGCTTCCGGTTCCGCACCTGCGTGCCGAGCCCGTATCCCATCCCCACCGACGGCCCGGTCGGGGAACTGCTCCGGGCCACGGGCCGACACCCCTACCGCCCGGCCCACATCCACTTCATCGCCACGGCCGAGGGCCACGCGCCGCTCACCACGCACATCTTCGTGGCGGGCACCGACTACCTCGACTCGGACGCGGTGTTCGCGGTCAAGCACAGCCTCGTCCAGGACTTCACCGAGACCGACGACCCGTCCCTGGCACGGGAGTTCGGCATCCCGAACCCGTTCCGGCACGCACGCTTCGACCTCGTGCTCACCTCGGTGCGCTCGTGAGGGAGTTCGTGCACGAGGCGCAGCCCATGCGGGTCGTCCTGCGGCCCGGCGCCGCGCTGACCGCGGTCCCCGACGAGGCCGAACGGCTCGGGCTGCGCCGGGTGTTGGTGGTCTGCGGACCGCGTGGCGAGGAGGCGGCCCGAGGCGTCGCGGACGCGCTCGGCGCCGCCTGCGCGGGGCTGCACGCCGAGGCGCGGATGCACGTCCCCGTGGAGGTCGCCGAGCGGGCCGTCGAGGTGGCGCGGGACAGCGGGGCCGACGGCTGTGTGGCCGTGGGCGGCGGTTCCGCGATCGGGCTCGGCAAGGCGATCGCGCTGCGCACCGGGCTGCCGCTGCTCGCCGTGCCGTCGACGTACTCAGGCTCCGAGATGACCCCCGTGTGGGGCCTGACCGAGCGGGGCGCCAAGCGCACCGGCCGCGACCCGGCGGTCCTGCCGCGCGCGGTCGTCTACGACCCCGAGCTCACCCTGTCCCTGCCCGTGGCCCTCTCCGTGACCAGCGGTGTCAACGCGATCGCGCACGCGGCCGAGGCCCTCTACGCCCCGGACACCTCCCCGCTCGTGTCGCTGACGGCCGAGGAGGGCGTACGGGCCATGGCGGGCGCCCTGACCGCGCTCGCCGCCGCGCCCCGGGACCTGGACGCCCGCGGCCGGGCCCTCTACGGGGCCTGGCTGTGCGGTGCCGCGCTCGGCGCTACCACCATGGGCCTGCACCACAAGCTGTGCCATGTCCTCGGCGGCACCTTCGGCCTGCCGCACGCCGAGACCCACACCGTGGTCCTGCCGTACGCCCTCGCGTACAACGCGCCCGCCGCCCCCGAGGCCATGGCGGCGCTCGGCCGGGCCCTGGACGCGGACGACGTCCCCGGGGCGGTGCGGGACCTCGCCGCCGGCGCCGGTGTGCCGCGCTCGCTGGCCGAACTCGGCCTGGCCGAGGCCGATCTGGCGGTGGCGGCACGCATGGCGGTCGGACAGGCCTACCCCAATCCCAGGGAGATCACTGAGGAGGGTGTGCTCGACGTGCTCAGAGCCGCGTACGAGGGCGACCGGCCCCAGCTGAACTCCACGATCGAAAGGTGATTTCCATGCCCCTCGGACTGCTCCGGCGGCGACTGAGGAATGCCTCCGGAGGCGCCGCGGGCCTCGCGCTGCCGGTCCCGGCCGGCGCGGGTGTCGTGTGCCGCGAGGTGCTGGACCCGGTGAACCAGCCGCTCGGCGGTGCCGATGTGACGGTGACGGAACTCCGCGGCCACCAGGTCGTGGCACGCGGCACCACGGATCCGTACGGGCTGTTCACGGCGGCGCTGCCGCCGGGCAGTTACAGCGTGATGATCGTGGCCGAGGGCCTTGAGCCGCACCGCGAGACCGTCGACGTCGTCGCCGACGCTGGACTGCTCTCGCAGCGCGTCTGGCTCCAGCCCGCCCGGCAGGCCGAACTCCCGGTCCCCGGCACCTGGCTCTTCGACCCGCCGCACACCGCGATCCGGTTCATCGCCAAGCACGTCGGCATGGCCCATGTGCACGGCCGCTTCGAACGTTTCGAGGGCGGCATCCAGGTCACCCAGGACATCGCCGACTCCCGTGTCCACGTCCGCATCGACGCGTCGAGCATCACCACCGGCAACAACACCCGGGACGCCCATCTGCGGTCCGCGGACTTCCTCGACGTCGAGCACTTCCCGTACATCGACTTCCGCAGCACCCGCTTCGCCTACCGGGGCGGCAGCAAGTGGTCGCTGCTGGGCACCCTCACCATGCACGGCGTGAGCCGTTCCGTGTCGCTGGACACGACCTACCTCGGCATGGTCAACGGCGGCTACGGCGAGGAGCTTCGGTGCGCCGCGCTCGCGAAGGCGGAACTCCATCGCGAGGACTACACCCTCAACTGGCGGTCCATGCTGGCCCGGGGGATCGCGGTGGTCGGTCCCACGGTCCAACTGGAGCTGGACGTACAGGCGATGTACCGCACACATGACACACCGACGCCTCCCGAGTAGTTCACGCGACGTCGGCGGGCGGCACACCCTGCGCACAAATTCTTCACATGGGCGACGGTAAGAAGTTGTCCAAAACTGAAGCATTGGGCGTAGGGTCCGATCATGCACGGCCCGAACAACCGAAATTCCTCCCCCCGCCTCGCTGATCTGGCGCAACTCGTCCGTCTCCCCGCCGCGTTGAGCGTGCCCGGTGACGTTCTGGCAGGCGCCGTCGCGAGCGCCGGGGCACCTCGCCCCCGCGTCCTCGGCACGATGGCCTCGTCCGTCGCCCTCTACTGGGCCGGAATGGCGCTCAACGACTACGCGGACGCCACCGTCGACGCGGTGGAGCGGCCCCAACGCCCCATACCCTCCGGGCGAGTCGCCCGCCGCACCGCGCTGGCCACCGCCTGCGGTCTGACCGCCGCCGGACTGGGCCTCGCCGCCCTGACCGGCGGCCGGCGCGCACTCGGCGTGACCCTGCCCCTGACCGGACTGATCTGGGCGTACGACCTCGGCCTCAAGTCCACCCCCGCCGGCCCCGCCGCGATGGCGGGCGCCCGGGCGCTCAACGTCCTCGCCGGCGCGGAACCCGGACGCAGGTCGGCCGCACTGCCTGCCGCTCTGCTGACCGGGGCGCACATCTACACGGTCACGGCGCTGAGCCGGCATGAGGTCTCGGGTGCGCCGCGCGAGGTGCCCGCCGCCACGCTGGCGGGCAGCACCGCGACCGCCGTGGCCGCCGCGGCACTCCCCGGTGTACGAGGGCGGGGCAGGGCGGCGCGCATCGGTGCTGCCGTCGGGGCGCTCGGATACCTCTCCTCGTACGGCACCGCCCAGGCACGTGCGGCACGTGAGCCGTCCGCGACCAACGTCCAGGACGCCGTCGGCACCGGCATCATGTCGCTCATGCCTCTCCAGGCGGCGCTCACCGCAGGGGGCGGGGGGACGGCCCTCGCCGGTGTACTGGCCGCGGCGCATCCGCTGGCGCGCAGACTGGCACGGAAGGTGTCGCCGACGTGAGCGCGATATCCGAGGACGCGCCCTCCGCTTCCCTCCGCTTCGGGTTCGGCACCAACGGCTTCGCCTGTCACCGTCTCGACGACGTGCTGACCGTCCTCGCCGACCTCGGATACGACTCCGTCGGACTCACCCTCGACCACGGCCACCTCGACCCGTACGCGCCCGACCTGCCCCGCCAAGTCGACCGTCTGGCACGGCGGTTGGACCGGCTCGGACTGGGCGTCATGGTGGAGACCGGGGCGCCGTACCTCCTGGATCCGTGGCAGAAGCACCACCCCACGTTGATGTCCGTCGCCGGTGCCGAGCGCCGTGTCGAGCTGCTGGGGCGGGCGGTGCGGATCGCGGCCGAACTGGGGGCCCCGGCCGTGCATCTGTGCAGTGGCCCGGCGCCTGAGGGGATGCCGGAGGACGAGGCCTGGAAGCGGCTGACCGCCGGCTGCGAAGAGGTGCTGGAGATCGCGCGCGAGCATGGTGTGGCGCTCGGGTTCGAGCCGGAGCCGTACATGTTCGTCGACACGGTGGAGCGCGTACTGGAACTGCGGCGCAGGCTCGGGGAGCCCGAACTGTTCGGTGTCACCCTCGACATCGGGCACGCCCACTGCGTCGAGGAGCTCCCGCTGCTCGACTGTGTCGCGCTCGCGGCACCGCATCTGGTGAACGTCCAGATCGAGGACATGCGGCGCGGCGTCCACGAGCACCTCGAACTCGGCGCGGGCGAGATCGACTTCCCGCCCGTCCT